>NZ_JBHTJN010000004.1:0-354490 GCF_042675725.1 Seminibacterium arietis
CGACACGGTCATCTACTTACAACGCCGTGTCGTTGTGTGCCCCCCATTATAGTCAATTCTTAATCCTATGCAACTACTTTTTTACTTTTTTCCAAAAAAAATTACCAATTGACCAAAATAACATCAAAATAACTATTTCATTACCATTTTATGACCATCCCTCTCACAACATAAAAATCTACTCAAAGAACAAAATTCTCTCAAAACTGACCGCTCTTTACCTTGTTATTATTTAAGTCTTTTTATTTCATAGAAATGTTATGCTTTTCTATCATTAAATAAAATTTTATACTATCATTTCTAAACTATTAACTATTTGGAATGCCTATGAAATTTATCTATTATTTGGGTTTACTAACAATAGTATCTAATATATCTATAGTACATGCAGGAGACGCAATAGAAATTGGTCATATTGATAATGAATTCACTCGTTTCCAACAACAATCACAACAAAATTTAAACCAACTACGACAACAAAGTGAACAAATATGGATTAATCAACATCAATATCAACAAAAAGAAGAGCGCTCTCCTTCTTCATCTTTATCTCAATATTGCTTACCCTATAATGGATTAGATTTTATAGGTATTACTCTAGTTGATGTTTCCTCTCTACACCTTACTAAAAATGACTGTATAAGTGAGAGTAAATTAAATGAAATCAGCAAAAAAATCACTCAACTTTATTTGAAAAAAGGTTATATCCATCACTCATTTCAATTTGAAGAAGATTCTAATGGTAACCTGATTTTACATGTTATTGAAGGAAAAGTAACCGCACTTAGTTCTACTAGTAGTAGGTTGAATTTTACAACTTTAGCACCGCACATGATCAATAAGCCGCTTAATATAAAAGATTTAGATCAATCACTCGATCAAGCGAACAAAATGAAAGGAAGTCACGTTACTGTTGATGTTTTACCTCAAAAAACAGGAGAGATCCACCTTAGCTTCGTTAATCAAGAGAAATCGAAAATCAACGGCTATCTAGGATTCGATAACTTTGCCTCCCATCGTCATAAATATTGGCAAATTAGGAGTGGTTTTAATGTTGATAATCCTTTAGGCTTATCTGATACTTTATTTTTGAGCTTATCTCATACATTAAAGTCAGTTAATACTAATTTTAATCGTTCAGCAACTTTTTTTCATTCAATTCCTTATGGTTACTGGACTCTCAATTCTTATGGTACTCTGTCTAAATTTAACACTCAAGTTCCACTACAATATCATCGTGCCGAACAGCGCGGTAGCAGTTGGCAAATAGGATTAAAAGTTGATTACACTTTTCATCGAGGTGAAAATCACATTTCTACAATTTATACACAATTTGAACATTATAGTGCAAAAAATTATTTTCTTGATGCAATGATCGAATTACAAAGTCCGAAATTAAACACTGTACTTTTAGGTATCAATCATGCTCAATTATTTCCACGAGGATCTTTATCCTTTGATTTAAATTACGAAAAAGGCTTAACTCAATTAGATATTGAAAAACGTCATAAAAATCAACCGCACTTATTGCAAGGTAAATTCAATAAATGGAATGGGGAATTACAATTCAATTACTACTATAACTGGTTAGATCATCTCTTTCATCAAAAACAACGTTTACTCCTACAATATAGCTCAGACAATCTAGTAGGAGTAAAGCAATTCGAACTGCTAGGACGGAATGCGATAAGAGGATTTAAAAAACTATCAATTTCAGCAGAAAAAAGTGCGGTCTTACAAAATGAAATTAGCATTATTTACACTGATGCAAAATGGCAATTTGAACCATACATTTTAATGGATATAGGTCTCTCAAAAGCTTCTAGTGGGCAAAGTAGTACTTATAAAGCATTTGCACTAGGTGCTGGATTGAAAGTTAATTTCACTGAAAAATTGACACTTAACTTTGAATGGGCAAATGGAAAATTAATACAACCTAATGGACTAAACTCACACGAGAGTAGTATTAATTTACAAACAAACTATCTTTTTTAGTGACTAAGATCACATTTTAAAATAAATCTGTGGCTTTTTTATATAACAATATTAGTATGTTAAAGCTCCCTATCGAAGGAGAAAAAATTTAAAGATATTAACACTGAATTTGATTAATTCTGTGTATTTAATGATTTAATAAAAAGGAATATTATTATGAATAAGCCGCTCACGTTATCCAAAATTGCTATCGCACTATCCTCTATATTATACGTTCAAATCAGTCATGCAGACATCCAACCAGCTAACCCAAATACTCAAGTTTCTAAACAAAATAATGTAGAAGTAATCAATATTGCTAAACCAAGCAATTCTGGATTATCTCACAATCAATATCACAACTATAATGTTGAAAATACAGGAGCTGTTTTAAATAATGCGTTGCAAAACGGTAAGTCTCAACTCGCCGGCGATGTAAACAAAAATCCTAATTTTGGAAATCAAGCTGCCAATATAATTTTAAATGAAGTCGTTAGTCGCAATCCTTCAACTTTAGCAGGTAAACAAGAAGTATTTGGACAAAAAGCTGATTACGTATTAGCTAATCCAAATGGAATTACTTGTGATGGATGTGGTTTTATCAATACAACTAAAGAATCTCTAGTCGTCGGTCAAGTACAAGTAAAAGATGGCAATTTAAATGGCTATGATGTAAAAGGTAATAATAAATTAGTTACTAAAGGAACAATAACTGGATCACAAAACTTAGATCTAATTGCACCTCAGATTCAGGTCAGTGGTGATATCAAATCTGAACATGATATTAACATCATCGAAGGACGTAATAAAATCGAACGAGATGCTCAAGGTCAATTAAAAATTAAAGTTGTCAGACAAGAAGGACAAGTGTTAGATGGGAAAATAGCAGGTAGTATTCAAGCTGGGCGAATTAGAATTCATTCTACTGATGAGCGAGCTACTTTGTCTGTTGCTGGTAGTCATCTAAAAGCAAAAGAAGTTAATGTCACCGCAGGCAATACTACTTTAACTGGTATAGCTTCGAACCAATCAAATGAAAAAACTGAAAATAAATCGAACATAAAAAACGTCACCTCACATCAAATTAAAGAAAAAACTACTCAACAATATCAAAAAACGCTAATTGAAGCAGATAACGTATTTGTCAGTGCGAAAAATAAACTTAACGTTACTGCAACAGACATTAAGGCAAACACCGAAGCAAAACTGGTAGGCAAACAGACTCACGTTGGAGCAGAAAAAACAACTAATAACTATTCTATCAAAAACAATCAATCTAAAGGTCTGTGGCATCGCAATGAAACCTTTAACACCAGCAAAGAAAATTTACATCGAACCGAAATTACGGCAGATACAGTTAAAGTCATTGCGACTGAAGGAAAATTGACTGGTGAAGCTGTAAAATTAGAAGGAAAAAATATCGGTTTACAGGGCAAAAATGGTGTTTCTTTGAAGGGAGCAACAGAAACTGCAATAAATAATATAAGTGCAGATATAAAAAATGAGACAGCCACACTCAAAACTGGACAAACTAAACAAGAAAAGTCTGTGCAAACTTACATTGCCACTGAATTAAAAGCTGATCAGCAATTAGTCATAAATGGTCAATCAGTAGAGTTAAAAGGAGTAAAAGGGCAAATTGATGGAGATCTAGTGATTAAAGCTGATGATAAAACCACATTCACTGCAGAAAAAAGTTTTAATCACCACAAAGTTGATGGTGATCTAAAATACTGGGGAGGATTAGGTGGTTCTAATCAACAATTCTCTGAAGACGACTTAGGCATGCAAAATGGTTCTGATTTTACTATAGCAGGAAAAACTTACATTGAATCAGATAAAGGTGTGCAAATTTCAGGTAGCCGAGTAATTTCAGGAAAAGAGGCTATTGTGAAAGCGGTAAATGGCAATTTAAATATTGATGCGGTAAATGTAGAAAATAAAACCATAGAAAATAATCGTCAAGGCACTATTTTTAATATTACTAAAGCACGCTCAGAAAAATTTAGTCAAAAACTAACCGCTCAAGGTTCAACTCTTCATTCAGAATCTAACTTAAAATTAACAGTAGATAAGGATATTAATGTTATTGGTAGTTCTCTTAAAACAGCTGGATTATTGGATGTAGTTTCGCTAAAAAACGGCAAAATAAACCTTTTAGGAGCAGAAAACACAGAAACTCACAAATCCTCTTCTTATAGTTTTAATTTCAGTGCCAAAGCAGAAAAACCAGATATTAAAGTGAATAAAGAAGCTTTAATTGGTAGTGCCGTTGATACTATTTCTAAGCTAGTTGATGGTAAACTTGATGGCAAAGGCGTTGGTACTGCTGTTTTTGACAACGTCAAAAAGAATGTATCAATTTCGGGTAAAGCAGGTGTTGGATTACATATCCATGACAATCAAGAAGAAACACAATCAACTACTCACTCTGCATCAACTCTAAATGGAAAAAATATCCACTTAAAAGCTGATACTGTAACCGTTAGTGGTAGCAAAATTAATGCCACAAATAATGTAAAAGTTGATGCTAAAAAAGTTGATGAGTTAGCACAATATGATAAAGCTCGCAATACAGAAGCTAACACCAAAGCTAATTTAACATTAGATATAGAGGTTAAACCAGACGCTGTCTCTGGCAAAGTTGGCATAGGAGTAAACTATACCAATTCCAATACAAACACAAGTACAGCTCAACGCAGTCAAATTAAGGCTGGTAACAATATTCATATCAATGCTGATAAATTGAATGTCAAAGGTTCCAATCTTGAAGCTGGTAACCAACTAGTAGAAAATGTTAAAGAAATAAATCATAGTGCAGCTAAAAATAGCGTTACTACTAACGTACAGAATGTTAATACAGAAGTAAGTGTAGGTGCTGGAATTAATACTGCTAAAGCTGTGAACAGCAATATTGCAATAAAATCTAATGGTGGATACGACAACACCGTAGAAGAAAAATCTGTTGTCAGTCATATTACTGCAAAAAATGGAATTATAAGTAATAGTAAAGTACTATCTGATGAAGGGACAAAATATCAATCAAATAAAGATATTGTTGTTACGGCTGAAAAATATGATGCAAAATCTGCTCAAAATACAGTACAGAAAGATAAGTTAACAGCAGGAGCAGAAGTTAATGTCAGTGCAAACACCGCAGATTTTACTACTGTTAATATCAATGTAGACACTAAAGCTAATCTACAAAAAGCTAGTTCAAATTCGGTTAAATCTGAAAAAACCAACATCAAAGGTAATAACATTAAAATCCATACCAAAGATTTACGTAGCCAAGCAGATATTACAGCAGAAAAAAGTCTAAATGTTAAAGCAAAAAATGCTAAATTTATTCAGTCTACTGATTCTGAATCTAAAACATCTGGTGGATTTGAACTTGGTGTTGGTGTGGGTGCTATTGTTGTACCTAGTGCAACTGTTGCTATCCCATCAGTAAGTGTAAAAGCTAAAGCAAATGGAGGTCAAAGCAAAAATACTCAAGCGGTAAGTTCTACATTAAAAGGTGGTGATGTTACTATAAAAATAGAAAATAAACTAGCACTACAAGGTACCAATATTGCTGCTAAAAATAATGTTGGTGTATCTGCAAAACAACTCTCTATTACAGCTACAGAAAACCACAGTAAAGCATTAGAGATCGGTGGTGGTGTAGCCGTTAAAGTCGGAGCAAAAGCCTCTGATCTAGCTCCGAATATAGATTTCAATGTAAAACATGAAGATAGTGTTCAACACGATAAAGTGAATATTAAAGGTAATCAAGTTACTCTTAGTGGCGATCAAAGTGCGGTGCTTTCTGGCGTAAAATCTGAAAGTAACAAGTTAACATTGAATGTTAAACACGGAGCTGTGGAATTGCTTTCACCGCAAAACCAAACAAATAAGACTAATATTGGTGCGAATCTATCACTCAACGGTGGCTTATCATCAGCGATGTGGTTAGTAAAAGGAGGTTCTGCGGGGGCGAATTTAGAAATAGTGCGAAATCAAAATCATGCAACTACAGAACTTCATGCTAAAAACACTGAACTTAATGTTAATGGCAATGCAATAATGCAAGGTGCTAGCGTTGATAGTGAGAAACTTACTAACAACATTAAAGGGATAACGCATATTGTGGATGTAACTGATAAAGTCAGTGAGACAACCGCAAAAATATCCGCTAATGGTAGTGGGATTATTAATGCTTACACGCCAGAAAACTGGAAAGAAAATGCGAAAAAAGACTGGGATAACGGTACAATTGCTGGTGTTTTAGGTAAAGCAGATTTCACTGTAGCACTAAAACGTGGTAATACATTAACTCATGGAGGAATTAATCCAAAAGCCCCAGAAACTACTAATAAGCTTTCTGTTAATGCAACAGGCAGTTTGACAACCGATCCTAAAACTATTTATAAACAATTAAAAGAGGCTGTCGTAGAAAAAAAACTACCTTTTACATTACATATTGAAAAATAATTGATAAAAATTCAGATCGCATTTTATTACTTTATAAAGTGCGATCACTTCCATTCAAAACCCATTAATGTTTTACAATATTAAAAAGGGGGACATTTAAAAAGAAACGAAATTGCCGAATATTACTACAATATCTCATTTTAAAATCGAGCTTTTCATATCAAAATTTGATGCTTTCAAAAATATCAATATATTTTAGGAGTTATTATGAAATTAACAAAAATCGCTTCACTTGCATTATTGACTTTCGGTTCAATAACCGCTCAAGCAGAACAATTACCAAATATCACTATTTTAGCCACTGGTGGGACGATTGCTGGTAGCACAGAAACTACTGCAAAAGCTCATTATACCGCTGGAGTATTAGCAGTTGATGCCTTAATCGAAGCTGTACCTGAAATGAAAGCAATCGCTAACATTACAGGAAAACAAATTGTTAACATCGGTTCACAAGATATGAACGATCAAGTTTGGTTGACTTTAGCAAAAGACATTAATAATCAATGTAAAAACACTGACGGTTTTGTGATTACTCACGGAACTGATACTATGGAAGAAACAGCCTATTTTTTAAACATAACAGCAAAATGTAAAAAACCTATTGTTTTAGTGGGTGCAATGCGTCCAGCTACAGAAAAATCAGCTGACGGTCCACTAAATCTATATAATGCTGTCTTAGTTGCAAAAGACCAAAAATCTCATAACAGAGGAGTGTTAGTGACAATGAATAATGAGATTTTAGGTGCTCGTGATGTAACTAAAATCAGCACAACAGCAATTCAATCCTTCGTTGCTGCAAATTTTGGTCCTTTAGGCGTTGTCTATAATGACAAAGTCAACTATGACCACTCTAGCGAAACTAAACATACTGTAAATAGTGAGTTTAATGTAGACAATATAAAAGAATTACCTAAAGTTGGAATTATCTATGCCTACTCTAACATGCCAACTGAACCTCTCCATGCTCTACTTGATGCAGGTTATCAAGGAATTGTTGTAGCGGGCGTGGGAAATGGTAATTTAAATGCTGAAAATTTAGCAATACTAGAGCAAGCAGCTAAAAAAGGTATTGCTGTTGTTCGATCATCTCGTGTTGGAAAAGGATTTACAACTCGCAATGCAGAACTAGATGATAATAAATATGGATTTGTTGCCTCAGGTACATTAAACCCACAAAAATCACGTATATTGTTACAGTTGGCTTTAACTAAAACAAAAGATCCGCTTGTTATTCAAGAAATGTTTGATAATTACTAACTAGCTATACAAAAAATCGGCTACACAATCAAATGAGTAGCCGATTTATGTTGTCTATTTTTTATTCGCATTTGCTATCAATGTTCACTTCAGTGATAACTACTTAGCAACATTCCCAATAAAAACACACCCATTTTTATATCTTCATTACTAATTCTTTGCTGATTAAAATACAACTGGTTATTTTCAAATTTTAGATTAATTTGGTATTTATTTCGCTCTTTATCGAAAATACCAATACTTGTTTGATACATTGCTAAATTTTTCCGCACTTGAGCATTTGCTTTTTCACGAGATTTTCCTTTGCTTACTTCATATGCAGTTAAAAACTCAACTAAAGCTTCGTGATCTAGTTGCAAATCAAAGTTAAAATGCGTAAAAATCTGAAACAGATTGTGTTGAATATTGGGTAATTTTAAAAAATCTTTCAACAATTCAGCACTTATATTTGATTCTAACATACCCTTTCCATTCTCTACTACTAAGGGTTGTAATACAAAGTGCGGTGTATTTTGCAAGATTTTTTCTACTGCATATTTTACAACTTGATTATCAATCTGATTTTTTCCATACTTTTTGTATTCTGCAACAAGCTGATTGACACTTTCACCATCTAAATGCTTTAACCCCAATTTAATTTTTACTTTGCCTAAATCTAAATTATTTAGATTAACTTCATCAACATAGTTATCTATTATAATATCAATAAAGTCTTTTTCTTGTTCATTCTCTTTGGCGATAAAATGCAAATCATGATTTTCATACTCAATAATTGAATTGCCGCTAATCAGAGAACCATATTCTGTTTTTACATAGGCTTCATTCAACCAAGTATGACTCAAATTTTGATTAAATGAAAATGAACTCTTACCTTTAGTATTTACTAACGTCATATCATAATTAGGAATAACATGCTCATTTCCATTTGAATTTTGTTTAAATGTTAATTTTGCTAATGGCATATCAATTTCAAATTTTGCAACGTTATTTTTATCAATTTCAAAATGTTGAATAAAATTAAACTCTCCTTCAATTTGCTCTAACTTAGCAACAAAATCAGACTCTATTTTCCCTTGCATATTTTGTAAATAACAAACACTAAAGTCCATTTTTAGTGGATTATTTTTTTCATTTTTAAACCATTTTTTAGTTTGTTCATTTTCTGCCACATAAGTCGTACCGCTTAATAAATTAAAGGAAAAATTATTTAAAGTAATAGGACCATGATAAACTTTTCCTGTAAAAGGAATATCATAAGATTGACTTTCACCATCAATATTAATATGCAAATTATATTTTATTTCTGAACTAAATATCCCACGTTCAATATTAGCATTCGTTAATTCAAGATCGAACATAGGCGTGAAGGATGAAGATAATAATTTATTCACTTGTTCAACACGTTGCTGAAATCCGTTTTCTAGCTGCTTACCAATATACCAGCTCCCTCCTGTGTAAACGCCTATTGAAGCAATAATCACCGCAATTACAGTTGTTTTTTTCATTATTTTTCCTTTTTATCCTGTAAAGAAACTTTAGTTAAATTAGCATAATTCTTATTAGTTAGATAGAGATAGACACAGAAGTGCGGTCAATTTATACAAAAATTTTTCTGTGTAAAAATTTTTTATTGTCCTGATTAGCAGAAATAGAGATAATATGGAGTTTGTTCAAATTGGCAAAAAAACTTATGACCGATTATATTTTAGTAATTATTAGCACCGCACTCATTAACAACTTTGTATTAGTCAAGTTTTTGGGGCTTTGTCCGTTAATGGGTGTATCAAAAAAAATCGAAACTGCAATGGGAATGGGCTTAGCAACTATGTTTGTTCTCACCGTTGCGTCGTTGTGTGCTTACTTAATCGATCATTATTTGTTAATTCCTTTAGAAGGGACATTTTTACGTACATTAGTTTTTATTTTAGTCATTGCAGTGGTCGTTCAGTTTACTGAAATGATGATAAAAAAAACTAGCCCAACTCTTTATCGTTTACTTGGTATTTTTCTCCCTTTAATTACAACTAATTGTGCAGTGTTAGGTGTAGCATTGCTAAATGTCAATCTTGCTCATAACTTAACTCAATCGGTTATTTATGGTTTCAGTGCCTCGCTCGGCTTTGCCTTAGTTCTAATATTATTTGCCTCACTGAGAGAACGGCTAGCTGCGGCAGATGTTCCAAAACCTTTCCGTGGAGCTTCTATCGCTTTAATCACTGCGGGCTTAATGTCCCTTGCATTTATGGGTTTCACAGGGTTAGTGAGAACATAATATGGCTATGATATATTATATCTTAATCTCAGTGGCTATATTGGCACTGCTCTTTGGCATTGTATTAGGCGTTGCATCTATTCACTTTAAAGTAGAAGCTGATCCTATTGTAGAGAAAATCGATGCTTTACTACCACAAAGCCAGTGTGGGCAATGCGGTTATGCTGGTTGTAAACCCTATGCTGAAGCCATCGCTAATGGAGATTTGATCACAAAATGTATTCCAGGTGGACAACCATTAGTAGAAAAAATTGCCGATTTATTAGGTGTAGATACCCCGACAACTGAATTTGCTGAAGACGATAAAGCTAAAGTAGCACTAATTAATGAAGAAATGTGTATAGGATGTACAAAATGTATTCAAGCTTGCCCTGTCGACGCAATTATTGGTACAAATCGAGCATTACACACTGTTATCGCAGATCTCTGCACTGGCTGTGAACTTTGTATTGCACCTTGTCCTACAGACTGTATTTCAATAATTAACGTAACTGAGACCATTGATAATTGGGATTGGAAATTTAATCCAAATTTAATTATTCCTGTAGTGGAAATTTCATCAGCATCGAGTAAAACATGATTGTGGGGAAATAATGAAAGACGTATTAACGGCATTTAATTCAGGAAAATTATGGGATTTCCATGGTGGATTTCATCCCCCTGAGATGAAATCTCAATCAAATCAAAAACCAATAAAATCAATAAATTTACCCCGCACTTTTTATGTTCCAGTGAAACAGCACAGTGGTGTTGCAGGCAATATTATTGTCAACATCGGAGACTATGTCTTAAAAGGTCAACCGTTAACTCAAGGACAAGAATTAAGAAGTTTACCTGTTCATGCTCCAACTTCAGGTAAAGTAATTAGTATCGCTCCTTATGTAGCAGCCCACCCTTCAGGCTTATCAGAATTAACTATAGAGATTCAAGCAGATGGCTTGGATCAGTGGAGAGAGCAATTTCCAATTGAAAATTTTCTCAGTCAAACTCCTGAACAATTAATTGAACGGATTTATCTTGCTGGAATAGCAGGATTAGGTGGAGCTGTATTCCCCAGTGCTGCTAAAATTAAAACTGCGGAAAAATCAACAAAGTTACTGATTATTAATGGTGCAGAATGCGAACCTTATATTACTTGTGACGATCGTCTAATGCGAGATTATCCGCAAGATATTATCGAGGGTATTCGGATTTTACGTTATATTTTACGCCCCGAAAAAGTTGTTATCGCAATAGAAGATAACAAACTTGAAGCGGTGAATACATTAAAACAAGCATTGCATGGTGCAAATGATATTGAAATTAGAGTTATTCCAACAAAATATCCCTCAGGTGGAGCAAAGCAATTAATTCAGATTTTAACGGGAATAGAAATTCAAAGTGGTCAACGTTCTTCTTCTGTTGGCATACTTATGCATAATGTGGGAACTGCATTTGCTATCAAAAGAGCGGTAATAAATGATGAACCTTTAATTGAACGAGTTGTTACGTTAACAGGTGATAAAATTCTTAATAAAGGAAATAGATGGGTTCGCTTAGGTACTCCAGTTCATCATTTACTACAGCAAGTTGATTATAACTATGACAACCGTTTTCCTGTTTTCATGGGGGGACCAATGATGGGATTTATTTTGCCTAATTTAAACGTCCCTGTCACTAAAACGACTAACTGCTTGCTTGCTCCAGATCATTTTGAATATTCCCCACCAATTGCAGAGCAATCTTGCATTCGTTGTTGTGCTTGTTCCGATGTTTGTCCTGTAAAATTAATGCCACAACAACTTTATTGGTATGCTCGCTCTGAAGATCATGAAAAAACTCAAGAATATTCACTAACTGATTGTATAGAATGCGGATTATGTGCATATGTTTGCCCAAGTAATATTCCGTTAATTCAATATTTTCGTCAAGAAAAAGCGAAACTTTGGCAAATTAAACAACAGGAGAAAAAATCTGAAGAAGCTAAAATTCGTTTTGAAAACCGACAGGCTCGCTTAAATCAAGAGGAACAAGCTCGTAAAGCCCGAACTCAACGTGCGGCAGAACTACGTCGTGAAGAATTAGCACAGCAACAAGGTATTGATCCAGTACAAGCCGCATTAGCTCGGTTAAAAGCTAAAAAGCTAGAGACAACTAATACATTGCAAGTCAAAGAAGTGAAAACCTTAACCAATGAAAAAGGTGAACTTTTACCTGACAATAGAGATATTACGGCTTTACGCAAAGCTCGTCGCTTAAGCAGACAAACAGAAGAAAATAAAGCTGATACTACTACGCAAAGAAAGCTTGAAACCGCTCTTGAACCAAGCGATCCTAAAAAAGCTGCTATCGCCGCCGCAATTGCAAGAGCAAAAGCAAGAAAAACAGCACAACAACACCAACGAGAGAACAACTAATGTTTAAAATGAAAAGTTCACCCCACACTCATTCAGGTAAACGTACAGCTCATATTATGTTATGGGTTATCGTTGCTATGCTCCCAGCAATTGCAGGGCAAATTTATTATTTTGGTTTTGGTGTACTAATTCAGTCTTGCCTTGCTATTTGTTTTGCTTTGCTATTGGAGCTTATCGTCACTATTTTACGTAAAAAACCAATATACTTTTATATTGGTGATTTCAGTATCGTATTAACTGCATTAATTTTAGCAGTAGCTATTCCTTCTTATTCCCCCTACTGGGTAATCTTAATTGGAACTTTTTGTGCAGTTATTTTAGGTAAACATGTTTATGGAGGATTAGGTCAAAACTTATTTAACCCAGCGATGGTTGGTTATGTAATTTTACTTATTTCCTTTCCATTACAAATGACTACCTGGTTACCTCCAATACGATTATTAAATGAACCGCCAACATTCTATGATTCCTATTCACTAATATTTAATGGATTCACTAGCGATGGTTTTAGCTTACATCAGCTAACTTCTGCAATTGACGGAATTACACAAGCAACACCTTTAGATGCAGTTAAAACACATATAAAATCGGGAATAGAGCATATTTCACAACTAAATTCTTCACCAATTTTTCAATCTTTTCTTTCTGATAATATCGATCAAATATCACTAGGACTAGGTTGGGCTCAAATCAACATCCTTTTCTTAGTTGGTGGTCTATTTTTACTTTGGAAAAAAATTATTCACTGGCATATCCCAGTTGCACTGTTAACTACTATGTTTACTATTTCAACAATTCATTTTTTCTTTTCTGATACAGTACCTCAACCTTTATGGCAGCTCTTCAGTGGATCAACTATGTTTGCCGCCTTTTTCATCGCCACCGATCCTGTCACAGCATCAATCACACCTAGAGGTAAACTGATATTTGGTGCTATTGTAGGTGCGTTAATTTGTTTAATCCGTTTTAAAGGTGGCTATCCCGATGGTACTGCATTCGCTATTTTATTAGCAAATATTTGTGTTCCTTTAATCGATCACTACACTCGTCCAATAATCAATGGGCATCAGAAAAGGGAGATAAAATAATGAAAACACTTAATGTCAGTTTTCGCTATGGTGTCACTCTTGGTATCACTGCTTTAATTTGTACCGCACTTTCTGTTGGTTTTTATTTTCTGACTCAAGACAGAATCCAACGAGCAATCGCTACACAGCAGCAAGAGCTACTTTCTCAAATTATTCCCTCAAAATACTATGATAATGATCTACTAGCAAGCTGCACTACATTTGATATAGAGATATTAAAACAAACTCGAATTGATAAAATATGTACTGCACAAAAGAATCATCTAAACACTGCTTATATTTACGAAACAGTTGCAACTGATGGCTACTCTGGTAATATTCGACTCATCGTTGGCATCACGCTAGAAGGAAAAATTCTTGGTGTAAGAGTGACGAATCATAACGAAACGCCAGGTTTAGGGGATAAAATAGAATTGCGTATTTCTGACTGGATTTTATCTTTTAATGATCAACAAATTGATCCTAACAATTTAGGAAGCTGGGCAGTAAAAAAAGATGGAGGAAAATTTGATCAATTTACAGGAGCTACTATTACACCTCGTGCAGTTGTTAATCAAGTAAAACAATCGGCTTTAGCTATATTGCAATTTATTAATTACGCTCAACTAAACAACGAACAAAATGAAGATAATGCAAAATCTAAAAAAAACACACCGCACTAGCTTGGATTTTGAGAAAAATCAAACTCAAAATCAAGAAGATATAGAGTAAAATACAATGACAAAACAACATACAGTAAAAAAAGAGACTAAAAGTACTATATGGGCAACGCTGTTAAAACAAGGGGTGTGGCATAATAACCCTACTTTAGTACAATTATTAGGACTTTGTCCTCTTCTTGCCGTGTCTTCTACTGCAACAAATGCTCTGGGTTTAGGCTTTGCTACCATTATTGTACTAGTTTGCACCAATACAGTAATTTCATTGTTTCGCTATAAAATTGCTTATGAAATTCGTATTCCTATTTATGTTATGATTATCGCCACTACGGTGACATTAGTGCAATTAATGATGAATGCCTACACTTATACACTCTATCAATCACTTGGCATTTTTATTCCGCTCATTGTTACTAATTGTATTGTTATCGGTCGTGCAGAAGCATTTGCCTCTAAAAATACAATACTTCATTCTTTATTTGATGGTTTTTCTATGGGATTAGGAATGACTTTTAGTTTGTTATTACTCGGTTCAATTCGAGAAGTTATAGGTACAGGAAAACTTTTCACTGGGATTGAAAATTTATTGGGTAACTGGGCAGCTGTATTGCATGTGGAAATATTTCCACTTCACAATAATTTTCTGTTAGCTATTTTACCGCCAGGAGCATTCTTAACTTTAGGCTTCTTACTTGCACTTAAAAATTTTGTAGATCAGAAAATAAAATAGTATGAATAAGCAAAAACGTATTGAGATATTAACCCGTTTACGTAATCATAATCCGACACCAACAACTGAATTAAATTATACTTCGCCTTTTGAGTTATTAATTGCTGTAATTTTATCTGCACAAGCAACTGATAAAGGTGTTAATAAAGCTACGGCTAAGCTTTTTCCCATTGCAAATACACCGCAACAGATATTTGATCTTGGCATAGATGGGCTAAAGAGCTATATAAAAACGATAGGACTTTATAACAGTAAAGCAGAAAATATTATCAAAACTTGCCGCGATTTAATTGAAAAATATGATAGTCAAGTACCAGAGAGTCGTGAAGAATTAGAAAGTCTTGCTGGCGTAGGACGAAAAACAGCTAACGTAGTTTTAAATACTGCATTTGGTCACCCAACAATTGCTGTTGATACACATATATTTCGAGTCTGTAATCGAACAGGTTTTGCATCGGGTAAGAACGTATTGAAAGTAGAAGAAAAGCTACTCAGTGTTGTACCAGCAGAGTTTAAAGTTGATGTTCATCATTGGCTAATTTTACATGGTCGCTATACTTGTATAGCAAGGAAGCCTCGTTGTGGCTCTTGTATTATTGAAGATCTATGCGAATACAAAGACAAAACAGAAAGTTAAATACCAATCCCAGTAACCCAGATATGAGGTAAATTATAATGACAAAACCAGAAAGACAAACTTGGACAAATCGATTAACTTATGTACTTACTGTTGCAGGAGCAACAGTGGGTTTTGGTGCTACTTGGCGGTTTCCTTATTTAGTTGGGGAAAATGGTGGTGGGGCCTACGTACTTCTTTTTTGTGTAGCTATGATACTCATTGGTATTCCCATGATTTTAGTAGAAAATGTAATAGGAAGACGTCTACATGTTAATTCGATTGATGCCTTTAACACTAAAAATCGCTCTATTTCTAAGTACTGGAAAATAATCGGCTATATGGGGTTACTTGGTGCATTCGGTATCATGGCATATTACATGGTGTTAGGCGGTTGGGTTATCAACTATATCATCAGCTTAATTAGCGGTAGTTTAGATATTTCATCGGTCATCACCAAAGAGCAAGCTAAACAATTCTATGATACTAGTATCGCTGGAAGTCCTTTACAAATCATTCTATACACTTTTATTTTTGTGTTCATTAACTATATTATTTTAATTAAAGGAATCATTGCAGGAATTGAAAGAGCAGTAAAATATTTAATGCCATTATTGTTTTTATTTCTTATCGGCATGGTAATCCGTAATATAACTTTACCTGGTGCAATGGAAGGAATTATTTATTACTTAAAACCTGATTTCTCTAAAATTACACCGCACTTATTTATTATGGTTTTAGGACAAGTTTTCTTTGCATTAAGTTTGGGATTCGGTGTATTGATTACTTTATCTAGCTATTTAAGCAAAACAGAAAATTTAGTTCAAACTGCTATTATCACAGGTTTTACTAACACTGTTATTGCAGTATTAGCTGGATTTATGATTTTTCCTTCTCTCTTTAGCTTCGGCATTGAACCTAATGCAGGACCAACTTTAGTATTCCAAAGTTTACCAATTGTATTTTCACACTTATGGGCAGGACGCTTCTTTGCTGTGATTTTCTTTGGTCTACTACTAATCGCGGCACTAACCACATCAATCACTATTTATGAGGTTATCATTACCGCACTACAAGAAAAACTCAAATTTCGCCGTAGCAAAGCAATTATTGTAACTTTGGGCGGTATTTTCTTATTGGGTAATATTCCCTCAATTTTAGGGGATAATTCATTAAAAGATATTACATTTTTTGGTAAAAGCATTTTTGATACATTTGACTATGTCAGTGGTAATATCTTATTTTTATTGACCGCACTTGGATGTGCTATTTTCGTTGGTTTTGTATTGAAAGAAGAAGCTAAGCAAGAATTATCTTCAACACCAAATTCGCTGTTTAGTACCATTTGGTTCAATTATGTTAAGTTTGTTGTTCCACTCATTATTTTAGTTATCTTTATTAGCAACTTAATCTAACTATAAAGCCTGAGCTTATCTCAGGCTTTACTATTATTTTTGTTTGCTTTGTATTCCTTCTAAATATTCCCATCGGCTAAATGCTAATTCAAATTCCTGCTCTGCTTCTGCAAGTTTCTGTAATTTAACTGTCGTTTGTTCATACGATTGTTGAAAAAATGCGGGATCAGCTATTTCATTCTGAAATATAATGATTTTTTGTTCTAATTGTTCTAGTAATAAAGGCAACTGCTCCAATTCTCGTTGTTCTTTATAAGACAATTTCTGCTGACGCTTTTTGGGTACCTGATTCAATTCGTTATCAGATTGTACCGCACTTTGTGGTGATACATTTTTCACTTTCAGCTGAGATTTAACTTTCGTTGCTAGGCTATTTTCTTGCTGCTGACGTGCATCATAAAAACCGCCAACGTATTTTCCTAGTGTACCTTCACCTTCAAAAAAATAGCATTCAGTAGCAGTATTATCAATAAATTGACGATCATGACTAACAATTAATAATGTTCCTTGATAATCTGTTAATAAATCTTCTAATAATTCTAAGGTTTCAACATCTAAATCATTAGTAGGTTCATCTAAAATCAATAAATTATTAGGTTTAAGGAGCAATTTCGCTAATAATAGACGATTGCGTTCACCGCCAGATAACGCTTTAACTGGAGTCATTGCCCGTCTTGGTGGAAATAAGAAATCCTGTAGATAACCTAATACATGACGTTTTACACCATTAACTTCAATATCCTGTTTGCCATCAGCTACATTGTCCATTACCGTTTTTTCTAGATCTAGTTCTGCACGGTATTGATCAAAATAAGCAATATCCAATTTTGTACCACATTTAATACTACCAGAACAGGGTTGCAATTCTCCTAATAACAGTTTGATAAAAGTAGTTTTTCCACAACCATTTGGACCAACTAATGCAATTTTATCGCCTCTTAATATAGTAGTGCTAAAGTTTTTTAACAATGTTTTACCAGCTATTTCATAGGTTACATTTTGTAGATCAAATATGATTTTACCCGAACGATTAATGTTATCTATTTGTAATTTCGCCGTTCCCATTACATCACGACGTTGACGCCGAGCTTCTCGCAAAGCTTTCAATGCTCTAACTCGCCCTTCATTTCTAGTGCGACGAGCCTTAATACCTTGTCGAATCCAAATTTCCTCCTGTGCCAATTTTTTATCAAATAGCTCATTTTGCAATGTTTCGACACGTAAATTCTCTTCTTTGGTTGCTAGATAAAGATCATAATCTCCAGGATAAGAAACTAATTTACCTCGATCAAGATCAACAATTCTCGTCGCAATTTTACGGATAAATGCACGATCATGAGAAATAAAAACAATACTGCCACTAAAATCTTGTAAAAGATTTTCTAACCAATCAATTACTTCAATATCTAAATGATTAGTTGGTTCATCTAATAATAATACGTCAGGTTCACAGACTAATGCTCTAGCCAAAGCTGCCTTTCGTAACCAGCCACCAGATAATTGGGCTAGGGGCATATTGGGATTTAACTCTAATTTTAATAAAATTTCTTTAATTTTATTTTCAAATCGCCATCCTCCTAAATGCTCAAGTTTACTTTGAACACTCGCTAATTGATTCAATTTTTGTTCGCTATAATCTTGCTCTAAAGATAGAGAAATACGATGATAGTCTTTTAATAATTCCGCTAAGTGTCCAATGCCTTCAGCCACATAATCAAACACATTACCCTTCTCATGACGAGGTGGATCTTGCTCTAAACGAGAAATAATCACTCCTTGAGCAAGTTGCAAACGCCCATCATCAAGTGCAGTATCTCCAGACAAAATCTTCAATAATGTTGATTTCCCTGCACCATTACGTCCCACTAAACACAATCTTTCACCTGTTTCAATGTGTAAATCAGTATGATCTAATAAGGGATGATCACTAAAAGAAAGATACGCATCGGTTAAACTGATTAATGCCACTATAAGTCCTTAAAATATGTTGGAAAAGTAAACTTTTTGCTGATTTTATCAGTTTTACTCTTCTTTTTCAGCTCAAAACAACTTAACTTTAATTTTTTGTTATCAAACTATAAAATTGGTTTCAATGCTTCAATACAACGCTCCACTACTTGCTCAAAAGTATCTGAGATATCAATAAAAATAACATCTTGTTCCGAAGTCAGTGGAATTTCTAAAGTTTCAAATTGACTTTTAAGCATTTCTGTTTTCATAAAATGACCTTTTCGTAGTTGCATCCGAGATTTAATCAGTTCAAAAGAACTATTTAAAAATAAAAAACAAATATTTTCATTACCATCACGAATCATATCTCGATAGCTTTTTTTCAAAGCCGAACAAGCAATAATGCCTACTTCATTTTTATGATTTAAGCTGAACGCTGCATCACGAACTCGTTCCAACCAAGGTTTACGATCTTGATCACTTAAAGGCTGACCTTGCCCCATTTTTATTATGTTTGCTTTAGGATGTAAGTC
The DNA here is from genome assembly GCF_042675725.1 of Seminibacterium arietis. Classification (NCBI taxonomy): domain Bacteria; kingdom Pseudomonadati; phylum Pseudomonadota; class Gammaproteobacteria; order Pasteurellales; family Pasteurellaceae; genus Seminibacterium; species Seminibacterium arietis. The sequence goes on from NZ_JBHTJN010000004.1 coordinate 19,367, forward strand.
ATCACCATCAATGAATTTTAACCCTAAACGATGTGCAACTTCTTTTCCTAAAGAAGTTTTCCCCACCCCAGATACTCCCATAAAAATAATGCAGTTTGTTGCTATTTTTTTCATAAAAATCCCCTATTTTTATATCAATTCTATAAAAGTTACCGAAAACATTTATTTTGCAATAAAAATCATAAAAATAAATGTTTTTAGCCAAAACAAAATATAAAAACATTAAAAATTTGAACCTCATCACAAAATCAAAGGAAAAATGTAAATTCTACTTTACCTTATCTACAATAACATATATGTTACTGGTAACTAAAATAATATTATAATTCTCTGATGGAGGGAATATGCTAATTTTTATCTTAATCGCTTCTGTCTTATTGCTCTTACTTCTAATTATCAAATTTCGTGTACATGCTTTTGTCGCATTAATTATTGTCAGCCTATTAACCGCACTTGCTACAGGAATTCCAATCAATAAAATTTTACCAACGTTATTAAATGGGTTTGGTAATACTCTTGCTTCCGTGGCGTTATTAGTTGGATTAGGTGCGATGATCGGACAATTATTAGAAATTACAGGGGGAGCAAAAGTATTAGCTGATACTTTAATTAGTAAATTCGGCGAAAAAAAAGCACCTCTGGCATTAGGACTTGCATCCTTATTATTTGGTTTCCCAATTTTCTTTGACGCAGGTCTAGTAGTTATGCTACCAATTATTTTCAGTGTTGCAAAACGCTTTGGTGGCTCTGTTATTCGCTATGCTTTTCCTGCTGCTGGTGCTTTTGCTGTTATGCATGCGTTTGCTCCTCCGCACCCAGGTCCTGTTGCTTCGGGAGATCTACTTGGAGCGAATATAGGGCTATTAGTTATGATTGGAATCATTTTAGCAATCCCTACTTGGTATATAAGTTGTTATGTTTTTAGTAACTATTTAGCAAAAAAAATATTTCTTGAATTACCTAAAAACGTATTAAATAACGCAGCAATTAACGAAACTGCGGTACAAAATCCACCTAGTTTTACTAAAGTATTGGCTATCTTACTACTTCCTTTAATACTGATATTATTTGACACTGGTTTAAACACATTATCTGTGAGTAAAATAATTGATGGTTCACAACTTTGGGTAGAAAGTCTACGATTAATCGGTAAGACTCCAGTTGCATTGTTAATTACACTTATTACTGCTATTTTCTTACTTAAGGAGCAGCGTAGCTATGAACAAATAGAAAAAATTTGTGACCATGCTTTAGCCCCTATTTGTGGTATCATTTTAGTAACAGGTGCAGGGGGTATGTTTGGTGGTGTACTTCGAGCGAGTGGAATTGGCGATGTTTTGGCTGAAATGTTATCGAATACAGGTATGCCTATTATCATTGCAGCTTTTATGATTGCTACTGCATTACGTATTGCACAAGGATCTGCTACTGTTGCTCTCACCACAACTTCAGCGTTAATTGCACCAACAGTCGCATCAGCAACAGGATTAACTCAATTTGACCTTTGCTTTATCGTTATAGCTATTGCGTCAGGGGCAACTGTATTTTCTCATGTAAACGATAGTGGATTTTGGCTAGTTAGCAGATTCTTAGGAATGGATACTAAAACTACGCTAAGAACATGGACAGTGCAGGAAACGTTTATTGGTTTTGTTGGGTTTGGTTTAGCACTCATCGGTAGCATTTTGCTATAAAAAATTAATTGCTCAAAGTGCGGTAGATTTTTGAAAAGTTTCTACCGCATTCTCATCTTATTATAATGGATTTCTAATGGTGTAATGCGTCGAAAATACGTTCAGCTAACGCTGTAGAAATATTCGGTACTGAGGCAATTTCATCCACTGTTGCATTTTTCAATCCTTGCATACCACCTAAATATTTTAATAATGATTGGCGACGTTTTACGCCCACACCTTCAATAGATTCTAATCCACTTTGAGTAAAAGCTTTTTGCCGTTTTTTACGATGCCCGCCTATCGCATAATTATGGCTTTCATCTCGAATATGCTGAATTAAATGTAGTGCAGGACTATCTGATGGAAGATTTATAATTTTATTTTGCTTACTAATAATTAATGTTTCCAATCCTGCTCGACGATCAATCCCTTTCGCTACACCAATCAATTGAGGTCGTTGTTTGTCCCATTCTACATTAAGATTTTGAAATACTTGCAACGCTCGGTTTAATTGTCCTTTTCCCCCATCAATAAAAATAACGTCAGGAATATTTTCTTCTGCTAAAGATCGATCATATCTTTTAAGCAGTGCTTGCTCCATTGCTGCATAATCATCTCCTCCCTTAATATCTGTAATATTAAAACGGCGATAATTAGATTTCAGCGGACCATCTTGATTAAACACTACACAAGATGCAACTGTCTGTTGTCCTTGTGTATGACTAATATCAAAACATTCCATTCGTTTAATTGTTGGTAAATTAAGCAATTTTTGTAAAGCTATATAACGTTCTTGTATCAATGTAGTTTGTTTTGACTGTGCTGTTAATGCTGCTTTTGCATTCATCTGGGCAAGCTGCAAGTATTTGCTTTTACTACCTTTTGTTTTATCTTGAATACTTACTTTTCTTCCCGCTTGTTCTGATAATAATATCTCTAAGCTTTCTTTTTCGAGTAATTTTTGATCAACAATAATATTATTGGGAATTGATCTTCCTTGATGACCTTGTAAATAGAATTGCCCTACAAAAGTTTCTGTCAACTCACTTAAATCTGTATTTACTGGCACTTTAGGAAAATAACTACGATTCCCCAGCACTTTGCCCTGCCGAATAAATAATACTTGCACACAAGCAATACCAAGTTGATAAATAATAGCAATAATATCTAAATCATCTAGACGATCATTACTCACAAATTGTTTTTCTACTACAGAACGTACTGCTTGGATCTGATCTCTAATGAACGCAGCTTGTTCAAAATCTAATCTAGCAACAGCCAGCTCCATTTTTTTAATTAAATGATCAAGTACTTGCTGATCTTTTCCTTGTAAGAATAAGCGAGCAAAATCCACTTGCTGATTATAGTCTTCATCACTTACATAACCAGCTACACAAGGAGCAAGACAACGATCAATTTGATACTGTAAACAAGGTCTAGAACGATTGTTGTAAACAGAATTTTCACATTGTCGTACAGGAAAAAGCTTTTGTAGTAAAGAGAGAGTCTCACGAACTGCACTCACATGGGGATAAGGACCAAAATATTCTCCAGCCCATTTTTTGGGACCTCGGTGAGAAGTAATTCTAGGATGCTGCTCTTTGGTTAGTAAAATATACGGATAAGATTTATCATCACGCAATAGTACATTATAGCGAGGTTGATATTCCTTAATATAATTATGTTCTAACAAAAGAGCTTCTGTTTCTGATGTAGTAATAATAGTTTCAATACGGCGAATGCTGGCTACTAGTGCAATTGTTTTTTTACTCACTATATTAGTGCGAAAATAGCTCGCCAAGCGTTTTTTTAAATTTTTCGCCTTACCTACATAAATTACTTGCTCTTTAGCATCATACATTAAATAAACACCTGCATGATCACTAACGTCTGCAAGAAATTTTTTTGCATTGAAGGTCATAAATTCTATTTATCTATAAATAATGTCCTAAAATCAACCGCACTTTTTCCAAGTCATCCGCAGTATCAACGCCAACTTGAGGAACTTCATGAGCGAGTTCAACATGAATTTTTTCGCCATGCCATAATACTCGTAACTGCTCTAATTTTTCAATTTGTTCAAGTAAAGTAGGCTGCCATTGGACATACTGTTTGATGAATCCTGAGCGGTATGCATAAATCCCAATATGACGCAAATAGCAACAAGCTAAATTGATATTTTGATTTAAAACTTCTCCTTGTCGTAAATGAACAAATTGGTCTCGATCCCAAGGAATTACTGCTCGAGAAAAATATAGAACATAGCCATTTTTATCTGTTAATACTTTTACGACATTTGGATTAAATAACTCTTGCAAATCCTCAATGTTTACTGCAAGCGTAGACATATTAACTTGATATTTCACTAGATTTTTTGCCACTTGTGAAATAATGACTGGCGGAATAAGTGGCTCATCTCCCTGAACATTGACTATTATTTCATCGTCTGGTAAAGCTAGTTTTTCTACAACCTCTGCAAGTCTTTCTGTACCTGAATTATGCTGCTCTGAAGTCATACACACTTCGCCTCCAAAACTGCGGACAACTTCAGCAACTTTTACATCATCTGTCGCAACAATAACTCGCTTAGCTCCTGATTGTTTAGCCTTTTCCCAAACATGAACAATCATTGGTTTCCCTGCAATATCTGCTAGAGGTTTACCATGCAAGCGACTTGAAGCAAAACGTGCTGGAATAATTACAGTAAATTCTGTCATTTAACTTTCCTTTTCAGTTTCATTAACCGCTATTGCTTCATCAGCTAATAAAACGGGAATACCTTGTGAAATAGGATATGCTACTTTGTCGTAAGTGCAAATAAGTTGTTGATTTTCTTTATTATATTTTAATCGCCCTTGACAAAGAGGACAAGCAACAATTTCTAATAATCGATTATCCATTTTTTACCTTCTGAATTTTCTGCGTTATTTTATTTACTAATTCTATTGCCGATTGTCCCAAAATTTCAGTTTCTACGGGAACATACCACCAATTTGACTGAGCAAATTCAATACATTTAACCGCATCTTTTTCTGTCATAAAGAGCGGTCGATTTTTTGGAAATTGTGTAAAAGCACTTGCTTCAAATTTTTCATGATCTGCAAATTCATACGTTTTGACTAGCTTAAAATTAAAATTTCTCAACATTGTAAAAAAACGTTGTGGGTTACCAATACCCGCAATAGCTACTATTTCTCGCTGTGAAAAATCACTTAAAGCACAGTACTCGTTAGTCAATAAATTAATAGCGAACTGCGGTTGCAGAAACATCACGGCATCAGCATTAGCATTTTCACCACCATTGGCAATAATTAAATTCACTGTTTCTAATCGAGATGGTAATTCGCGTAATGGACCCGCAGGTAACAAAAAGCCATTACCAAAACCACGATCAGCATCTATTACGACAATTTCTATATCTCGTTGTAATTTATAATGTTGTAGCCCATCATCTGAAATAATCACATCACAAGGAAAATTTGCAATTAATTTTTCAATGGCATGTTGGCGATTAGGCGAAATACATACAGGTACTCCTGTACGTTTCGCAATTAAAACAGGTTCATCACCACAATCCACAGGGTTATCATCATGACGAACTAAACGAGGGTAATAACTAGACTGACTACCATAGCCTCTCGAAATGACACCAACTTTTATACCTTGTTGGCGTAATTGTTGAATTAACCAAATTACGACTGGTGTTTTGCCATTTCCACCAACAGATAAGTTACCGACAATAATGACAGGTACAGAAGAGCGGTAAGAATCCAAAATTTTTCGTTGATATAATTGATGACGGAGAATTGAAACGCCCCAAAATAGCAAAGAAAAAGGAGAAAGCAACCATTTAAATAAGACTGCTTTAAGATCACTTTCATACCAAAATTTCATTTTGAATCCTATAAATTATTGACTAAATTGCATACTATGTAATTGTTTATATGATCCATTTAATGCCAACAGTTGTTGATGATTACCACGTTCTTTAATTTCTCCATGTTCAATCACTAAAATTTCATCTGCCTTTTCAATAGTAGATAAACGATGAGCGATAACTAATACTGTGCGATTTTTTTGTAATTCTTCTAAAGCTGCTTGAATTGCTCGCTCAGACTCTGTATCTAACGCAGAAGTGGCTTCATCTAAAATTAATACTGGAGAATTACGCAATAATGCACGTGCAATCGCTAAACGTTGCCGTTGACCACCAGATAAACTTGCTCCATTTTCACCAATGACCGTATCTAATCCATATTCAAGATTTTCAATAAACTCCATTGCGTGTGCAGCTGTAGCTGCCCGAATAATTTCTTCACGACTGTATTTATCGGCAGAAGCATAAGCAATATTATTAGCGACTGTATCATTAAATAAATGAACTTGTTGGGAAACGACTGAGCAATTTTCACGCAAATTAAGCAGAGTATAATCTTCAATATTGATGCCATCAAGAGTAATTTCGCCTTGATCAACATCATAAAAACGAGTTAATAAATTAGCAATAGTAGATTTTCCTGAACCTGATCGACCTACTAATGCTACTGTTTTTCCTCGTGGAATATCAAAAGAAATATTGTTTAAAGCAGGTGTATCTCTACCTTCATAAGTAAAAGTTACATTTTTAAAACTCACATCACCTTTAGCTTTCGTTTCATACTTACCATTATCTTTTTCTGTTTCCATTTCTAATAAAGCAAATAGCGTTTGACAGGCTGCCATTCCACGTTGAAATTGAGCATTAACATTCGTTAAAGATTTTAGTGGTCGCATCATCGCAAGCATTGATGAAAAAACTACGGTAAATGAACCAGCTGTTAAATTTTGGTCCATAATAGATGGAATTGTTGCCAAATAAAGCACTGCAGAAAGTGCGAAAGAAGCGATAATCTGCACAATAGGGTCAGAAATGGCATCCGCCATCATCACTTTCATTCCCTTGCGACGCATATCATTACTCACATGATTAAAACGTTCTTCTTCTACTTTTTGCCCCCCAAAAGACAATACAACTTTATGCCCTTTTAACATTTGTTCTGCAGTAGAAGTTAATTCCCCCATAGAATTTTGCATATTTTTGCCTAAATTGCGGAAAATTTTCGACACAATTCGCACCAAAATCGCAATAATTGGACCTATTACAAATAATACTAAAGAAAGTTGCCAACTGGTATAGATCATCACTGCAAGTAAGGCCATAATATAGGCACCTTCCCGCACAATAGTAACAAGCGAACCTGATGAAGAACTTGCTACCATTTCACTATCATAAGTAATACGAGATAATAACTTTCCTGCAGAATTTTGATCGAAAAAAGAAACTGGCATATACATTAGATGACGGAATAGTCGACGACGCATCGTCATCACTACTTTACCTGATACCCAAGCTAAACAATAAGTAGAAATAAAGCTAGTAACCCCACGTAAAATAATCAACAGCACCACAATAATAGACATCATACGTAAAAAAGAAACATCTGCTTTACCAAAGCCATCGTCTAATAAAGGCTTCAACATTTGAATTAAGGCTGCATCAGTTAACGCATTAAAAATCAAAGTAATCCCTGATACGATAAGTCCTATTTTAAAAGGCGAGATAATAGGCCATAGACGTTTAAATGTTTGAGTAGTTGATAGATCTTTATCCTGCATAATTCATTTTCTTGATAACATAAAACTGCTCAATTGTACCTTTATTTTCTCTACAATCCAATTATTCCCTGATACCAAGGGGAAAAATCATCTCTAGCTGTATAAATTTTAATGATATTATTATCAAAATGTAAGCTTATTTGCCCTAAAAGAGCGGTATTGTAAATATCACTTTCTACTTTTGTTAACCTTTCAGTTACTAAATGGTGAGGAAATCCCCAGGCATTCCATCTTCCACTAGAAATTAAAGCGATTTTAGGCTTAATTTTGTTGACAAAACGCTCACTCGTAGAAGTTTTACTTCCATGATGCCCGACTTGTAATACATCAATTTGATCAAGTTCAGCTAAAATTTGATTTTCTGTTCCTACATCTGCATCACCTGTTAATAAAACTCTATTAATTCCATCATTGACTAACAAAATACAAGAATCTGGGTTATTAGCTCGTTGCACAGGGCGTGGGGGAGATAGTACACTAAATGTTAATCCTTGCCACTTTAATTGACTTCCTTTTTGACAAAACATGCGATCAGTTTTCCCATAATTTTGCCACGATGGCATCATTAAATTGACATTCGGATAGGCTTTCAAAATTGCTTTTGCTCCACCTGAATGATCATTATCGTCGTGACTTAAAATCAACCAGTCAAGTTGAATTCCTTGCCGTTGTAAATAAGGTATTATTTCTAACTCTGCCATACTTCCATTACGCCATGCCGCCCCTGTATCATACAAAATAGCACGATTATTTTTTACAATTAGCGTTGCTAATCCCTGCCCCACATCAAGGGTCTCTAATTTCCACTTAGGCTGTGAAAAAAGAGAATCACAATAAAAAATTACACAGCCAATTATTAATATCCAACTCGCTTTCATTGAATTTCGAATGATTAAAAGAGACGGTAAGACTTCTCGATTGAAATTCAATCCCGACGGTTTACGCAATAGTAACGATGACTTTTTAGACTTAATTTGATGTTGTAAGTAAAGCCAATATAAGTACATTAAATATAATAATGCCAAAAGTGCGGTAATTATCACTGAATTTTTAGTTGAAATATCAACCCAATTACCACTCTGCCATGAAATCGACTGCGTGATCCACTCTGCCAATTGATTTGCCCAATACCAACTCGAAAAACTGCCATTAGTAAAGACAGCAAATAAAATCAATGGTATTAAGATCAAACTAAAAAATGGAACTGAAATTAAATTTGCCGTTAATCCCGTAATAGAAAAGCCATGAAAAAAATATAGTTGCAAAGGAGTAAATAACAAAAACAATCCTAATTGTAAGTGAAATAATCCTAAAATATAGCGTAGATACTTTAATGGCGATTGTTCTAATGATTTTCCTTGCCATTGAATTAATCGCAAAGGCACCAATTGATACCATAAAATCAAACAACTTACAGCACCAACAGAAAGCCAAAAACTAACCGAAAGCAACATAAAAGGATCAAAAATAACTAGTAATGCAATTACTCTGATCAACGCTCGCCATGGTGTACAATATGCACGACATAAACGAAAAATAATGAGAACGAGTAATGCAATAATAGCCCGAAAAGTAGGAATACTAAACCCTGCTAATGCTGCATAGATCCATGCAACTAACGCTCCTATGACTAACGGAAAATTTGGTGTAATCCATTTAGTAGGTAATGAGAATTGAAATAATCTAGCTAACCAAAAAACAATCAACATAGCTAAACTAATATGTAACCCTGAAATAGCGATTAAATGTGCCGTATTAGTTTGTTGATAAACTAACCATGTATCTGACTTCAACCAAGCTCGCTCACCAAAACCTAAAGCTATCAGCAAACCTTGAGCGGATAGAGGTTTAGTTTGAATCAACGCTTGCTGCAAACGTTTTTGTCGCCAATCCAAATTTTGAGTAATTTTTACCGCACTTTTAACATTAGCATAAGCAGAAATACCCTTTGCTAATAACCATTTTTGTCGGTCAAATCCACCAAAATTTAAACGTGATGATACCGCCCGGAGTCGCAACTCACCTCGCCAAACCTCCCCTAAATTTAACCGCTCTTTCTGCTGCCAATTAATGTAGATTCGCCGATATTCTTTTTCATTAGGCAATACTGTTTTAATGATTGCAGTTTGATAATTTCCTTGATGTAAAATATCAATAATTTGAAATTCTACATTAACTTTTTTAGGCAAGAGTTTTATTTCGCTAGATAGACGATATAAATCTAAAGCTTGGTGGTGGAAGTATCCCATACAAATAATAATTAACAATAAGCTACCTATTATTTTCTTTAGCAAGTGAAATTGAAAGTAAGTAAAAATTAACCACAATAAAAATAAAAGTGTTGATAAAATGAATGTAATTTCTAATGGTAACAATAAAAAAACAGGGAAATAAAGTAAACTCAATGCACTTATAAAAATAATCAGTGCAAAAAAATCTGGATCAATAAAAGAAATACGTTGAAAGTTGAGAATTAATTTTTTCATAGTGATGTCGAAATTTTCTCACCACTATGAAAAATTTTATAAAATCAGGCAATCATATGAAATAGTTTTTGCGGTTAAGATCGCAAAATTAAATTTTCACACACAAATATTTTAGTTCTAAAAATTCATCTAGACCATATTTCGAACCTTCACGACCAAGTCCTGATTCTTTCACTCCTCCGAATGGAGCAAATTCATTAGTAATTAACCCCTCATTAATACCAACTAAACCATATTCTAAAGCTTCTGCTACTCGCCAAATTCGACTAATATTTTGCGTAAAAATATAAGATGCCAGCCCAAATTCTGTATTATTTGCCATTTGAATTACTTGTTCTTCTGTATCAAATTTGAATACTGGAGCAAGTGGTGCAAAAGTTTCCTCTTTTGCTACTTTCATTTCTTCATTAACGTCTTTCAATAAAGTTGGCTGAAAAAATGTACCGCCAAGATGATGTCTTTCCCCACCAAGCAATAAAGTGGCTCCTTTTTGAACTGCATCTTGAATATGAGTTTGTATTTTTTGCACCGCACTTTCGCTGATCAAAGGTCCCATATCAACACCTTGTTCATTAGCAGCACCTAGTTTAATTTGCTCCATTTTTGCCGCAAATTTTTCTAAAAAAGTATTATAAACACCAGATTGCACGTAAATTCGATTAGTACAAATACAAGTTTGTCCACTATTACGAAATTTTGAAGCAAATACGGCTTCTACTGCATTATCTAAATCTGCATCATCAAATACTATTGCTGGTGCATTTCCACCTAATTCTAATGCTAGTTTTTTAACTGTATGTGCTGATTGTGCCATTAATAGCTTACCTACACGAGTTGATCCAGTAAAACTCACTTTGCGAATGACCGCACTTTCGGTTAAAACTCTACCGACACCTACCGCATCTGAACTAGTAACAATATTAAATAGTCCTTTTGGTAATCCCGCTTGTTGTGCTAATTCTGCCAAAGCTAAGGCAGAAAGCGGTGTTTCTTGTGCTGGTTTCAATACAATAGCACAGCCTGCAGCCAGTGCTGGAGCAGCTTTACGAGTAATCATCGCATGAGGGAAATTCCAAGGCGTGATAGCTCCAACTACGCCAATGGGTTGCTTTAATACCATTAAACGATGATTATTTTTATCAGATGGCAACACATCTCCACAAATACGCTTAGCTTCTTCTGCGAACCATTCAATAAAGCTTGCTCCATATAGAATTTCACCTCGACTTTCAGCTATTGGTTTACCTTGCTCTAAACTCAAAATTTGAGCTAACTCTTCTTGATTTTCTAATACTAAATCAAACCAACGACGTAAAACTGTAGCTCTTTGCTTTGGAAGTTCATGTTTCCATAAATATTGAGCTTGCTTTGCAGCTTCAATTGCTTGTTGAATTTCTTCTAGACCGAGATCTGCTACTTGACATATTTCTTTACCACTAGCAGGATTAATTACTGCGAATGTTGCTCCATTTTTAGCATCAACATATTCACCGTTAATATAACTTTTTGTTCTTAAAAGAGAAAATTTTTCCATTTAACTTAGCCTTATTTAAATTTAATACAGCGTAATAATTACTATCTGTTCAGGATCAATATAACAATAAAGTTCATCACTAACCTGAATTCTATGGTCACCACTTGTAGTTGCACAGCATTGTACAGCCCCACCAATATTTAATATGACTTCTTGACAAACATTATTATCTATAATGTCAACTACTGTTGCACTAAAGCAGTTTTGCGATACATTTGGTTTAGAATGAGATATTTTTAGCCAAGGTGCTTTCATCATTACCATGACTTCCTTACCTAAAAATAATTGTAAACGTACCGCACTTTGAGCAGTAATAGAAACTCGTAATGGGTTAGGAAATCCATTAATCTGAATATCTACATAACAGTGAATATCTTTATTTTCAAAAGCAATAATATTGCCAATGAATTGATTTCTAGCACTACTTTGTAAAGAAAAACGAGCTGTTGCAGAGAGTATACTATCTAATGGTACCGTCTCATCTTGTAAAATCTCAAATGCTTTGGACTGTGTTCGCTCTAATAAATCATAAAGTTGCAATAATCTCTGAGCATATATCGTCAATGCTGTTCCGCCACCATTTTTTCCACCTACATTACGGTTTAGCAACGGCTTGGGGCTAATATTATTCATTGCTTCCAAATGATCCCATGCACTTTTATAACTTACTTTTACATTCTTTGCCGCTTGGTTAATCGAACCGCACTTATCAATTTCTTTTAATAAACGAATACGCTTTGGATCAACAAAAAGTTGTTGTTGCAATTTGATTGAAAGTAAAATTTCTGTTTCAGACATAACTTTCTCCCACAAGACTTTTATACATTTTAATAGAATGTTTTACTTTTATATAGCTTTTATTTTTAAAATCGTTATATAATAAAATACATATCAGTTACATGGCAATTATTACCTTAAAACATATCAAGTTATGGAGTCATTATGCTTAAATTCAAAAAACTTTTAACTATCATCGCATGCGTAGCAATTTCCTTATCTGCCCAAGCAAAACTCACCGTATTTGCAGCGGCATCGATGACTAATGTACTAGAAGAAATTAAAAAAGAATATTTAAAACAAAAGCCAAATGAAGAAATCATTTTTTCATTCGCTTCATCTTCCGTGTTAGCAAAACAAATAAAACAAGGGGCACCCGCGGATATTTTTATTTCGGCGGATCAAAAATGGATGGATTTTTTAGCAGAAGCTAATGCTATAGATTCAAATAGCCGTGTTGATTTAGTTGGCAATAAATTAGTGATTATTGCACCCAAAGAAAGTAAAATTAAAGAGTTTGATGTAACTAAAACTGACTGGCAAAACAAGTTAAGCGACAAAAATAGTTTTTTAGCTGTTGGTGATCCTAATCATGTTCCAGCGGGTAAATATGCAAAAGCGGCTCTGACTTATCTCAAGCAATGGGACGATGTTAAAGATAAACTTGCTCCAGCAAAAAATGTACGAGCAGCTCTAGCATTAGTTGAGTTAGGTGAATCCCCATTAGGTATTGTTTACGCTACGGATGCGGCTGCAAGTGAAAAAGTAAAAGTGGTAAGCATATTCCCTGACGGTTCACATCCGCCAGTAGAATATCCAGCAGCAATAGTAAAAAATCATGATAATGAAAATAGCCGTGAATTCATTAAATTCTTAAAAACTGAGCCAGCAAAACGCATTTTTACGACCTTTGGTTTCATCAATAAATAGTTGAATTTATCTTGTAGTGGAATTTCCACCACATTATTTATTTTTAAACCGCACTTTTGCATCATCTTGTAGGTTAGAAGCTATGTTGAGCATCATCAATGACAATTTTACTTTATCACAACAAGAAATTGATGCTATCTCACTAAGCATCAAAGTAGCTTTAATATCAATTTTTGCGAGCCTGCCTTTCTCAATTTTTATCGCTTGGCTGTTGGCTCGCAAAGAGTTTTGGGGAAAATCTGTTCTCAATGGCATAGTTCACTTACCTCTAGTATTGCCTCCTGTTGTGATTGGTTATTTATTGCTTATTTTGATGGGGCGTAACGGTCTAATTGGTCGTTATTTAATTGATTGGTTTGATTTTACTTTTAGCTTTAATTGGTATGGAGCTGCATTAGCATCAGCAATAGTGTCATTTCCATTAATTGTACGCTCTGTACGCTTAGCACTAGAAAGTGTAGATTTTAAATTAGAACAAGCAGCTCGTACTTTGGGTGCCTCCAGTATCCGTACTTTTTTCACCATTACGCTACCGCTTTCTCTACCAGGTATATTATCGGGTTTGATTTTAGGCTTCGCACGCTCATTAGGTGAATTTGGTGCAACTATTACTTTTGTTTCTAATATACCAAAAGCAACTCAAACACTACCTCTTGCAATGTCATCATTTATTGAAACGCCAGGAGCAGAACATTCTGCTGCTCGGCTATGTTTAATTGCTATTATTATCTCTTTAATTTCATTGCTCATTTCAGAATGGCTTGCTCGACATACGCAAAAAAAATTAGGTCAATCAAATGTTAGAAATTAATGTTGAAAAAAAATTAGGTCAGATACAATTTATTACTAATTTACAAATTCCAAATCAAGGCATTACCGTTTTATTTGGTTTGTCTGGCTCAGGAAAGTCTACTTTAATCAATTTAGTGGCAGGTTTAACTAAACCAGATCACGGCAATATTCAATTGAACAATCGAATTCTAACAGATACAACTAAGCAAATTCATTTGCCACCAAATCATCGCAATGTAGGTTATGTATTCCAAGATGCTAGATTATTTCCTCATTACACAGTGAAGGGCAACTTATGTTACGGCATGAAAAATACTAATCAACAACAATTTGATCACATTGTCCAATTACTTGGCATTGAACATTTATTAAAACGCTACCCGATTACATTATCAGGAGGCGAGAAACAGCGAGTTTCAATAGGACGAGCTTTGCTCACTCAACCTGAAATATTACTAATGGATGAACCTCTTTCTGCGTTAGATATTCCTCGTAAACAAGAATTATTAAACTACTTAGACAAGCTTGCTGAAAACATCAATATACCAATTTTGTATGTAACTCATAGTATAGAAGAGCTACTTCATTTAGCAGATCAAGTTGTGTTAATGGATAATGGTAAAGTAAAGGCTTACGGTCACCTTGAAAACTTATGGCAAACGCCTTTATTTGATTTATGGAAATCTAATAATCGTCAAAGTACTGTACTTTCGCTGCCAATACAACATCACAATAAATGCTATAAAATGACCGCACTTGCTTTAGGTGAGCAATCTATTTGGATAACCGAAATTAAGAAAAATATAGGAGAATATACACGGGTCTGTATTTATGCGACCGATGTTTCAATTACCTTAACGTCACCTGAAAAAACAAGCATTCGTAACATTTTATTTGGTAAAATCACTGCACTTTGTGAAAAAGAAAATCATGTTAACGTGCAGATTAAGGTTGAACATAATCTTATCTGGGCGAGTATTAGTAAATGGTCTTATCATCAACTCGCACTACAAATCGAGCAAAATGTCTACGTGCAAATTAAATCCGTTTCTTTAATTAAGTAGAAAACAAATACTCAATAGTAAATTTATTAAATAGTCTAAATTTAAAAAAAACACACCGCACTTTAAGCGGTGTGTTCTCATTAAAAGATGATACTTTCTCTTATCAAGCTTGCACTGAGCAAGATGTATCTATCACCTCTTTTGTCTTTGCGATCTTTTTATCTGTCCATTTGACTACATCGGCTATAATAAGTTTTTGAATGGCTTTTATAAAAGTTTCCATAAACTCAAAGTCTATTTGTCCGTTTTTTGTTGGGAGGTTGATTGTCTTATTTTTTACCTTATTCCAACCTCCTAATTTATTCTTATAAGAATAAATTTTTAAATCTGTTACTTGATTAATACAAGGTACAAAAAATAAATATTCTTTAGGTTGTAAATCTTTATTACCTCCTAGCCATTTAATAGCATAAGAATCTGAAAGAACAGTAAATTCTTTTGACTGATAATAAGCTCTATAAACATCACTATTTGAAGGAAGTGAAATAACATTTTTTAAAATGGTTGCATTTTTAATTGGTACATAATAGTTTAATCCCTGATTCATAAAACTAGAAGTTAAGGCTGGTAAGATATATTCTCCTTTAGGTTCTTTAGGTAAATCATTTGCTTTATAAGGTAATTTTTTTGTAGATATTTTTTCAAACAAATCACCAATTCTATATTCTCCCCACTCAATCTCATCTAGGCTATTAAGTGCATATTTTTCTTTATCTGTTAAAGTATAATCTTTTAAATCACTAGCTACTAGATAAGCCTCAAGCTCGGCGACTCGCTGAGCCTCAAGCTCGGCGACTCGCTGAGCCTCAAGCTCGGCGACAAAGCTTTCCATAAATTCAAAGTCTATTTGTCCGTTTTTTGTTGGGAGTTGGATAAATTTATCTTGAATTTTATTCCAAGAACACATATTTTCATATCCAAAGTTTTTATTTAAATGAGTAAATGTATTTGAAATAAATAGTCCCAATTTTTCAGTTATATTAAATTTAAATTCCAATGAAAATACTCTTGCGTGAGTAACCATTTTATATTCAAAATTTCTAAAAAAGACATTCCCAAACATATCTATTGTAATTGTGTTTTTTTTGAAAATTTTTGCTTTTATATCTGATTTTCCTAATATTCCACTATCAGTCAATCCTGCTGTTATTACATTTACACCCTTATTATTTATATGTTTTTTTTGTATATCAAAATCTCCATTTTGACTTTCAAACAAATCACCAATTCTATATTCGCCCCACTGAACTTTGGCTAGTTTTTCATTCAGTGAGGCATCTATTTTTTTAAGCTTTCGTCCTCGCTTTCTTTTTTCATAAGATTTGACACTTCCCAAGCTAGATAGTCGCTAACCGTCTTTTTAAAATCTTCAAGTGTTGGTCTTGTATCAATCGGTGCTGATTGATTCCAGTCTGTTCCACTTTCTACATCAATATAACCCTCATAGTATTCTTCTTCAGTAAAGATGTTTAGCTTATGCTTTCCAAAGCGTACAAGGTCTACAACTTCTTGATATCTTTCTTTTGCTCTATCTGTATCAACTAAATTATTACTTGCTTTTTTTCTGTTTGTTCTTGTGTAGCCGTCGTTAGAAAAGTCTATAAATTTAACGATATTATCGTTATGATGTGCTTCTCCAACTTTAAAAACATAGATATTAGTTTGTACACTTGATTTTCCTATAAAAATATCTATTGGCATTTTGATACTTGCTATTAAGGTGTTATTTTTTAAGATATTTTTGTTTATCTCTTTAGCTTTGCCACTACCCGCAGAATTTTGAATAATGATTGCTCCGTAGCCTTTTTTCATCATTGAAAAGGCTCTTTCTACAAAGACCATACCATTTCCTGTGGCTGAATAAGGTGGGTTTAAGACAAAGGCAGTCGCTGGGAAGTTTTCATCAGTATTTCCAAAACCGTATTTACCGTCAAAGTCTTGTAAAGAGTCTTTGTTTAAAATATTTGAACTTCCGTCGCCCATTAGTATCATATTTAAAATTGCTAACATATAGATATTAGACAAAACTTCAAGACCTAATAATTGTTCTGCTTTTATTTTTAAAATCTTTTGTTCTAATTCTTCTGGTGATTTTATTTTTTCTTTTGCGTCAATTATCATTTCGTTCATACCAGCTACTAAAAGGCCGGCTGAACCAGTTGCGAAGTCCCATAGAAAGCTATCTTTATCAACTCTTGCAAGTTTTACAAGTAGTTTAGCTACATAAGAAGGAGTTAAGACAACATCATTTAACTTATCTTGTGTAAAGCCAAGCCAAGAATACATTTCGTTGAAAAGTTTTCCTGTAAAGTCGGTTGTAAGTCCAACTTTGTAATATATACCTAAATCATCAACAATTTTTGTAAATATTCTTTTTAGTTGACTTTCTCCATTTGTAGCTTTATTTATATTATCGGATAGCAAGGTGTTTTTTAATGTTCTAAGTATAAGGTCTTTCTTTTTAGGTGGAAGATTTTTACATTTTAAAAAGCTGTCTATTTTTCTAACTACAATATCTCCGTCTGTGTTGTTTTCTTCTTTTAATGATTTTAAATCACTTTTTTCAAGTGGTGCAACTTTTCCCTCTACTCCAAGTGTTGCCATTATTGAGGCTGCTACTAAATGAACTCTATCACTTTCACTTAGTCCTTTTTCCTCTTTGTAAATATCATTATTTAGCTTAACAAGACTTGCTTGTATTTCTTTTTCTCTTTTTTCTTTGAGTTTTTCTAATTCTTCAGAAGTAAGTGATAGCTCTTTTACTTTTTTTATAAAATTATCAAAGTTTTCTTTTTTTAAAAAAGATAGGTCTGTATATTTGTCTACTTCTTGTCCTATACCGAAGTTATCTTTTGAAACATAGTAAACACCTATTGAGTGTTCTATTTGTCCGTTTTCTTTTTTATATCCTGTAACACCAATAGCTATTACATCAGTATAGCTTGTATAATGAAGTATTGCATTTGCATAGTGTACAGCACCATTTACGGCATAGTCTTTTATATTTTTATAGTTTGGCTCGCTTTTAGTTGTTATATTATCAACTTTTCCGTCGCTATCCAGTTTTATTAGTTTGTCTTTATAGCCCTTATATTCTATAAGTATAGGGTATTTTTTTAATGTTTTTGTTTCAAGTAAAAGTTTAGCATCGGGTCTATTACCACCCTTACCCCCACTTTTTGAGGCATATTCGTTTAATGCTTTGTCTATTTCATTATTTAAACTTTCTTGTTCAAGTTTGTAATCTAATTTATATTGTTTTAGCCAACCATTAACAAGGTCAGCTATATTAGGCTCAACTGACTTTATTTTTGCCATTTTTAATCATTCTCCACTTTATCGTTTTCTCAGCTTTGATTACAGTATTTTTTCGGTTCTAAACTTTCATTTTATTTCATTATTACTTTTACTAAAAAATCATAAAAAACTGTGTTATATTAGATCACAAGCATCGTACATAGCAAATAATTACAAAAAACACTTATTAAATAATTGGTTGTAATAAGGAAAAACTTATTCATCAACTGAAGATGTTTTTTCTAATCCAAAATGATGATAAGTATTAGATGTAGCCACTCGTCCTCTAGGTGTACGTTGTAGAAAACCCTGTTGGATCAAATAAGGTTCTAGAACATCTTCAATAGTGTCCCGTTCTTCACCGATTGCAGCAGCCAAATTATCTAGTCCTACTGGTCCACCATCAAAACGTTCAATTATCGCTCGTAACAACTTACGATCCATAAAATCAAATCCTGCTTGATCTACATCTAGCATAGATAATGCTTGTTTTGCGATATTAACTGAAATCACGCCATTATTTTTAACATCAGCATAATCTCGTACTCGACGTAATAACCGATTTGCAATTCTAGGCGTTCCCCTTGAACGACAAGCAATCTCTCTTGCTGCGGCGTCTTCAAGGCGAAGTTTTAAGCAAATTGCACTACGAGAAACAATAGAAGTAAGATCTTCAACAGAATAAAATTCTAAACGTTGAACAATACCAAATCGATCACGCAATGGCGAAGTAAGTGAGCCTGCTCTTGTTGTCGCTCCAATTAAAGTAAAAGGCGGTAAATCTAATTTAATAGAGCGGGCTGCTGGTCCTTCACCGATCATAATATCTAATTGATAATCTTCCATTGCAGGATATAGCACTTCTTCAATGGCGGGAGATAGACGGTGAATTTCATCAATAAACAAGACATCATGAGGTTCTAGATTAGTCAACATAGCGGCTAAATCTCCCGCTTTTTCTAATACTGGTCCTGATGTTGTGCGAATATTTACCCCCATTTCGTTTGCTACAATGTTAGCTAAAGTAGTTTTTCCTAGTCCAGGAGGTCCAAAAATAAGCAAGTGATCCAATGCATCTTGTCGTAGTTTCGCAGCCTTAATAAAAATATCCATCTGCTCACGAACTTGGGGTTGCCCCACATAATCATTCAGTAATTTGGGACGAATAGCTCGATCAAAATACTCTTCATCGGATTTCACGGTTGCACTAATTATTCTGTCTGCTTCAATCATATTTTTGTCTTAGCATTTATAATGCGGCTTTTAAGGCTTCACGAATCAATTGCTCACTATTTAAATCAGATTTAGCAACTTTTTTCACCATCTTTTCTGCATCTAGTTGTTTATAACCTAATGCCACTAGTGCAGCAACTGCATCATCAACTTGGGTATCTGTACTTGTTATATTTCTTTCCATTGATGGTAACTGAGTACTTTCTATGAAAAAGTCTGTTTGTTGTAATGACTTAAATTTGCCTTTTAGTTCTACTAACAAGCGTTCAGCAGTCTTCTTACCAACACCTGGAATTTTCACTAATTTAGATAGCTCTTCACGCTCAATAGCATACGCAAATTCTGTTACTGACATAGCAGATAAGATTGCTAACGCAAGTTTAGGACCAACACCATTAGTTTTAATTAACTCTCGAAATAAAGTGCGGTCTTGTTTTTGATAAAATCCAAATAACAAATGAGCATCTTCACGCACAACGAGATGAGTAAATAATATAGCTTCTTGACCAATCTCAGGTAAATTATAAAAACTAGTCATTGGCAATAATAATTCATAACCAACCCCTTGCACATCAAGTAAAATTTCTGGAGGCTGCTTTTCTATTAAGATACCCTTTAAACGACCAATCATAATTTTGCCTTATTACTTTCAAATAAAATTTACTATAGCGTGATTTTTAGCGTTAAATGATTCAACTTTTATAGTCGCTATCATAACGGAAATAACTACTTTTCAGTAATACTATCTATCAATCGGGTTATTCTACACATGCTATATTAAAAAAGATACAGAATTTTAAAATAGCTATATTTGATATCATGACTAGCAAAATTAAATGGAATGATACAAGATAATAAAGTTAAATAAACTTTTTCAAATTTTTAATCTGAATCTCCCACGACTATATTTAGAATATATAAGTGCGGTATTATTTCGATTAATATTACTAATATGATTTGAAACTTGCAAAGAATGATGAAGAGAATGAGCATGCGTTATTGCAATAGCCAGAGCATCAGCAGCATCAGATTGTGGCATTGACGATAATTTTAAAATACGTGTAACCATTTCTTGCACTTGACATTTATCCGCCGCCCCCGTTCCTACAACTGTTTTTTTTGCTAAACGTGCCGCATATTCAAATACAGGTAAATCGTGATTGACTGCTGCGACAATAGCAGTTCCTCTAGCTTGTCCTAGCTTCAAGGCTGAATTAGCATTTTTTGCCAAAAATACTTCCTCAATCGCAAATACATCAGGACAAAACTGAGTAATAATTTCTGTAACGCCTGCATAAATCCGCTTTAAACGAGTTGGAAGATCCTCAGCTTGAGTACGAATTGCACCGCTTCCCAAATAAATCAGTTCTCGATTTTTCTGCTGAACAACACCATACCCTGTTACTCGAGAACCAGGATCAATGCCTAAAATAATCGTCATAATTATCAAAAACGGACATATTGTCCGTTTTTCCATAAATTAAACATTACAGCAATGCCGCTACTTCATCACTAATTTCACCATTGTGATAGACATTTTGAACGTCATCACAATCTTCTAGCATATCAATTAATTTTAATAATTTAGGTGCTGTTTCTGCATCAAGAGAGACTGTTGTTGAAGGAATCATCGTTACTTCAGCATTTTCAATTTTAAATCCAGCTGCTTCAATTGCGTCACGCACAGCACCTAAATCTTCCCAAGCAGTATAGATTTCAAAGCAACCGTCTTCTTGAGGTTGAATGTCCTCAGCACCAGCATCAATTGCAGCTTCTGTTAAGCTATCTTCATCAGCATTTAAAATCAAAATTAATCCTTTTTTACTGAACAAATAACCAACAGATCCTTCTGTACCCAAATTACCACCGCATTTAGTAAAACTTGGACGAACTTGAGATATAGTACGGTTTGCATTATCGCTTAAACACTCTACCATAACCGCTGCGCCACCAGGACCATAACCTTCATAAACTCGAGTTTCCATGTTAGTATCATCACCACCGCCAACACCGCGTTCTATTGCTCGGTTAATAGTATCACGAGTCATGTTGCTAGAAAGGGCTTTATCTACTGCCGCACGTAAACGAGGATTCGCACTAACATCTCCTCCACCAAGCTTAGCTGCGGTCACTAATTCTCGAATTAATTTAGTAAATATCTTACCACGTTGAGCATCTTGTGCAGCTTTGCGGTGTTTAATATTAGCCCACTTACTATGTCCTGCCATCTTTTTTCCCTTTTTAATCTAAGTTGATTTTATTACTACAAAAATTTATCACGGATTAAATATTTTTCAATGATTAATTTATTATTCCATGATTTAGTTAGTTCTGCTGCTTGCTTTGCTGATAACCATTGGTAAGCTTGATGCTCTATTAATTTTGGTTCATACAGATTCGGAACAGCAAGCAAAAACCAATGTTCTGTCACTGTTGTTACATTGGGTGCATATTTATAACGGAATTGTGGAAAAATTTCAAATACTACTGCTTCATTACAATTAAAGAGTGGTAAATTTTCTACTAAAATATCAAGTCCCGTTTCCTCTTTTACTTCTCGTATTGCAGCTTGATAGGGTGTTTCCCCCTCTTCTAAGGATCCTGTTACTGACTGCCAAAATTCTTGATCATCATTGCGTTGTAGCATTAAAACTTTACCACTAATTTGATGATAAATTAATACAAGAACTGAAAGAGGAGACTTATACTTTGTCATAAATTAAATCAACTATAGTAGACAGGAATTTAGTTTTTTCTCAAAAAGAGGAAATAATAGACTGATTTAGCTTTAATTTAACGTCATTCTATACATAACATATTAAAAAAGACACTGAAATTTTAAAACTGATGATATGCTTTATTCTATGTGCTTTTATCCAAAAAAACAAAAATTTTGTAAAAAAGTGGAATAAAATTAAGGTAACCTTATAACAACTCAAATAAAATGCCTGAAATTGATTATTTCAGGCATTTTATTACTAATAAATAATTAGCGACGTAAACCTAGACGGCTGATAGTTGTCATGTAAAGTTCAAGATTAGTGCGTTTCAAGTAATCTAATAATTTACGACGACGAGAAACCATACGTAACAAGCCACGGCGACCATGATGATCTTTCTTGTGAACCGCAAAGTGTCCTTGTAAATGGTTAATTTGTGCTGTTAGTAATGCGATTTGAACTTCTGAAGAACCAGTATCTTTTGCATCACGACCAAATTCAGCAACAATAGCTGCTTTTTTTTCTGTACTTAGAGACATATTTAATTCCTCTTACTAAGGTAGTTAATATTCATCTTACGCCGATCTCTAATCCAGCGAAGACAGGAGTGTGGATTTTAAAGGCAATTAAAAGAAAAAGCAACTAATATCAGTGGCATTATTCTGCACTATCACAATTTATAGTTCAAAACCTATTATCATTTCGGTTTCGCTACCATAATTTCAATCACTTGCTTATCAGTAAATTGCATACTACGATTAGCAAGATCACATAAGTTATTGATTGAGCGATCAATATCGTGTTCTACAATACCTTCATGACCAGTTACACAACAACCGTCCATTGCCATTAAAATAGATTTATAACTGGAATTTACACTGGTAGATACTTTCATTGCACAACTATTTGCTGCACCATCGCAAATTAAACCACTTATATCACCAATCATACTACTAATTGCCATACTCACTGTTCGAAACTCTCCTGTTAATAACCACGCAATCCCTGCACAACTTCCCATCGCTGCAGTACTTACAGCACAAAGAGCGGATAGTTTTGGTAATTTACTGTGAATAAAAATAGCCATCAAATGTGATAAAAATAAAGCCCGCACTAATTTTTCATGCTCAACTTGTAAATGTCTAGCGACAACTACCACTGGGATAGTCGCTGTGATACCCTGATTTCCTGAGCCTGAATTACTCATCGCTGGTAATGCAGCTCCTCCCATACGAGCATCAGAAGCAGCTGTAGTCTCAATCACAATGCGTTGGAGCAAATCATCGCTTAATAATTTCCGTTCAATTTGTCTTTGTAAAGTTCGACCAATGTGTAAGCCATAATCTTTCCGCAGTCCTTCTTGAGAGAGGGCAGAATTTAATTTAGCTGCTTGAGTTATAAACTCAATCTTTTCTAATTCTACTTGTAATGCAAAATCAAAAACATCTCGACTACTAAGTTGGCTGAAAAAATCTTGCGAATTTTCTACCGCACTTTTACTGTCTTTGTGAAATAAAACTCTACCATTTTTTTCAATGTGTACTATGTTGGTATGATGATGTTCAATACACACTTTTACCGAGTCCAATCCAGCATACAGATTAGCCTCAGAATAAAGTAAATGATCACATTGAGCGATACTAACTCGTACTCTGTCTTGTTGTAAAAACTGTTTCGCTTTTTCTACTTGCAATGCAGTAATCTGTTTCAATACTTCTAAACCACCATCAGGATCTCCACCGATTGCCCCTATAGCTGCTGCCATCGGCAAACCTAACGTTCCCGTTCCAGGTACTGTGACTCCCATACCATTTTTCATCAAATTAGCAGAAACTTTCCCTTCAATTTTTGAAGGTTCAACTCCCAAGTGAAAGCGAGCTACCGCACAAGCTAAAGCAAGAGAAATTGGCTCTGTACAGCCCAATGCAGGAACAACTTCTTGCTTCACATTATCTAAAATACGATCTTCAAGTTTTTGTAATAATACTTTCATATTTCCTTACAACACACTATTAATACTAAACGCTTATAACTCAACACTACCGTAATTGATAAGTTGTAACAGTATTCTACATTTTGAAATAAAGCGATTTCTTTATTGGCGTAATTAGCTAAACTCCCGCATAAATTCTTGCGATTTTTCAACCATTTCCTTTGAACCAATAAAAAGTGGTATACGTTGATGAAGTTCTGTCGGTTGAATATCCAAAATGCGTCGATAACCATCGCTTGCAATACCACCAGCTTGCTCAACTAAAAATGCCATAGGATTTGCTTCATAAAGTAATCGAAGCTTACCATTTGGATAAGTAGTTGCACTTGGATAAATATAAATGCCACCTTTCAGTAAATTACGGTGAAAATCAGAAACTAAAGAACCAATATAACGAGATGTGTAAGGACGTTGACTCGCCTTGTCTTCTTCTTGACAATATTTAATATATTTCTTTACTCCCATAGGAAATTTCAAATATTGCCCTTCATTAATAGAATAAATTTTACCTGACTGTGGAATTTTAATATTTTCATGAGAAAGGCAAAATACTCCAAGAGAAGGATCATAAGTAAACCCATTTACACCATGCCCTGTAGTATAAACTAACATCGTAGAAGAACCATATACAATGTAACCAGCAGCCACTTGTCGATTACCTGGTTGCAAAAAATCTTCCAAAGTAATTGGACTTCCAATTGGAGAAACTCGTCGGTAAATAGAAAAGATAGTTCCAACAGCCACATTAACATCAATATTTGATGAACCGTCCAAAGGATCTGTTAAAATCACATATTTCGCGTTTCTAGCTCGCTCAGTATCGAAAGCAACAAAGTTTTCTTCCTCTTCCGAAGCAAAGCCAGCCACTTCTTCACGAGTAATTAAAGCTTGCTTCATTGTATTGTGAGCAAATAAATCCAATTTCATCTGAGCTTCACCCTGTACATTTTCAATACCAGAGTTCCCAATAATATTATTATTCAACCCAGCTTTATTAATATCACGATGAATTACTTTCGCAACTAAGCGGATTGAAGAAAGAATACCAGATAATTCACCTTTAGCATTCGGGTATTCAGCTTGCTTTTCGACTATAAATTGACCTAAGGTCTTCATAATTTAATCCTATTTAATTAATGATTTTACTCTATTTCAGACTTGCTTTATTATAACAACCTTTAGTTTAAAAATTGAAACAGATTTTTAATTTATGATGTTCAATATATTTTTAGCTAGCTTTGCAATAAAAAAGGAGTGATATGATAAACAAACATATTCATATTTTGGGAATTTGTGGCACATTCATGGGTGGATTAGCAATTTTAGCTAAACAGATGGGATATAAAGTAACTGGTTCAGATCTCAATATATATCCACCAATGAGTACTTTTTTGCAAGAAAATCAAATTGAAGTAATACCCCATTACGAAATTACACAACTACAACCCGTACCTGATTTAATCATCATAGGTAATGCCATGAAACGTGGTAATCCTTGCGTGGAATATATACTAGAAAATAATTTACCTTATACTTCAGGTCCGCAATGGTTGCATGATAATTTATTACGTGAACGATGGGTACTTGCTGTATCAGGAACGCACGGAAAAACAACAACAACAGCAATTCTAAGTTGGATTCTTGAAAAAAATAACTTACATCCTGGTTTTTTAATTGGAGGTATTGCAAGAAATTTCGGTACATCAGCTCGCTTGGGTAAAAGCCCATATTTTGTGATTGAAGCAGACGAATACGATACCGCATTTTTTGATAAGCGTTCAAAATTCATTCACTACAATCCAAAGACTTTAATTATTAACAATATTGGTTTTGATCATGCAGATATTTTTGATGAGTTATCTGATATTCAAAAACAGTTCCATCACATGATTCGAACTATGCCCGCAAGTGGCTTGGTATTATCTTTTGCAGAAGAAAAAAGTGTTAATCAAACACTTGAAATGGGATGCTGGTCAAATAAACAATTTCTGGGTAAAGATAAAGATTGGCATGCTGAACGTCTTACGAATGACTGTACGGAATTTGAAATATATTATCGTGGAGAAAAAATTGCTCAAGTAAAATGGAATATCGTAGGTAAACACAACATGCATAATGCACTAATGGCAATTGCTGCTGCCCACCATGTAGGAATTAGTGTACAAAATGCAGCAAATGCCTTGTCGGATTTTGTTAATGTAAAACGACGATTGGAACTAAAAAGTGATATTCAAAATATTAAAGTCTACGATGATTTTGCTCATCACCCCGCAGAAATTCTCGCTACATTAACCGCACTTCGTGATAAGATTGGCGGAGGTGTACGAATATTAGCCGTACTTGAACCTCGTTCTAATACGATGAAAATGGGCGTTCATAAGGATCAACTCGCACCAGCACTAGCTCGTGCAGACCATATTTTTTTATTACAACCTGAAAGCATTCCTTGGAATGTAGTGGATATTGCGGCTGAATGTGTACAGCCTGTTAACTGGTCATCTAATATTGATAAGCTAGTAGATATGATTGTTGCTGAAGCAAAACCTAAAGATCATATTCTCATCATGTCTAATGGTAGTTTTGGTGGTATTCATGAAAAGTTACTAGACAAATTAGCTAGTACTAAATTCAGTTAATAAATATACAATAATACATCGCACTTATTTCTATCAAGAAGTGCGGTGTATTTTTTCAAGTTTTTTGATTAAACCAACCTACATAATCGAATTGGTCATAATAGCGTTTACCAAACTGCCCACAATAATAAATCAACTCTCCAACTTGATTCTGCTGCTCAAATCCTTGAATATAAAATGCGGACTGAATTTCAGGATAGTGTTGATGAGTGAATACAATTTTATGAGTAAAAGGTAAAGCATCAAAATTCAATAAATCTTGATAAGTACAGCCATCACGTTCTGACATAATCACAAATAAGTTGTTAAAATCTAATCGCTTACTACGTTGTTTCCATTTTTCTTCAGCTTGTTGTTGTGAATTATAATGTACAAAATAAATAGTTAAGTCTAAAAGCTTTGCTACAGGATAAGAGCATTTCGTCTCAATAAATTGCAATGGTGCAAACTGATACTTATCAATGTGTTGTAAATAACGGACAAAATCAGTAGGAGTTAAATACAAATTAACAAAAGGCGAATTAAATGGCTGATTAAGATCATGTAGCATCACCGCTCCTGTACAGTTACTAGAAATGACGGACATCCCATGATTTTTTAAATGTTGCTTATTATAATAATTACGCAAAATCCGACCGCACTTATTAGTAATTTGAGAAAACCAAGCCATTTTTATTTACCCTAAAGAAAAAGTGCGGTAAATTCTACCGCACTTTTGTATTTTAGTCCTTTATTTTCCAAGATTATCAAAGAATTTTTTTACACCATCGAGAAAGCTTGACGATTTTGGACTGTGTTTTTGTTTCTCCTGTAAACTTTCTTCCAGTTTACGCAATAAATCTTTTTGTTCCTCACTCAGATTTATAGGTGTTTCTACAATAATTCTACAAATTAAATCTCCAGAATAGCCCGTTCTACTCGTAGTTATTCCTTTACCACGCAATCGCAACAACTTCCCTGTTTGAGTTTCAGCTGGGATTTTAACTTTTAAACGACCATCTAAAGTCGGAACTTCGATTTCCCCTCCTAGTGCTGCCATTGTAAAGCTAACTGGTACTTCACAATATAAATTATTACCATCTCGTTCAAAAATATGGTGAGGTTTAACATGAATAAAAACGTATAAATCTCCTGGTGGAGCTCCATTTTCACCCGCAGCACCTTTACCAGATAACCGCAATTGATTACCTGTATCAACTCCAGCTGGAATAGTGACTGAAAGACTTTCTACTTTATGAACTCTTCCTTCGCCATGACATTTTTTGCAAGATCTCTCAATTTTTTTACCGCTACCGTGACAATGAGGACAAGTTTGTTCAGTAACAAAAAAACTTTGCTGACGACGAATTCGACCAGAACCATGACAAGTAGGGCAAGTTTCTACTTTAGAACCACTTTCAGCACCTGAACCGTGGCAACTATCACATGCAACAAGAGTCTGAATTTGAATATCCTTTTTAACTCCTTTTACAGCCTCTTCAAGCGTAATTTCAATGTCATATCTTAAATTTTCACCACGAACTACATGCTGACGAGCTTGACCACGACCAGAACCAAAAATATCACCAAACATGTCACCAAAAATATCGCCAAATCCACCACTAAATCCGCCAGCACTACCAAATCCACCCTGCTCAAAGGCTTGGTGACCATATTGGTCATAAGCAGCTCGCTTCTCCTTATCCGATAGAATTTCATAGGCTTCATTGACTTCTTTAAATTTTTCCTCACTAGTTTTATCACCTTTAGTTCGGTCTGGGTGATACTTCATCGCAAGGCGTTTATAAGCACGCTTAATTTCTTTTTCGTCCGCACTTTTTTGAATACCTAATACTTCGTAATAATCTCGTTTTGCCATAATTTTATCGCTTTACATTTAATCTGCTTCTATTGTCATTTGTCAGATAGCGATTTTTTCTTAAGAAAAACAGCTATCTGACAAATGTCCTCAAATTACATTATTTTCTAACACTAAAGGGGCGCATAAAACGCCCCTGAATCAGGTTAAAAAGACTATTTATTGTCCTTAACTTCTTCAAATTCCGCATCAACAACACCATCATCTTTTGCTGTCTGTGGTTGTTGTGCATCTTGTTGTGCTTGCTGTTGACCAGCTTGAATTAATTTTTCTGATACTTGAACTAAAGCTTGGATTTTTTGCTCAATTGCTGATTTATCCTCACCTTTTGCTACCGCTTCAAGATCATTTAACGCACTTTCAATTGGAGCTTTGTCTTCTGCTGAAAGTTTATCACCGACTTCACTCAACTGTTTACGAGTGCTATGTACTAAGTGATCTGCTTGGTTACGAGTCTGAACTAGCTCTTCAAATTTACGATCAGCTTCTGCATTAGCTTCAGCATCACGCACCATTTGCTGAATTTCTTCATCACTTAAACCTGAAGAAGCTTTAATAGTAATTTTTTGCTCTTTACCAGTACCTTTATCTTTCGCTGAAACATGGATAATACCATCTGCGTCAATATCAAACGTTACTTCAATTTGTGGCATTCCACGAGGAGCTGGATTAATACCTTCTAAGTTAAATTGTCCTAAAGATTTATTAGCTGATGCTTGTTTACGCTCACCTTGAAGTACATGAATTGTTACCGCACTTTGGTTATCTTCCGCAGTAGAAAAAACTTGCGATTTTTTAGTTGGAATCGTAGTATTTTTCTCAATTAAAGTAGTCATTACTCCACCCATAGTTTCAATACCTAACGAAAGTGGCGTAACATCTAACAATAAAACATCAGTCACATCTCCAGCTAAAACCCCACCTTGTACTGCAGCACCAATAGCTACCGCTTCATCAGGGTTAACATCTTTACGTGGTTCTTTACCAAAGAATTCTGCTACTTTTTGTTGAACTAAAGGCATACGAGTTTGACCACCAACTAAAATCACATCATTGATTTCAGAAACACTTAACCCCGCATCATTAAGAGCAACTTTCACAGGTTCCATTGAACGAGTAACTAGATCTTCTACAAGTGACTCTAATTTAGCTCTAGTTAACTTAATATTTAAATGTTTAGGACCTGTTGCATCTGCTGTAATATAAGGTAAATTCACATCTGTTTGTTGTGCAGAAGATAACTCTATTTTTGCTTTTTCACCCGCTTCTTTCAAACGTTGCATCGCAAGAGGATCATTGCGTAAATCGATACCTTGTTCTTTTTTAAATTCATCTACTAAATAATTAATGACACGATTATCAAAATCTTCACCACCTAAATGAGTATCCCCATTAGTTGCTAATACTTCAAAAGTTTTCTCACCACCAACTTCATCAATTTCGATAATTGACAAATCAAATGTACCACCACCCAAATCATATACGGCAATAGTTTGATTGCCTTTACCTTTATCTAAGCCATAAGCTAACGCTGCAGCTGTTGGTTCATTAATAATACGTTTAACTTCAAGTCCTGCAATTCGACCCGCATCTTTTGTAGCTTGACGTTGAGCATCATTAAAGTATGCTGGCACAGTAATCACTGCTTCAGTTACAGTTTCACCTAAAAAGTCCTCAGCAGTTTTTTTCATTTTTTTCAACACTTCTGCTGAAATTTGTGGCGGAGCCATTTTTTCACCTTTTACTGAAACCCAAGCATCCCCATTATCAGCTTTCGTAATCTCAAAAGGCATAATATTTACATCACGTTGCACTTCCTGATCTTCAAAACGGCGACCAATCAAACGTTTAATAGCAAATAATGTATTTTTTGGATTGGTTACTGCTTGACGTTTTGCAGGTTGACCAACTAAAGTTTCGTTATCATTAGTATAAGCAATGATAGAAGGTGTAGTTCTATCACCCTCCGCATTTTCAATTACACGTGGTTTATCGCCATCCATAATGGCTACACAAGAGTTAGTTGTTCCTAAGTCAATACCGATAATTTTTCCCATTTCGATTTCTCCTATTAAATTCGTTAGTTAAACTCGCTATTGCTATCTAAAATTGGGCTATATTTCTTAATTTCAAGATGTATTCAATAAATTTTTTGAACTTTTTGAAAAAATTGTGAAACCTTGATAGCAAACTAATTTCCCTTGAAACTCTAAATATGATTAGAAAATTAAATTTCAAGTCTAATAACAAAATTTTTTGAAAATAAAAACTAATTACTAAATATTCTTCTACTTCATCATCTCGTCTGTTTTTTTACTGTAAAAAGGATTGGCAGTAGTTAATTCTTTTTTATCTTACGCTACTGTCACGAGATGATGATGAGTAACGATAGTAAATATTATAACCTTTGTGATTAAAAACTAGTCAAAAAGCCCTTAACTTAATTTATTAGGTTAAGGGCATAAAAATGTTTATGTAATTAAAATAGTCGTTAAATGTCGTACAGCTGTCGCATGATAATCTAAACTTTCGCTATACTTTAATTTTTAATTACCTCTTTTAAAGCATTACCAATTTCAGCTAAATTAATCACAGTTTTTACACCAGCTGCTTGAAGTGCATTAATTTTTTCTTTCGCCGTTCCTTTACCACCACTAATAATTGCACCAGCATGTCCCATACGTTTTCCTTTTGGTGCTGTAACTCCTGCTATATAAGCTACTACAGGTTTAGTAACATGAGTTTTGATAAATTCGGCAGCTTCTTCTTCCGCCGAACCACCAATTTCACCGATCATTACAATAGCTTCTGTCTCGGGATCGTTCTGAAAATAAGCTAAAATATCAATAAAATTTGAACCTGGAATTGGATCACCTCCAATTCCTATACAAGTAGATTGACCTAACCCCTGATCTGTAGTTTGTTTTACGGCTTCATAAGTTAATGTACCTGAGCGAGAAACAATTCCCACTTTACCTTTCTTATGAATATATCCTGGCATAATACCAATTTTACATTCATCAGGAGTAATAATACCTGGACAATTTGGACCTATCATTATTACATCTGTTTCACTGAGTTTTTTCTTAACTTGCAGCATATCCAAAGTTGGAATTCCTTCAGTAATACATACAATCAATTTTATACCAGCATCAATCGCTTCTAAAACCGCATCTTTACAAAATGGAGCTGGTACATAGATTACTGTGGCAGTCGCTCCTGTAGCCTGTACTGCTTGACGTACCGTATCAAATACTGGTAGTCCTAAGTGAGTGGTGCCACCTTTACCAGGTGATACCCCACCGACTAACCGCGTACCATAAGCTAATGCTTGTTCAGAGTGAAATGTTCCCTGACTCCCCGTAAATCCCTGACAAATTACTTTTGTATTTTTATTAATCAAAATTGACATAACTACCCCCTCGCAGCATTAACTACTTGTAAAGCAGCACTTTGTAAACTATCTGCTGCAATAATATTTAAACTACTTTTAGCTAAAATATCACGACCTAATTCAGCATTTGTGCCTTCTAGACGCACTACTACAGGCACATCTACACCAACTTCGTTCACTGCTGCAATCACACCTTCTGCGATTAAATCACAACGTACAATACCGCCAAAAATATTCACTAAAATCGCTTTTACTGATTTATCTGTCAAAATAATTTTAAAAGCTTCAGCTACTCGTTCTTTAGTTGCTCCACCGCCTACATCAAGAAAATTGGCAGGTTTTCCGCCATAAAGCTTAACAATATCCATTGTTCCCATAGCTAATCCAGCACCATTAACCATACAGCCAATATTACCTTCCAATGCTACATAGTTTAGATTCCACTTTTCAGCCTCCGCTTCACGAGGGTCTTCTTGACTTAGATCTCGCATAGCGAGCAAATCTGGATGACGATATAGTGCGTTTCCATCCACGACAACTTTCGCATCAAGACAAAGTAAATCATCATTTTCTAAAATTACTAATGGATTAATTTCTAATAAAGCTAAATCTTTTTCTATAAATAAACGACTTAAATTACAGAAAATATCTGTAAATTGTTTAATCTGTTTTCCCGTTAAGCCTAATTTAAATGCTAATTCTCGACCTTGATAAGGCATAGCTCCAACTAAAGGATCAATAGATGTTTTGTGTAATAAGTGCGGTGTTTCTTCCGCTACTTTTTCAATATCCACACCACCTTCCGTTGATGCCATAAATACAACCCGCTGACTAGAACGATCAACAACTGCACTTAAATATAGCTCTTTTTTAAAACTGATAGCAGAAGTCATATAAATGCAATTAATAGGTTGACCATGAGTATCCGTTTGAAATGTAACTAAGCGTTTACCTAAAAATTTATCAAAATAGGAACAAATTTCTCGATCTGTTTTAACTAATTTAACACCACCCGCTTTACCACGTCCTCCTGCATGAACCTGACATTTAGCTACCCATTGAGAACCTCCCAATTTTCCTACCGCACTTAGTGCTTGTTCTACATTTTCACAAGCATAGCCTTCACTCACAGGCAAACCATATTGAGCAAAAAGTTGTTTACTCTGATATTCATGTAAGTTCATCTTGATTTTTGTCTCCCATAATTATGCTATTGCAACATAAAATTTATTTAAAATAATATTCTGAATTAATTGGATACCGCACTTTACTCTTTTTTGCTTATTAAATTAGCACTAAAAGTGAAAAGTGCGATGCAAAGTTAATGACTATTTAAATTTCTAACAACAAACGTGTAGGATCTTCTAATAATTCCTTAATAGTCACTAAAAAACCTACACTTTCACGACCATCAATTAATCTATGATCGTAAGATAATGCCAAATACATCATTGGGCGAATTACTACCTGACCATTCAGTGCTACTGGACGATCTTTAATCGCATGCATACCTAAAATTGCACTTTGTGGCGGATTAATAATTGGAGTGGACATTAATGAACCAAATACACCTCCATTTGTTATAGTAAAATTCCCACCTGTAAGATCTTCAACCGTTAATTTACCATCGCGTCCTTTTTCCGCTAGTACTTTAATTTCTTTCTCAATATCTGCCATACTCAACGTATCACAATTACGTAAGACGGGTGTAACTAAGCCTCTCGGTGTAGATACTGCAATGCTAATATCAAAGTAGTTATGATAAACTATATCATCTCCATCAATAGAAGCGTTAATTTCTGGATAGCGTTTTAGGGCTTCGACTACAGCCTTGATATAAAACGACATAAAACCTAAACGAACACCATGCTGTTTTTCAAATTTTTCACTATAAGTTTTACGCAATTGCATGATCGGTTGCATATCAACTTCATTGAAAGTTGTCAACATTGCTGTGGTATTTTTGGCTTCAAGCAAACGTTCTGCAATACGCTTACGCAAACGAGTCATAGGTACTCGTTTTTCTCCCCTTTCTGCTACTGTAAACGGTGCTTTTGAATTAGGTTCTGCCACAGTAGTAAACACTTTTTGAGCAACTACACGTTCAACATCCTCACGCGTAATACGCCCTCCTACTCCAGTACCTTGAACATCTTCCGCTTTAATATCTTTTTCTGCAAGCAAACGACGAACACCAGGACTAATCGCATCATTAGTGTTTGCTTCTGGATTCAAATTTGCCGATTGGCGATCCGCTGGTG
This sequence comes from Seminibacterium arietis, assembly GCF_042675725.1. Taxonomy (NCBI): domain Bacteria; kingdom Pseudomonadati; phylum Pseudomonadota; class Gammaproteobacteria; order Pasteurellales; family Pasteurellaceae; genus Seminibacterium; species Seminibacterium arietis. Next base: position 53,673 of record NZ_JBHTJN010000004.1, read on the forward strand.
TTTGCTCTACTACTTGCAGTGTCGCTTTAGTAACGGTCCCAGCTGTAGCAAATGCTGTTACTTTTCCAAGCAATTGTTTGCTTACAACTGTCGATCCTTCTACTTCCAAGATAGATGCTAATACGCCATCATTCAAAGCGGGGACTTCTAATACTACTTTATCAGTTTCAATTTCTACTAACACTTCATCACGTGTAACGGTATCACCTACTTTTTTATGCCAAGTTACTACAGTCGCATCAGCAACAGATTCTGGTAAATCAGGGGTAATAATCTCAAAATCACTCATTTTTTCTTCCTTCTTATCATTTTAATTGTAACGAAGTGCGGTAAAAATTGACCGCACTTTGCTATCACTATGCTAAAGCTTCTGTTACCAAAGCTCGTTGTTGCTCATTATGTAGTGACATATAACCTACTGCAGGTGATGCTGATGCTGGTCGACCTACATAGCGTAATTTAACATTTTCAGGTAAAGATGTAACAAAATTATGTTGACTACAATACCAGGCTCCTTGATTTAGAGGTTCTTCCTGACACCATACATAATCCGTCACATGACTGTAAGGGGCTAGTATTAGCTTCATTTCTTCATGTGGGTAAGGATAGAGTTGCTCTATGCGAATAATAGCCACATCAGTTTGATTATTTTTCCGACGTTGCTCAAGTAAATCGTAATATACCTTACCCGCACAAAGCACAACTCGTCTGATTTTTTGGGATTCAAGATTATCAATTTCACCAATCACATTTTGATATTTACCATTGATTAATTCATCTTTATTAGATACTGCTAATGGATGACGCAGTAAAGATTTCGGCGTTATTACTATTAAAGGTCGTCGTACTTTACGTAACATTTGACGACGCAACAAATGATAAATTTGAGCGGGTGTTGACGGAACACATACCTGCATATTCTGTTGGGCACAAAGTTGTAAATACCTTTCTAAACGAGCAGAAGAGTGTTCTGGACCTTGTCCTTCATATCCGTGTGGCAGTAACATAACTAATCCACACATTCTCCCCCATTTTTGTTCACCTGAGCTGATAAATTGATCAACTACCACTTGTGCCACGTTAGCAAAATCACCAAATTGAGCTTCCCAAATTGTCAATGTTCTTGGCGTTGTGGTTGCATATCCATATTCATAAGCCAAAACGGCTTCCTCTGAAAGTACAGAGTCCCATACTTCAAACTCTCCTTGACAGCTATGCAATTGAGTCAGTGGAATATATAAAGTTGCATCATTTTGGCTATGTAATACTGAATGACGATGAAAAAATGTACCACGCCCTGCATCTTCACCCGATAAACGAACATTGTAACCTTCATCAAGCAAAGTTGCATATGCCATCGTTTCCGCCATTCCCCAATCGAATAACTTTTGACCTTGTGCCATTAAAGTGCGGTCATCATAAATTTTTTTTACGCGATTATGCAACTTGTGTCCTACTGGATAATGAGTAACTTTTTCTGCTAAGTCTGTGAATCGCTGTGCATCAAACTTACTTTCATATTCTGACCATTCTTGAGTCAAAAATGATCGCCAATCCATAGCTTCTGGATCCATTTCTCTCCATTCATTTACAACACAATCACCATTGTCTAAAGCATCGCGGTATTGATTAATTAATTCTGTCGCTGTACTTTCATCAATAACCTGTTCTGCTACTAATTTATCAGCATACACTTTTCTAGGTGTTGGATGTCGTTTAATGCGATCATACATTAACGGCTGCGTGACTGACGGTTCGTCCGCTTCATTATGTCCATGACGCCGATAAGAAACTAAATCAATAAAAATATCACGTTTAAATTTAGTACGATATTCCACCGCCATACGTGCAGCGTAAGCTACGGCTTCTGCATCATCACCATTAACATGAATTACAGGGGACTCTATCATTTTTGCAATATCAGTACAATACTCTGTGGAACGAGTATCATGTTTATTTGATGTAGTAAAACCAATTTGATTGTTAATTACAATACGAATTGTGCCACCAACAGAATAACCTCGAGTAGCTGACATATTTAGTGTCTCTTGTACAACTCCTTGCCCAGCTAATGCAGAATCTCCATGTACGGTTATCGGTAATACTTTAGTGCCTGTTTTATCTTTTAATTTAGCTTGTTTCGCTCGCACTGATCCTAACACGACAGGATTAACAATTTCTAAGTGTGATGGATTAAATGCTAAAGACAAATGTACTAATTTATTATCAACGGCAAAATTTGAGGAAAATCCTTGGTGATATTTAACATCACCAGTACCATTGCCATAATGTTTACCAGCAAACTCATCAAATAATTCTGCGGGCTTTTTACCCAATACATTAACTAATAAATTCAAACGCCCTCGATGAGCCATCCCCATAAAAATATCTTGAACGCCATTTCGCCCACTGTGCCGAATAATTTCTTTCATTAATAAAATAAAGGCATCACTTCCCTCTAGAGAAAAACGTTTTGCACCAGGAAATTTTGCACCAAGATAACGTTCAAGACCATCTGCTGCAGTTAGCTCTTCAAGAAATTTAAGCTTTTCTGCTTTATTAAAGAGCGGTGCATTTAAGCGATCTTCCATCTTGCTTTGTAACCAACTACGAGCTTCTAAGTCATTAACGTGCATGAACTCCAAACCAATAGTACTGCAATAGGTTTGTTTTAATGTATTTTTTAAATCACGTAAGCTTGCTTTTTGTCTATTTAGCACATAGCTACTAACATCAAATTCGGTATCCAAATCACTATCACTGAAACCATAAAATTTATGATCTAGCGTAGGAGCATCCATACGTTGCCACAACTTTAATGGGTCAAGATCTGCGTGTAAATGTCCACGATTACGATGAGCATTAATCCATTGCAATGCGTTTACTAATTTTGCACTTACATTCGGATCGACGACACTTACACAGGCTGCATTTTTTGATTTATCCTTCGCTAAACGTTTAAAATAATTTCTGACTTGAGAGTGAGATTGTTCAACTGCGGTAGATTTTGGCAAAGAATCGAAAATTTGTTGCCAACTTTCATCAACTGAAGTCGGATCTTTGAGAAAATTTTCGTAAATTTCTTCAATATAAGATTGATTGCTACCGCCTAAAGAACTGGAGGCTAGCCATTCACTAATAGTGCTGTTTTGTTTCATCGATACCACCTAATTTCATTCTACTTTGATGGAAAGATTATATTAATCCATCAGATAGTCCAAATTATAAAACGGCTACGTTTTAAATTCAGCAATCATCTTTTAATTAAAAAACAAATCAAATTAATAATCAACACAAACAATTAACAATAGCTTAACAATTTTTATTTTTTTGATCTATATCACACTTTTAAAATTAAACAAATTTTTAACATTTTATTTTCATAATTTTATAAAGACAAAACAAAAATTACGTGTTATGTTGTGAATGTAGTAAAAAAGTGCAAAATATAATACCCAAACACAAGCTTAACACAAGGAGTATCTTATGGCTGAATTAACAGCAAAACTTTCTATCAGCGATGGGCGTGAATATAAACTGCCTATTTGTCAAGGTACATTAGGTTATGATACTGTTGATGTGCAATCTTTGGTAAAAAATAAATTATTTACTTTCGATCCTGGATTTATGTCTACTGCCTCATGTGTCTCTGAAATTACCTATATCGATGGTGATAACGGAATTTTATTGCATCGAGGATATCCTATTGCTGATCTTGCAAAACATGCAGATTATCTTGAAGTGTCCTACTTACTGCTATTTGGTGAACGCCCCACTCTTGAACAATATACAGATTTTATCCAATTAGTAAAACGTCACACTTTAGTACATGAACAAATTTCACGTTTCTTTCACGGTTTCCGCCGTGACTCTCACCCAATGGCAATCATGTGCGGCGTAAGCGGTGCATTAGCGGCTTTCTATCATGATTCTTTAGATATTAGTGATGAAGAACATAGAGACATGACCGCGGTCCGTTTATTAGCTAAAATGCCAACACTAGCAGCAATGTGTTATAAATATTCTATTGGTCAGCCTTTCATGTTTCCACAAAATCACCTTTCCTATTCTGGTAATTTCTTACATATGATGTTTGCGACACCTTGCGAACCTTATATAGTAAATCCAGTATTAGAACGGGCAATAGATAAAATTTTCATTTTGCATGCAGATCACGAACAAAATGCTTCAACATCTACAGTACGTACTGCTGCGTCATCAGGAGCCAATCCATTTGCTTGTATTGCTGCTGGTATTGCTTCACTCTGGGGACCTGCTCACGGAGGAGCGAATGAAGCCTGTATCAATATGTTAGAGGAAATCGGCACAGTAGATCGCATTCCAGAATATATCGCCAAAGCTAAAGACCGCAACGATCCATTCCGTCTTATGGGATTTGGTCATCGTGTGTATAAAAACTATGATCCTCGAGCAAAAGTCATGCGTCAAACTTGTCATGAAGTATTAAAAGAGCTAAATATTGATCATCCACTATTTGAAGTTGCGATGGAATTAGAGCGTATTGCTTTAAGTGATCAGTATTTTATTGATCATAAACTTTATCCAAACGTGGATTTCTATTCTGGAATTATCCTAAAAGCGATTGGTATCCCAACTTCGATGTTCACTGTAATGTTTGCTCTAGCAAGAACAGTCGGATGGATTTCTCACTGGAGAGAAATGTTTAAGCCTGGGAATATGAAGATCGTGAGACCTCGTCAACTCTACATTGGTCAAACTGAGCGTCCATTTATGCCAATGGATAAAAAGAAATAATGATAAAAATCACCGCACTTTTTAAATAAGTGCGGTAATTTTTTTACAATTTCTTATAAATCTAGTGAACTTTATCGTATTTTGGGAGTTCTCTCACTTTTTCTGTAAAAAAGAGATTGAAACAGGACTAAATCTTATATATCTTTAAGCTTTAAGCATCGGTGCAATGCCGAAACAGCATCATTATTTATTATTTCTTAACTATATAAGGAGCTACTATGAAAAAATTATTAAAGCTTTCTATCGCTACAGGTCTCGCAGTTGCAACATTTTCTGTTCAGGCGGTAGAAGATAGATTTGTAACGATTGGAACGGGTGGACAAACAGGGGTTTATTACGTTGTAGGACAATCTATCTGTCAATTAGTTAATCGTGATACGGCAAAAACGCATATAAAATGTAATGCCCCATCAACGGGAGCATCTGTTGCAAATTTGAATGCTATTGCGGCTCAAGAAATGGAAATGGGTATTGTTCAATCTGACTGGCAATATCACTCTTATAATGGAACAAGTACGTTTAAAGATAAAAAAAATGATAAATTACGTGCTGTATTTTCTATTCACCCTGAACCTTTTACTTTAATGGCTCGTGATGATTCTGGTATTAATACTTTTGATGATCTTAAAGGAAAACGAGTAAATGTCGGCGATCCTGGTTCTGGTACACGAGCAACTTTGAATGTCATTTTACAAGCAAAAGGCTGGACAGATAAAGAATTTAAAGTAGCTTCTGAACTAAAACCTGCTGAAATGGCGTCTGTTATGTGTGACAATAACTTAGATGCGATCACTTATAATGTAGGACATCCTAACGGAGTTTTAAAAGAAGCAGCAGCATCTTGTAATGCTCATTTGGTTCCTATCACAGGTCCTGCAATTGATAAGCTAGTTGCTGATAATGCTTACTATGCAAAAGCAACCATTCCAGGTGGTTTGTATAAAGGTTCAGATAATCCTATAGATACTTTTGGTGTTTATGCCACCCTAGTAAGTTCTGCTGATGTTGATGCAGACAGAGTTTATACTGTAGTGAAAGCTGTATTCGATAATTTTGAACGCTTCAAGCGTTTACATCCTGCATTTGCGAATCTAAAAGAACAAGATATGATTACAAATGCACTTTCAGCACCATTACACGAAGGTGCAGTGCGTTATTATAAAGAACGCGGTTGGATAAAATAAATTAACTTATTTCATTTAGGCAGGATAATTCCTGCCTTTTCACCTTTAGCCAATACAATATTTTGTTGTTTTTTGGGAGTTTATATGTCGAGTCCTAATACTGTTGATTATGATGACTTACAGGATATGATCGCTTCTAATGATTCTGGCGGACGAAATCCTTATGGTTTTTCAAAAAAATTAATAATTTGTACCGCAGTTTTATGGTCGTTATTTCAACTTTATTATACGTCACCAGTACCTTTTTGGTTACAAGAAATACTCCGTAACTGGAACTGGGATCTTAATGTTGTTGTTGATGACACTAAGGCACGTTCAATTCATTTAGCGTTTGCATTATTTCTAGCATTTTTATCTTTTCCTGCTTTTGCATCATCACCAAAACACCATATTCCTTACCAAGACTGGTTCTTTGCGGTTATCGGTGCATTTTTGGGAGCATATTACATTTTTTTTTACGAGAGTCTAATTACACGTTTTGGTGCACCTAACACTGCTGATATTATAGCTGGATGTTTGGGTATTCTATTACTACTCGAAGCTTGTCGTCGCTGTCTTGGTTTACCATTAGTAATCATTGCTGCTGTATTCTTACTTTATAATTTTTTTGGTCAATTTTTACCTGCAGATTGGATTATCAGTCATCGTTCTGGTTCACTTTCACAAATTATTAATCAACAATGGGTGACGACTGAAGGCGTATTTGGTGTGGCATTAGGAGTATCTACAAAATATGTATTTTTATTTGTATTATTTGGTGCATTACTAGACAAAGCTGGAGCTGGAAATTATTTCATTAAAACTGCTTTTGCGTACCTAGGGCATTTGCGTGGAGGACCAGCAAAAGCTGCCGTAGTATCATCTGGTTTAACTGGATTAATCTCAGGATCATCTATTGCTAATGTTGTAACTACAGGCACATTCACTATTCCAATGATGAAACGAGTCGGTTTCTCATCAGAAAAAGCAGGTGCTGTGGAAGTCACTTCTTCAGTAAATGGACAAATTATGCCTCCTGTTATGGGAGCCGCAGCATTTTTAATGATCGAATATGTTAACATGCCTTACAGCCAACTGATTACTCATGCTGCTATGCCTGCATTAATGTCCTATATTGCTCTAGTGTATATTGTACACTTAGAAGCAATGAAAATGAACTTACAAGGTTTGCCAAGAACAGATCCCCCGAGCAAACTGCTAGTTTTCTTCTTAAAAATTATAAGCAGTCTTTTAACTATAATTATCTTAGCATTTGCCATAAAATATGGATTAGGCTGGATAAAAAATGTTTCGGGTGATTTCGCTTTCTTCATCATTTGTGCTGTACTTGCCTTAATTTATATTGTTTTAATCCGCCGTGTTGCTCAATTTCCTGATTTAGAAGTTGATGATCCCAATTCACCAGTGTTAAAACTTCCTTCAGCAAAACCAACTGTAAATGCAGGATTGCACTATCTTATTCCTGTAGTGATTTTAATTTGGTGCTTAATGGTTGAAATGTTTTCACCTGGCTTATCAGCATTTTGGGGAACAGTAACTCTAGTTGTTATTTTATTGACACAGCAACCATTGTTAAATTATTTCCGCAACCAACCTATTAATAAGCAACTTTTTACTGCGAGCATTAAAAATCTTATCAATGGACTAGAAACTGGTGCAAAAAATATGATAGGTATTGGTATTGCTACAGCTACTGCAGGAATTATTGTCGGTGTCGTTTCCCTTACAGGCTTCGGTGTACAATTATCTGGCATTATTGAATCGCTTTCTATGGGTAATATTTTCTTAATGCTCATTTTAGTCGCTATTTTTAGCTTGATTTTGGGTATGGGATTGCCAACTACAGCTAATTATATTGTTGTATCATCTCTAATGGCATTAGTGATTGTAGAAGTAGGTAAACAAAATGGTTTAATCGTTCCTCTAATTGCCGTGCATTTATTTGTGTTCTATTTCGGTATTATGGCTGATGTCACTCCGCCCGTGGGGCTAGCTTCTTTCGCAGCAGCTGCTATATCTGGCGGTAATCCTATAAAAACGGGAATTGTGGCATTTTTCTATAGTTTAAGAACAGTCATTTTACCTTTCCTGTTTATCTTTAATACAGATTTATTACTAATCGACGTTAGTTTAGCCAAGGGTATACTAGTTGCTATTGTATCTACGATTGCTATACTTGCTTTTACTGCGGCAACAATGAACTTCTTTATAACTAAAAATAAATGGTGGGAAACTGTCGTACTGATTGTCGCGGCCTTCATCATTTTCAGACCAGGCTTCTTTATGGAATATCTTTCTCCAAGTTATAGATATATCGAACCTGTCAACTTAGTACAAGATATGGAAAAAGGTACTGTCGGTAAAAAATTCATGTTAAAAGTATCAGGAATTAATCCTTATGGTAAACAAATTGAGTTTTATGCTCAGTTAGCTTTGCCTGCTGGAAATACAGGCGAGGAGCGATTAAAAGCTTTAGGTTTAACCTTATTAGACACTGGTGATCAAATACAACTTAACAATAGAATGACTAACAAAATCATTATTGATTTAGTTGAACCTGACTCTCCAGCTGCTAAAGTAGGATTAAACTGGGATCAAACTATTCTAGAAGTTAAGGTTCCAGTGCAATCGCTCAATAAAGAATGGTTATTTATCCCTGCTTTATTATTAATTTTTACAATCGGCTTGAATCAACGTCGCAGAGTAAAAAAATTATAAAGAAAACTACCGCACTTTAATTAGATTCATAACAAAAGTGCGGTAATTTAAAAAAAAGGAAATACTATGTATAACAAATTGTTAATTGCTATTGATTTAAATAATTTAGAAAGTGCGAAATATGTTGTCGATACAGCATTGCAAATCACTAATAATAATCCTAATGCAGTTTATCGAGTAGTGACTATTATTGAACCTATTGACGATAGTTTTATTTCTGCTTTCTTGCCAAAAAACTTCGATAAATCAGTGCTAGAAGAAGCGAACATAGCTTTACATGAATTTACTAAAACTCATTTTCCAGTTGATGCTAAAGTACAACATATTGTAATGTATGGCACTATATATGAAGAAATTAATCGCATCGCTGATGAAAAGAGTGTAGACCTAATTGTTATGTTAGCTAGTAGCAAACCTGATGCCAAAGGATTAAGTAGCAATACAGTAAAAGTTGCTCGCTATGGTAACAAGCCTATATTAATTCTAAAATAGTTAATCAAACAAAGAATTAGCTTTACCTCAAGTGATATGTGCAATATAAATCCCTACAACTGTGAATGATATTGTAGGGATCTTTTATACATAGATAACAAAGACTAAAACTTAATTTATACTGTTCTCGTTCTTCATAAATAAATTATTCAATTCAACAAAAATCACGTTCAACATTATGATTCTACTTTCACAAAAGGGTTGGTGCGTTTTTCTTGTCCGATAGTTGTATAAGATCCATGACCTGCAATTACAATCGTATCATCAGGTAAAACATACATCCTTTCTTTAATAGAATTTAATAGGGTTTGATGATCGCCACCAATAAAGTCAGTCCGCCCTATACATTGTTTAAAAAGTACATCTCCAGTAAAAGCAACTTTGTTTTTATGATCAATAAATCCAACATGACCTGGAGTGTGTCCTGGTAATTGAAGAACTTCAAACTCTAATTCACCAATTCGGATTTTTTCGCCATTTTCATTTAGCCAACGATCAGGTAAAAATGCAGGAATTTCGAATAATCCAAATTTCTTCGATTGTTCTGGCAATGCCTCAAACCAATATTGATCTGCTTGATTGCTACCCCAAACTTTCACATCAAAATATTGCTTTAATTGCGGTGCTGCTCCCACATGATCTAAATGTCCATGCGTAAGTAAAATTAATTTTAAATCCAAACCTAGCTCTTCAATACGACGAATTAATTTCTGACTATCTCCACCAGGATCAATAGCAACCGCACTTTTATTATCATCCCACACTAAAGAACAATTTTGTCGAAAAGAAGTCACTGGTATAATTTCAATGTTCATTTTATTTTTCCTACACAATTATTTCATACTTGCTTCTTTGAATATTAAGAATGCCTTATTTTTAATAGAAAAAGATACAACTCAATAAAATGAATTGTATCTGTATTATCTTTAGATTTTTTCTACTAGAAAACTTACTTAAACAACTTTGTTTTAAATAGCGATCAACTGCCTCGCCATGTTCGGATAGGTCCTGTGTCTACATGTATAAAATTACTTTTCGGATAATAGCCTACTCCACCACTTTTTAAATTTTCTGCAGCTTGTCTAATTTTAGCCAAAGGTACTCCATCAATACGAAAATCTATGGCTTGCCCACGCATATGATAACTGTTAGTTGCCACTCCACGGCTACGACGACGCATTGCAGCATTAGTAGCTGGTGAACGATACCCACAAATAATCTGAATCTCCGCATTCCGAATTCCTAAACTATTTTGAATTTGATAAAATTTAGTGAACAATTTCGGATCCATAGGGTGAATTTGATTACTGCGTCTATCACGCAATAAATAATCCAACTTCTTTAAATTTGTCGTAGAAATTCCTTTTCCAAAATGAAATTCAGAACTTAGCTTATCACCAGTATTAATATTTCTGAAACTTAAAATTCGTGGCTTAGGGGTTGAAATTGCGGCTAATACCGAATTAGGTAATAAAGAAATACCTAAAATAGCACCCCCAAGTGATAACCACTTACGTTTTTGCTGATTAACTTCACTCATAATGTTTATTTTTTATTCTACAAATAACTAATTTCTATTTTCTGACACACATTGTTATCATAAGTTCAATAAAAGAACAAAATATTAACTAATCTTTTACTATTATTTCGACAAAGCTTAGAATTTATTCATTAATTTAATGATCTACTAAATATTTTTTTACAACAGCCCAATTAATATCATTAAAGTTAGGCATAATATCATAACCATAAATATCAGGTAAACTATGAATTTGCCCTTCATCTGCCCATGCTGTCACATAATATAGATAAACTGGATTATCTGATTGGATCATTGCTGATGCAGTTTTCTTGCTGTCTAGTACTCTACGTTTTTTTTCCTCAGACCAACCAGCTTCTTTTAACAAGATAGTAGCTAATTGATCAGATTTCTCTATCCTTATACAACCAGAACTCAAGGCTCTATTTTTTTTATTAAATAAACTTCGATTAGGAGTATCATGCAAGTAAATAGCATCAGAGCTAGGCATATTAAATTTATAGCTCCCTAACGCACTATCTCCTGGTGCTTGTTTAATCCGATAAGGAAACTTCGCTCCTATATTCTCCCAATCAATAAGGTAAGGATCAACTACCGCTCCTCTGTTATCCAATATACTATAGCCATGACGAGCAACATAATCTGGATCACGTTTGATTTTAGGCACAATATCCTCATTAATTAAGCGTGCAGTAGGGATCCAAGGTGGATTGACAACAACATTACTCAACTTGCTATACATAACTGGTGTCTTGCGTTCTTTTCTCCCTACAATAACTTTAGAATCTAGAACTAGTTGCCCATCACGATAATACTGCAAACGATAACTTGGTATATTAACAAATATACCATTATTAAAGGCTGGAATAATGCGTAATCTTTGAGCATTTATTGCCAATTTATAAATTTGATTAAGTGTCGCTTTATTGATTTGTTCTGTAGAAATTAGCTTTTCTAATTGTTGAATTGTTTGTTCATGTAATAAATTTTTAGCAGATAAACTATCAATGAAAAATAAAATATTATTGTTTTTTACTGCAGTTAACCAATCATCAATATAATGTTGTGAAGGTGAGCCCATTTTATATGTGTTTGGAAAATAAAGCCATTTTTGAGCAAATTTAGCTACATTATCCACATAATACACATACTCTAAAAAAGCGTCTGTTAATAAAATATCATGTAGCAACCCACCATTTTCTGAAGTGCGGTCGATTTCTGCTAATATTTTTGAAAATTTCTTATTGATACCGCTTGCTACTAATGCAGCATATTGTCGTAAAAATATGCTTTTAAATTTTGGATTTTCCCATAGTAACAAATAATCTCTTTGTGCATAAATAGTTGCTACTATTGACTTAAACTGCAAAGACTCATCACCAACTATTTCTGATAACCGTTGTTCAGCCTGTCGTTGCAATTCTTCAACTAACTGTTGCTCTTTTTCACGATATTCTACTGCGAGCTGTTCATCTATAATTTTTTGCTCAAGGTTAAGTTGTTGATCTGTTAAAGTAATTTCATTTTCTATCATAGTTGGTAGGTTTGATTGCACCATGTTCTGATCTGCAATAGCGACACTAATTCCTGTGAAATAAACCAACAAAACTATCATAGCTAACTTAGATGAAATTATCTTCAACATGATTCAGCTCCTCATTAATATAAACAAAAAAGACCGCACTTTTGAAAAAGTGCGGTAAAAATTATCAGTTAGATTCTGTTTTAGCTTGCATCTCTTGCTTTTTTTCAAATTTAATCAAATCTGCTGCCATTTTCTCTGCTTCTTTTAGATAAAAATCTGGTCCTTCATAATCTTTAGGCAACTTATCTAAATCTTTCAATGGCTTTTTACCCTCACGTTTAAAACGAGCATTAAGATCTTTTAATTTTTTTTCATCATCTTTATCGTTTTCTGCTTTACGTTTAGCAAAGTTAAGGGATAAATACTTCCGCTCTCTACGTGCCTCTCGGATTTTTAGATCTTCATTCAATACAATAAATTCAGGATCTTTAGTAATGCGAGCCAGATGTTTTTCTGTTAGAAAATCTACTGATTTTCTCGCATTTCCTACTTCAACATAAGCTGCAGGTACAATTTTATCCCATGGAAGTGCATTATCTTCTTTTTCTTCACCATATTCTTTGGCATCTATGATCTCAGGAAAATGAATATCTGGAGCAACGCCTTTCAATTGAGTACTTCCGCCATTAATACGATAAAATTTCTGAATCGTGTATTGAATCAACCCCATCGGGGTTTGATCTGAATCATAAACAAAATTCAATGAGCGACTTTGTTGAACAGTTCCTTTACCAAAAGTATTTTGACCAATAATAATTCCTCGATTGTAATCTTGCATAGCTGCTGCAAAAATTTCTGATGCAGAAGCACTGAAACGATCGATCATTACTAATAAATGACCACTATATACTTGCTCAGTTTCAGTATCCTCATGAACTCTAATTCTCTGATAAGCATCTCGCACTTGGACAATCGGACCATCAGTAATAAATAAGCCACTTAAATCAACAGCTTCCGTTAACGCTCCACCACCATTCTCACGTAAATCAATAATTAATGCACCGACTTTTTTCTGCTTCATCTCGGTGATTAGTTTTTTAACATCTTCTGTCAGCCCTAAATAAAAACTAGGGATTTTAATTACTGCAACTTGCTCACCATTTATTTTTTCTACGGTTAATTTAGCAGCCTGATCTTCTAACCGCACTTTATCTCGTTTTAATGTGATAATACGAGATTTACCACCATTAGCGGGTTCAATTTCTAAACGAACTTTTGTGCCTTTTTTCCCTTTAATCTTATCAACAGCATCTTCTAAACGCCAACCAATAACATCTTCTATTTCGCCCGTTGCCTGCCCAACACCAATGATTTTATCTCCAGCTTTAATCTTTTTACTGCGTTCTGCTGGAGCACCAGGAACTAAGGACTTAATTATAATTTCATCATCTTCCGATTGCAGAGTTGCTCCAATTCCTTCCAATGATAAATTCATACTTTCGTTAAAGCCCTTTGCTGTTCTAGGTGCTAAATAACTAGTATGAGGATCAATCTCACGTGCAAAAGCATTTAAATACATTTGAACAATATCATCTGCTCTAGTTTGAGTTAGACGTCGAATAACTAAGTTATAACGTTTAGTTAATTTCTTTTTGATTTCACTCCACTTTTTCCCTTTTAACTTCAGATTGATAACGTCATTTTTTACTCGCTGTTGCCACAATTTGGCAACTTCGTCCTCAGTAGTAGCCCAAGGCGATTTTTCACGATCAATTTCAATTTGATCATCACCAGTTAAATCGGGTTCTTTATCTAATAGGGATAAAGCATATTGATACCGTTGATAACGTTTTTTCATCATCAATTCATACATGGCAAATGCAATGTCTAACTTACCTTCATTAAGTTGATCATCAATATCATGAGCATATTTCATTCTCATATCATCAATATCAGACTGTAAAAATAGATTACGGCTAAAATCCAATCCTTTTAAATATCGATCAAATATCTTTTCTGAAAATGCATCGTCTAATTGAAATTTACGGTAATGAGATTGAGTCAGTCGAGTGGTCACCCGTTTTGTTGCTAACTTATGTGCTTCTGTTGGTTGAGGAATGACAATGTCCACTAGCTTTAATTTAGGTGAAACAGCAATAGCATTTGATGCAAAAACCAATGCTATCAATATAAAACTAATCAAATAGCTTTTTATTTTATAAAATTTCATGTAAAAATTTCCTGACTAAAAGAAAATACCGTCATCAACAATATAAATTCAGTTACCAAAACTGCATCAATATATAAACATAAGTTATGCAAATAAATGTTCTGCAGCTACAGAAACAACTAACCCATTTTCTAATTCAACACGAACAGTTTCTTTTTGCACTTCTAATACCACAGCATTTTTTGCTGCCCCTCCCATTCTTACATTAACTTTATTTCCTCTTTGTAATGTAGAAAGATCAAGAGGTTTTAAACGCAGTTTCGTACCGTGTCCACCTTTTTTTCGGTTATTCTTATAAGATTTATCATGCTGTTTACTATTACTATCTTTTAGAGATTTATCTTTTGAATGGTGTGAAGCATCTTTACTTCGTTTCTCTTTTTGCTTTTTTTCTATAGCCTTACGTTCTGCAAGTTTAGCTTTTGCTTCGGATAGTTGAGTAAGTGCATGCTGAGCATGTTCTTCTGTTAATTCTCCGCAAGGATTACCTTGTAAATCTACTCGTTGCACGCCCGCTTTACAGCAACGTAAATAACGCCAACTCAAAGTGTATTGACGTAATGCTTGACGTAATTGAGTTTTGCTAACTTTTTCATCACCTGATAAAGCGTCTGCTAGCTCCTGAAATAAACCTATTTTCAAAGGTTTTGCTTCTCCTTCTAAAGAAAAACAAAGAGGAAACTTTTCAACTAAATAGGCAATTACGTCCTTATTATTTGTTAATTTTTGAGATTCTGCTGTCATCATTAATCCTATATGAACATCATTCAAAGATAAAAAGATAGTTAAATAATAAAAATGACTGGTATTCTATATCAAATCGGCTAAAAATGACAATCGTTTAATCATGATAACAAGCTTGTAAGTTTAAAATTTTTTCGCTATTTACAACAAAATACTTTATTATAATTAGAGTGTTAAAAAACAAATTATCCACTCACAATATATCTTTAAATCATCTAATAATAAATATGTCAAAAAAAAATGCTGTTCGCCAGCCCACAGTAAAATGACTTGTTGTGTTTCTTGTAATGCAAAGGTAATTATTCCTTACTTAAACAATAATCAACATGCTGACTGCCCTCGTTGCAACCATACACTTGCTTCTAGTGAACGATGGGAACTACATCGATGTGCTATGATTGCATATTCTATTTTGATCTTACTACCGTTTGCTTTAAATTATCCTTTATTAAGTATTAATTTATTGGGTGTAGAAATCAATGCTTCTGTTTGGCAAGGCATATGGAAGATGGCAACTCAAGGCTACTCCTATACTGCATTTTTAATTTTTCTGTGTGCTGTATTTATGCCGATTGCTTTCTCTATTTTGGTGATCTTGCTACATTTTTCTCAAATATTAAATATAAAACCAGGCAATCTCTTACTTTCACTTAGCTACATCAAACCGTGGGTAATGTTTGACGTATACTTAGTTGCTCTTGCTGTAACTATGTTTAAGATTAGAGAATATGCCTCTTTACAATTAGATATTTATTTAATTGCTTTTATCTTTACCGCACTTTTGACTACGCTACTGTTTATCAAAATAAACGTAGATGCATTATGGGAAGATTTCTATCCTGAACATACTTCATTTTTTCCAATATCGTCGAAAGTACAACTACAAGTATGCACTGCGTGCCAATATAGTTTTTCTGAACCAATACAAGATAATAAAGGATATATCTATTGCCCTCGCTGTTATAGTCGAGTTACTTCTTCTAAAATAAGTCTTCAGCGTACTTGGGCTACATTAATTACTGCTATGTTCATGCTTATCCCTGCAAATATACTACCAATGTCAATAGTTTATTTTAACGGCGTTGCTACTGCCGATACATTAATGTCTGGCGTACTTGCCTTTATAGATGCGAAAAGTTATGCTATCGCCTTTATTGTGTTTATGGCGAGCATTTTTATCCCGATCTGTAAGATTGCAGTGCTACTGTATTTACTATGTTGCATCCATTTCAAATGGACACATTCAATTAAGAGACAAATGAAATTATTACATTTCATTCATTTTGTTGGTCGATGGTCTATGTTAGATCTTTTTGTTCTTGCCTTAATGATGTCTTTAGTAACAAGAGGACAACTTATTGATTTTTCTGTAGGTCCTGCCGCTTTTTACTTTGGTGCAGCTGTATTTTTAAGCATGATTTCAACATCACTATTTGATAGTCGTTTACTTTGGAAAATTTATGACAAACACTAACAATAATTCTATTAAGAAAAAATACCAAAATATAACTGCAATAACTCGCCTCAATAAGAAGATTTCACCTTTTTGGCTGTTACCTTTTATTTCACTTTGCATTAGTGCGGTATTGTTTTTTCAAATTATACAAGAGCAAGGTACTAATATTAAAATCACATTTAATAACGGTGACGGCTTAGTTGCTGGGAAAACTCAAATTCGTTACCAAGGTCTACAAATTGGCGTTGTAAAAAAAGTGAGTTTCACTGACGATTTAAAAAAAGTTAATGTAGAAGCAAATATTTATCCTGAAGCAAAAAAAATATTACATAAAAATACAAAATTTTGGATCGTTCGTCCAAGTGCCTCTATCGCAGGTATTTCTGGACTTGATACGCTGGTGTCAGGTAATTATATTACATTACAACCTGGTGATGGAGAAATAGAGGACACATTTGTCGGAGAAGATAAAAGTCCAATCACTAAAGTTAATGAAGGTGATTTACTAATTCATTTAGTTGCTGATGAACTTGGTTCAATTGTGATCGGTTCTTCTATTTATTTTAAAGAAATCCCCGTTGGAAAAATCTATGATTATCATCTCAGCAATGAAAAAAATAAAATCGAAATTGATGTAGTGATAGATAAAGCCTACGCTCAATTTGTTAAACAAGATAGTCGCTTTTGGAATATTAGTGGTATTAGTGCAGACATTGGATTATCTGGCATAAATGTTGATATTGCTAGTTTAGGTGCAATTGTACAAGGAGCTGTCGCTTTTGATTCACCAGAAAACAGTTTACCTGCCGAAGAAAAAGCTCGTTATAAACTTTATGCTGATTTAGACTCAGCAAAACGAAACACAGAAATTGCTATCACACTTACTGATATAACGGGGCTTAATGCAGGAAAAACTGCCGTTTATGTCCATGATAATCAGATTGGCGTCTTGTCATCTTTAAAACCTGTACAAAATAAAGAAAATCTATTTCAAGGTACTTTGTTAGTAAATTCTGATGCAGCTGAGCTGTTTAAAGCTAATACGAATATAGTATTACGCAATAAAAAACCTAATTTAGGCGATCTCTCTGATATTCAAAAAATCTTGCGAGGAAAATATTTTGATATATTACCAGGAACAGGGGATAAAACGAATCATTTTAACGTGATTAAAGAAAATGAAATATTGCTCAAACAGCCTAATACTATGGTGTTAGAATTAACCGCACCTGAAAGTTATGGTATTACTGAGGGACAACAAATCTATTACAACAATTTAGTTATTGGCGATATTATTACTAAAATAGAAGAACCAAATGACGTGCGATTTAAAATTGCTATTGCTGCTCCTTTTCGTCACTTAATTCGTCCTGATACGCTTTTCATCGCAGCCTCTAATTTCGAAGTAAACCTTACTGCTGAAGGATTAAATTTTGAAGCTGCTACGCCTGAAAAATGGCTATTAGGCGGAATTCGTGTAATTTCTGGCTACAGATCAGGAAAACCATTAACGAGTTATCCTCTTTATAGTAATTTAAGTAATGCGGAAGCGGGTATAACCCAAGTTCAAAACATACCTAGTATTACTCTAAAAGCAACGCAACTAAGTGGTATTAGTAAAAATTCAACCTTGCTTTATCACCAATATGAGGTTGGTAAGATTTTAGATATTCGTCCAAAACATAATATTTTTGAAGTTGACGTATTTGTCTACCCTAAATACCGTCATCTGTTAACTAATAAAAGTTTGTTTTGGTTAGAGAGTGCCACTAAAGTTAACATCAATTCACAAGGTGTGAATCTCGAAGCATCGCCACTTTCAAGAGTACTAAAAGGTGCAATCAGTTTTGATAATAGTGGCTCAGGTAATGATCATAATCTGTATCCTAATCAATTTTTAGCCAAATCTGCTAAACAAGTCATTATGTTAGAAGCTAAAAGTGCGGTCAATTTAAGTGAAGGAATGCCACTTAGATACAAGGGACTAAAAATAGGTGAAGTAAGTAACATCAAACTTTCAAATAAAAATGGAATTAGCATTAAAGCTATCATTGATCCTAAATATATCACGACAATTGCTAGAGAAGGGAGCAAATTCTCCGTGATCTCGCCACAAGTCTCTGCGGGAAGTATTGAACATTTAGATACTCTACTACAACCCTATATTGACATTAACATTGGTAATGGAAAGCCTACGCATAATTTCAAACTTGAACAACAGCTTGCAACAGCTACTCGATATGCCGATGGTTTTCCATTAATATTGGAAGCCACTAATGCGATGAATATCAGTGAGAATGCTCCTGTGTTATATCGAGGTCTAGAAGTGGGTACAATTAAAAAATTAGAATTAAACAAATTAGGTGATCGTGTTCTTATCCATATTTTAATAGACCAACAATACAAAAATCTTGTTCGACAAAATTCCGAATTCTGGATTTCTTCAGGCTATGGTATGGAAGTAGGATTTAGTGGCGTATCTATTAATACAGGGACAATGCAACAACTACTAAAAGGAGGGATTAGTTTTTCAACTCCATCAAGTAAAGTAATCCAACCTATAGCAAAAGCACACCAACGCTTCCTACTGCAAATAAAGCGTCCTAATGAAGCTGAGAGTTGGAATTCTGGTGTGCTAAATAATGCAACTGAAAGCAAAAAATTATAAAAAATAGACCGCTCTTTATATTACCTAACTTAAAATAGATAGCCCGTCTGTCTAGTTAGGTAATATAAAATTAAATTGTTGTCATGTGCAATTTCTTGTTTTTTTTGCTAAACTTGAGCAAAAATTTTACTTAAATAATCAATCACTTTACATTATGACCAATAATTATTCTGCTCATGAAATAACTGTTTTAAAAGATTTAGAACCTGTTCAACTACGCCCTGGCATGTACACTGATACAACTCGCCCAAACCATTTAGGACAAGAAGTGATCGATAATAGTGTAGATGAAGCTCTCGCAGGATTTGCTAATAAAATTCAAGTGATTTTACATCAAGATCAATCCTTAGAAGTCATTGATGATGGACGAGGTATGCCTGTAGATATTCATCCAATAGAAAAAATTTCAGGTGTAGAAGTCATCTTAACTAAACTCCATGCTGGAGGTAAATTTTCTAACAAAAAT
Organism: Seminibacterium arietis; assembly: GCF_042675725.1. Classification (NCBI taxonomy): domain Bacteria; kingdom Pseudomonadati; phylum Pseudomonadota; class Gammaproteobacteria; order Pasteurellales; family Pasteurellaceae; genus Seminibacterium; species Seminibacterium arietis. Next base: position 73,472 of record NZ_JBHTJN010000004.1, read on the forward strand.
TATGAATTTGCAGGTGGACTACATGGTGTAGGAATCTCCGTAGTAAATGCCTTATCTGAACGGGTTGATGTCACAATTAAACGCAATGGTGAAATTCATTATATAGCTTTTGAAAATGGAATAAAAGTAAAGGAACTCGAAGTAATTGGTACATGTGGACGACGTAATACGGGGACAACAGTTCGTTTTAAACCAAATAAAAAATATTTTGATAGTAGCAATTTTTCTATCAGTCGTTTACGTCATTTATTACGAGCTAAAGCTGTATTATGTTCAGGATTAGAAATTAAGTTCATTGATAAAATTAACAATAATGAAGAAACTTGGTTATATCAAGACGGTTTATCTGATTATTTAACAGAAGCAGTACAAGGCTACACAACTTTACCAACAAAACCATTTGTTGGTGATATTAAAACAGAAAAAGAAACCGCTAGTTGGGCAATTTTGTGGCTACCAGAAGGAGGTGAATTACTCGGTGAGAGTTACGTAAATTTAATTCCAACTATACAAGGTGGTACACACGTTAATGGCTTACGGCAAGGGCTATTAGATGCTATGCGAGAATTTTGTGAATTTCGCAATTTATTACCTCGTGGAATAAAACTAGCAGCGGAAGATATTTGGGATCATTGTGCTTATGTTCTTTCGATAAAAATGCAGGATCCTCAATTTGCAGGACAAACTAAAGAACGTTTATCTTCACGACAAAGTGCGGTATTTGTAGGAGGAGTAATCAAAGATGCCTTCAGCTTATGGCTTAACCACAACATACAAGAAGCTGAGGATTTAGCAAAGTTAGCTATCAGTTCTGCAGAACGCCGTTTACGAGCTGCAAAGAAAGTCGTTAGAAAAAAATTAGTCAACGGTCCAGCTTTACCTGGTAAATTAGCCGATTGCAGCCAACAAGATCTAACGCGAACTGAACTATTCCTAGTAGAAGGGGACTCTGCTGGAGGCTCTGCTAAACAAGCTAGAGATCGAGAATACCAAGCCATTCTACCTCTACGGGGAAAAATTTTAAACACCTGGGAAGTATCTTCTGATCAAGTATTAGCCTCAGAAGAAGTACATAATATAGCCGTTGCGTTAGGCATCGATCCTGATAGCAATGATTTATCCCAACTGCGTTACGGTAAAGTATGTATTCTTGCCGATGCAGATTCAGACGGCTTGCATATCGCAACTTTACTATGTGCTTTATTTTTACGTCATTTTCCAATATTGGTACAAAAAGGACATGTGTATGTGGCTATGCCTCCGCTCTATCGTATTGATCTAGGTAATGATGTATTTTATGCTCTTGATGAAGGTGAAAAGCAAGGCATTTTAGATCGATTAAAAAATAAAAAAGGCAAAATCAACGTTCAACGTTTTAAAGGATTAGGTGAAATGAATCCAAGTCAGTTGCGAGAAACGACAATGGATCCCAATACTCGCCGTTTAGTGCAATTAACTTATCGCTCTAGTGATGAAGACAATCAAAATACATTAGAATTAATGGATATGTTATTAGCAAAAAAACGTTCAGAAGATCGTAAAAATTGGTTACAAGCAAATGGTAATCACGCAAATCTTGCAGTATAGATATACTAAAAGTGCGGTCAATTTTTTTAAAATTTTACTTCATAAAATCAATAAAAAATAAATTAACATAACATGAATAATCGAATTAATTATGAAGGCATTGAACAAATGCCACTGCGACAATTTACAGAAAATGCCTACTTAAATTATTCCATGTATGTCATCATGGATCGTGCCTTGCCTTTTATTGGTGATGGCTTAAAACCTGTACAAAGACGAATTATTTATTCAATGTCTGAATTAGGTTTAAATGCAACAGCAAAATACAAAAAATCTGCTCGTACTGTTGGAGATGTATTGGGGAAATTTCACCCTCATGGAGATACTGCGTGCTATGAGGCTATGGTACTAATGGCTCAACCTTTTTCTTACCGTTATCCATTGATCGATGGTCAAGGAAACTGGGGGGCAACAGATGATCCAAAATCTTTTGCGGCAATGCGTTATACAGAATCACGCTTGTCAAAATTTTCTGAACTTTTACTAGCAGAACTAGGGGCAGGTACAGTAAATTTCCAACCAAATTTCGATGGTACATTATCAGAGCCTCAATATTTGCCAGCTCGATTACCACATATTTTGCTCAATGGTACAACGGGAATTGCCGTTGGAATGGCTACTGATATTCCTCCACATAATTTAAATGAAGTTGCTCAAGCTGCAATAATGCTATTGGATAACCCTCAAGCAACTCTTGATGAGTTAATGACTGTCGTGCAAGGACCTGACTATCCAACAGAAGCAGAGATCATTTCATCAAAAACTGATATTCAAAAAATTTATCAGCAAGGACGTGGCTCAATCAAGATGCGAGCCGCATGGAAAAAAGAAGATGGCGAAATTATCATTACTGCTGTACCTCATCAATCTTCACCATCTAAAATCGTGCAGCAAATTGCAGATCAAATGACTGCTAAAAAACTACCTATAGTAGACGATGTACGTGATGAGGCAGATCATCAAAACCCTGTACGAATTGTCATCACTCCTCGTTCTAATCGAGTTGATATTGATACTTTAATGGGGCATTTATTCGCCACAACTGATTTAGAAAAAAGTTATCGAGTGAATATGAATATGATTGGCTTAGATAACAAACCAGCAGTTAAAGGTTTAATACAGATTTTGACAGAATGGCTGACTTTCCGTCGAAATACTGTCATTCGCCGTTTGCGTTATCGTTTAGATAAGGTATTAAACCGATTGCATATTTTACAAGGCTTGATGATCGCTTTTTTAAATATTGACGAAGTCATCATGATCATTCGCCATGAAGATAAACCAAAAGCTGAGCTGATTTCTCGTTTTAACTTAACAGACGAACAAGCTGAAACCATCTTGAATTTACGTTTACGTCAACTAGCAAAATTAGAAGAGCATGAATTACAAGCAGAACAAAATCAATTAGAACAAGAACGCCAACAACTTGAAAATTTACTTAACTCTGATCGCCGTTTAAATAATCTAATTAAAAAAGAAATTCAACAAGATGCTAAAACTTATAGTTCACCACGCTTATCACCGATTATTGAACGTAGCGAAGCTAAAGCAATTTCTGAAAGCGAAATGATCCCAGTTGAGCCTGTTACAGTAATTTTATCAGAGATGGGTTGGGTACGCTGTGCTAAAGGACATGATATTGATCCAAAAGGGCTAAATTACAAATCGGGAGATAAATATCTAACTCATGCTTGTGGAAAAAGTAATCAACCAGCGGTATTTATCGATAGCACGGGACGGAGTTATGCCCTTGACCCAACTTCTTTACCATCAGCTCGTTCGCAAGGTGAACCACTTACAGGGAAATTGACTTTACCAGCAGGTGCCACAATAACACAACTGTTAATGCAAACAGAAGATCAACTTTTACTAATGGCATCAGATGCAGGATACGGATTTATTTGCAAATTTAGTGATTTGATTACTCGCAACAAAGCAGGTAAAACATTAATCTCATTACCTGAAAATGCTCAAGTACTACCGCCATTAGTAATTGAAACATCTAAACTTTTAGTTGCCTTAACTTCTGCAGGACGAATGCTCATATTTCCAGTACAAGATCTACCAGAACTTTCTAAAGGTAAAGGTAATAAAATTATTAATATTCCTACAACAAATGCTAAAGAGCGGTTGGAATTATTAACAAAATTAATGCTAATTAGTGAAAATGCTAGTTTAGTATTCCATGTAGGCAAGCGAAAAATCACGCTAAAACCTGAAAATTTACAAAAATTCCGAGCAGAACGAGGACGTAAAGGTACAACATTACCAAGGGGTTTACATAGTCAAGCAAAAATTGAGATTATTGAACCAGAGAAATAATATATCGACTGATAAAATCGTATAAAAAAAGAAGCACTGTTTACAGTGCTTCTTTTTTTATACCATGATTTCATTAAGATGACCAAGAAAATATCAATCTATCCCCTATATAAAAACATCTTTTAGCATACAAATAACCATAACAATTTTCATCATCTTCCAATTTTTTAGCTAAGATTTCTAAACACCGACGCAATTGCTCTACTTCTACAGGCGAAATTGCATAAAAATAGCGTTCATTTTCTTCATTTAGTCGAAAATCGATACTTTTAACTCGTCCTACATTGGGCGTGCTATATTGCTTTATATATTGTAAAACCAAATCAATCTTTGGATTAGCTCGTGCTTTCTGCTCAGTTATTTTAGCTTTTTCTTCTGCTTTAATGTCTTTAGGTGATTTACCATATTGATTATCACCTTCTGTTGGTTTAGCAAACACAAAATAAAGCCATGCAAAAGGAATTAGAACAGTCCAACACCAATTAGGACTTTTACCTATATCTCTTAAACGACCACGAGTAAGATACATCATGATAGAAACGTGTAAAACTAAGAAGACTATTGTAAATGTAAATAACGTTATTGCAGTATAATATCCATCATCATAATAATAATGAGTGCTACTTTCAATTGCCTTACTTATCATTGTCAAAGAAATGTTCATTAAAAAAAACGTTAATAAGCTATAACCAAAATAATTTAATCTCGATCTACGCACAATTTTCTCCTAGAAATATGTTATTTTAATTATCAGATAGGATTGTTATTTCCCTGTCAAGGGAAATAACACAGAGTGTACACTCTGAAAAAATTGTATGCTCTTTATCATTCTACTTATAAACAAAAGATGTTACTTGACAAATACTTTTTTATAATCTTCCTCATCAAAACCAATCAATGCTATATTGTCTTGTAAAATAATTGGTCGTTTAATTAGTGTTGGGTGAGTTTTAAGTAGTGAAAGTGCGGTAGATTTTGATAAATTTTCTTTTGTTTCAATATCTAAATTACGCCAAGTAGTACTACGTTTGTTGACCAACTTTTCCCAGCCAAAAACAGATTCAGCTAATAATAACCAGCAATCATCTAAACTATCGATGCGAAAATCATGTAACTGACAACAAATTCGATGATCTTCTAACCATTTCAATGCTTTTTTAACACTATCGCAATTTTTAATCCCATAAACTGTGATCATTACGTTTTTCCTTTTAAATTCAGCTTAAAGAAACTCAACTTATCTATAACAGATTAATAAACAACCATTCTTTGAGGACGAATAAGATTTTGTTCAATTATCGCTACGCCAAGAAATAAATTTTGTTCAGAAAACAATCTAACTTGTCCTTGTAGTGCAGTCATATTTTCAAATTTAACTCGCTGTCCAAATCCTACTGCTTTAGTCTGTGCAGAAGTTAGCTGCAATTTAGGTAAAATTTTGACCGCACTATCTATAGGTAACAGTAAGTTATCTAGCAGTTCTAGATCATTTTGTTCCGCCAATTGTTGCAAATCAGCAAGACTTACCATTGCTGTAGTCGGATAATTTGCTACGGCTATTCTTCGTAGCATAGTAACATGTCCCCCACAGCCTAATATTTCACCTAAATCATCAATTAATGTACGAATATATGTTCCTTTTGAACAATGAACTTCAAGCGTTAAGTAAGGAGCTTGATAATGAATAAATTTTAATTCATAAATAGAAATAGGACGAGCTTGTCGCTCGACTACAATACCTGCTCGAGCGTATTCGTAAAGGGGTTTACCTTGATATTTTAATGCGGAAAACATGGTTGGCACTTGTAGAATATCGCCACGAAAAGACTCAAGTGCGGTCATAATTTGCGGAATTTCTACTTTTACGTCTCGTTCATCGACTACTTGTCCATCAGCATCTGATGTGTCCGTTCTTTCCCCTAATTTAGCTGTTACTAAATATCGCTTATCAGAATCTAACAAAAATTGTGAAAATTTCGTTGCCTCTCCCAAACATATCGGTAGCATTCCTGTAGCAAGAGGGTCTAATGCTCCTGTATGCCCTGCTTTATTTGCTTGAAATATACGTTTAACTTGTTGCATTACTGCGTTAGAACTAACCCCTTGCGGTTTATCCAACAAAAATACACCGTGAATGTCTCGACCTTTTTTACGTGGTTTACTCATAGTTAATCTTCTATGTGATGTTTTTCATCTTCACGTACAACGTTAGTAACTAGATTTGACATACGCATTCCTTCAATCAAAGATTGATCATAAATAAAACGCAATTCAGGAACGATACGCAATCGCATACTTTTTGCCAACAAAGAACGAATATAAGGGGAAGCTTTATGTAGTCCTTCCATACCACTTTTAACAGCACTTTCATCATGATCGAACAAAAATGTGACAAACACTTTAGCATAAGCTAAATCTTTTGATACTTCTACATCAGACACAGTCACCATACCAATGCGAGGGTCTTTCACTTCTCGCTGCAAAATGATTGCTATTTCTTTTTGTAATTCTTGTGCGACACGATCTGCACGTTTAAATTCTCTCGCCATAGCATTCTCCATCAATATTTACACCCAAAATCTAAATAACGATTTAATAATTATTATTTTCTTAATTAATCAAAACCTGATTGATGATAGTGTAAAACCTTTTTTTCCGCAAGAAAAAGAAAATAAACCATACAGTTAGGAAATAAAAATATGTAGAGTTGAAATAAAAAATTTAATTCACCAAAAAAACTAAGCGTTATTACTTATAAATAGTTAGACAATTTAATTAAAAAATGATAAAAACAAGAAAATTGTAACTATATGAGACATACATGAGTTTATTTTTTATTATTCATTTTATAGAAATAATAAGCACGGTGATGATCTATGCATTAGTTGCTTATTTTTTCCTTTTTAGAAAGAATTTCGAAATGACTCTTTTATCATCTTTCCTTGCTGGTGCGGTACTTATAATACCAAATATACTCATATTATTTGCTTTCTTATTTCGGTTATACCTTACTTAAGGAGTATCTAATGTCATTTTATTTTGCTTTTCGTTTAGTTGAGGCTATAGGATTCACTCTTGTTTACGGAGCGATTGCGTACTTTTTCCTGTTCGAAAAGAAATTAAAAATCACATTAAAATCTTCTCTTCTACTTGGTATCTTAATCATGGTAGTGAAATATCTATCTGTTCTTTGGTGGCCATTGTTGTAATATAGTCATTGATAACAGGGGAAAAGTGCGGTTTGAAATTATAGGGAAATTCAAAGAAATAACATCACGTTTTCGTTCCGAAACCATTTTTTAACATATTGAATTTATTAAAAATAAATTTATGAAAAACCGCATAATAACGGAACGAAAACACATAGCCAACCCTTAAAAATAAAAGATTAGTTAGATTTTTTAATTAAATCCAAAAATAACCTCATCACTGCTGTATTATCGGTCAATTCAGGATGAAATGAACAAGCAACTAAATTTTTTTGTTTTGCTAATACTACATTTCCATTAAATTCAGCTAATACCTCCACTTCGCTTTTCTGCTCTGTACTTAAATTAACCTTTTCAATTATAGGTGCTCGAATAAATATCGCAGGGAAAGAATCAATCAATCCCTTAATTTTCAAATCGACCTGAAAACTTTCAACTTGTCGCCCAAAAGCATTACGTTGCACGCGAATATCCATTAGTTGTAAATGAGGTTGTTCTGCTCCAGCTAACTCTTTTGCTAATAAAATCATACCTGCACAAGTACCCAAAATAGGTTTTTGCTGAGAAGAAAAATCACGAATTGCTTCAATAAAACCACATTGTCGCATTAAATGACCTATTGCTGTACTTTCCCCTCCTGGTAAAATTAAAGCATCTAATTCAGACAATTGGGAAGTTTTCTTTACAGCAACTCCCCTCGCTCCTAACTGTGCAATTTGTTGCAAATGTTCAGTTACAGCACCTTGTAGAGCTAATACGCCTATTTTATAAGAAGAATAATCTTGCATATTACCAACCACGCTCTTGCATTCTATCTGCTGGAGTTAATAAATTAATGTCCAACCCTTTCATTGGTTCTCCTAGCTCTTCTGATAAACGAGCAATAAGATCATAATCTTGATAATGAGTAGTAGCTTGCACAATAGCTTTAGCAAATTTTTCTGGATTCTCCGCTTTAAAAATACCTGAACCAACAAACACACCATCAGCCCCAAGTTCCATCATTAATGCAGCATCCGCAGGTGTTGCAACGCCACCAGCGGCAAAATTTACTACAGGTAATTTGCCTAATAATTTAATTTGTCTCAATAGTTCAAAAGGTGCGGCAAGATTTTTAGCTTCAGTCATTAATTCATCATTTGTCATTGCAACAATTTTACGTAATTGAGCATTTACTTTCCGCATATGTCGAACCGCTTCTACAATATTACCAGTACCAGGCTCACCTTTAGTACGTAACATTGATGCCCCTTCGCCAATACGACGTAATGCTTCACCTAAATCTCGACAACCACAAACAAAAGGAACGGTGAAATCACTTTTTAATAAATGAAATTCTTCATCGGCAGGAGTTAACACCTCACTTTCATCTATATAATCTACTCCCATTGATTCCAATACTCGAGCTTCCGTAATATGACCAATGCGTACTTTACCCATTACAGGAATGGATACTGCATTCATTATCTCTTTGACTAATTTAGGATTTGCCATTCGAGCAACGCCACCAGCTGCTCGAATATCTGATGGAACACGCTCTAATGCCATCACTGCAACAGCACCTGCTGCTTCAGCAACACGAGCCTGCTCTGCATTAACAACATCCATAATAACTCCGCCTTTTTGCATTTGAGCCATACCACGTTTTACCACATCTGAACCCAATAATTTACTCATTTTTTCCTCCTTTGTTGGTCAATTATTTATTCGGCGGTCATTTTGTGCTATTTTAAGCATGATTAAAAGTGTCAAAATTGATAATATTAATGGGGTCAGAATGAAGAAATTGAATTATCATTTAGATAAAAACATACAAACTCCTCTTTATCTACAACTCTATCAGCAAATTAAACTAGCAATTTGTCAACAAAAACTAATCTATGGTGAGGCTCTACCATCAAAAAATAAATTAAAAGATTACTTAAAAATTAGTCGCAATACGGTAGAAGGTGCTTATAATCAACTAAGTGCTGAAGGATACATTCAATCTAAGCCTCGAAAAGGTTTTTTTGTCTGTTTTAAAATTGATCAGCATATTCAATTACATAAAAAAGTAAAAAAACTACCGCACTTACTTTCTAATAAATCTATTAAATTTGATTTAAATCCTCACAAAATAGATAGCCGTCGATTTCCTTTTCAAGCTTGGAAAAAGTGCGGTCGGCTTTGCTATAATTCTTCAAAGCGAGAACTATTACATTTAGGTGATCCAAAAGGAGATTTAAATTTGCGTCTTGAAATTGCAAATTATCTCTCCGCCTCTAGAGGGGTCAATTGTGTCGCTGAACAAATTATTATTGCAGCAGGAGTAGAAAGTTGCTTACAGCAGTTGATTTTACTATTTAATCAAATTGATCCTAAACAGCATTTTATCTATGCAATGGAAAGTTTAGGTTATGAAAAAGTAGAAAAGTTATTACATTTACATGATAAACCCGTAGTAAAACTTCCAATCAATTCCTCTGAGCAAGGAATAAATTTAGCTTTTTTAGAACAACAACGAGTGAATGTTGCCTATCTAACACCCTCACATTTATATCCATTTGGGCAAGTAATGTCAATTAGCCAACGTCACCAATTACTCGAATGGGCAAACGCAGCTCCAAATCGATATATTATAGAAGATGATTATGATAGTGAATTTCGCTACAAAGGTAAGCCAATTCCCTCACTACAAAGTTTAGATTTCCATGAACGTGTCATTTATTTTGGTTCTTTTTCTAAATTAATTATGCCTGTTTTAAGGACAAGTTTTATGGTCTTACCTGAAAATTTATTGCAACAATATGAAAAATACTGCAATTTTTCTCATTCAACGGTTTCCCGCTTTGAGCAACAACGATTAGCTAATTTTATGCAACAAGGGGAATTTGAAAGGCACATTCACCGAATGCGTACCGCTTATCGGCGAAAAATGGAGCTACTTTGTAGTTTACTACACCCCTATAAAAATGAGATTAGTTACTATGGTGAACATTCGGGCGTTTATTTATTAATTGAACTCTTAGATGAACATCGAACTTCTACAGAATTAAGTCAAATCGCATTACAAAATGACATTCAAGTTTACCCTATAGAATATTCAAGCCGACATTTATTTGTATTAGGCTTTGGCGATTTAACTGAAACAGAATTAGAAAGTGCGGTAAAAAAATTATTAATTATTTGGGGATATGAGGTTTGAAGCAAATATTACATAGTATTTTATAGATTTTATTTTTCAGTTTATAACCCCAAACAGTGTAAAACTTGACACACTTTTATCTATTGGGTTCTATCGATTGCTCACTAATTTTAACTGATAGTTCCGTGAGATGTTGCCAAATATCAGTGATAAATTCTTGTTTGATGAGGCGTTCAATTTCCGCCATTTGTTGAATATATTGGTAAAGTTGACGAAAACTCATGCGTCGGATAGCCTGAGTATACAAACTACGACGATTTTGCCAGATCTTTAATTGATCAAACCGCTGGCGAAGATCCGTTGTCAATAATAAAGAATCAATGTTTGTGATTCGTTGTGGCTGAGTCAATTTTAATATAATCAATAACTCACGTTGTAGAGTTCGTAACAAAATAATCGGTTGTATTTCGTCCGCTCGCAAGCCATTTATAATGTGTTGTACTCGGTGCGTTTTTCCCTCTAATATTGCATCAATCCATTGAAATACGGTAAATATTGAAGACTGTTCAATATTTTTTTTAACTCGATTAAATGTTAATTTATTATCAGGATACAGTAATGAAAGCTGCTGTAAAGTCTGTTTCAACGCAAGTAAATTATTTTCATAGTTATAACAAAGTAGCTTGACTGCATCTTCTTCAATATTTAAATTCATCGATTTTGCTCGATTCAAAATCCATCGAGGCAATTGTTCAATTGTAGGCGTTTGGCAATTTACACTAACTAATCTTGGCTCATAATATTTTGCTTCAATAAACCAATCTTGGTTTTCTATTGTTTTAGTCAATTTAGGAATTTGTAAAATCAATAGAATATCATCATGTAAGTATTTAATAAGTTCACATAGACTTTTTTGTATAAGTGCGGTGAGATTTTCGGGTAAATTTAAAATAATGATTTGGCGACGAGAAAAGAGTCCGAAAGACTGTAATCTCTCAAATAAATCATTCCAGTTAGTTGAATTATCAATATCGATTTCGAATTTTTCATCAAATCCCTGTCGCATAGCCGTATGGCAAATCAGATCTTTACTTTCAATCAGTAATAAGTGGTCGCCTCCCAGCAAATAATAGAGTTTTGCTAAGCTATTACTAAGGGATTGAGGCAATTGCTCCGTAAAAATACGGTTCATTATTTAACCAACTCACGATTAAAACTAATCATTTTCGTGATTAGTTGACGAGCGGCTTGTTCATACATGTCATGCCAAATGACCTCTTTTTCTGTCGATTTTGCTAATGCTGCTCGAGAGTTATCAAAAAAAGTGCGGTTTACCGCTGCTTTAATTGGGTATACTTTTTGATCAGATAGCTTGAGTGTAGCTTCAACTTCGATAATTAATATTTTTTCAGCTTCCCTTCCACTTTTAAAAATAGAAGCTACTTGATCATTTGTTATAGTTTTATTGATACGCAACACTGGTATAGTTTGACTATCTTCAACTAACTTCACGCCATTTTCTTGCAATTGTTTACGCATCGCCGTCACTATTGGACTGTAAGTATCTTGGCTTTCTAAATGTAACCTTTTTAGTTGAGACGGGATCAATTCTCCATGTTGAAAATGAAAACCACAGCCTACCACTAAAAAAAGTGCGGTAGAAATTAAGATCATTTTTATTGTATTTAGCATAAAATCTCCCAACGATCTGAAAATATAGTAAAAATCAACGCAGATAGTTTACATCTGCGTTGATTTCGTTATTTAGCGACAAAACTCAACAATTTACCTGGTACATAAATCACTTTCTGCACCGTTAAGTTTTCTAAAAACTTCGCTACGTTGTTATCAGCTAAAGCAACTTGTTTAATTTGCTCTTCTGTCATATTTGCTGGTACAGTAATTTTCGCTCTGACTTTTCCATTTACTTGTATTACGACTAATTTTTCATCATCAATCATTGCTTTTTCATCGGCTTCTACCCAAGGAGCAAAATCAATAATGTTATCGTTACCTAATACTTGCCATAATTTAAAACAAATATGTGGTGTGATTGGATAAAGCATTCTGACTACCGCACTTAGTGCCTCAGCCATAACAGCACGATCTTGCTCTTCCGCTAATGGTGCTTTAGTTAGCTTATTCATTAATTCCATTATTGCAGCGATAGCGGTGTTAAAAGTTTGGCGACGCCCAATATCATCAGTTACTTTTGCTATGGTTTTGTGTATATCACGGCGTAACGATTTTTGATTGGTAGAAAGTGAAGTAGGATCTACCGCACTTTGAGCTGGATTTTGTACATATTCAAATACTAAATTCCATAAACGTCTTAAGAAACGATTAGCACCTTCAACGCCTGATTCTTGCCATTCCAAAGTCATTTCTGCTGGAGATGCAAACATCATGAATAATCGCACAGTATCTGCACCATATTTTTGTACCATTTCTTGCGGATCAATACCGTTATTTTTCGATTTTGACATTTTAGTCATGCCGCTATGCACTAGCTCATTTCCTTGATCGTCAACGGCTTTTATGATACGACCTTTTTCATCACGTTCTAATGTGACCTTTGTTGGAGAAACCCAAATGCGTTCATTGCTTGGGCTGGTGTAATAAAATGCATCGGCTAGCACCATACCTTGACAAAGTAATCTAGTAGCTGGCTCATCAGAATTCAAAATGCCTGCATCACGCAATAATTTATGGAAGAAACGGAAATATAATAAGTGCATCGTAGCATGTTCAATACCACCAATATATTGATCTACAGGTAACCAATAATTCGCTTCATCGCTATCTAACATGCCATCTTGATATTGTGGACAAGTATAACGAGCATAATACCAAGAAGATTCCATAAAGGTATCAAAAGTATCTGTTTCTTTTAAGGCAGGCTCACCCTTGTAAAGAGTTTTTGCCCAGTTTGGATCTGCTTTAATCGGGCTTTTGACACCATCCATCACAACATTTTCAGGTAATACAACAGGTAAATCTTCCATTGGAACAGGTACAACATCTCCATTTTCAAGGGTCAGCATTGGAATTGGTGCTCCCCAGTAACGTTGACGAGAAACGCCCCAATCACGCAAACGGTAATTTACTTGGCGTTTTCCTACTCCCATCTTTTCTAATTTATCGGCAATGCCGTTAAAAGCTGCTGTAAAATCTAAGCCATTGAATTCATCTGAATTAATATTCAGTCCATATTCGGTATAAGCTTTTTCTGAAATATCTAAAGACGAGCCATCCGCTGGCGTGATCACAGGATTGATCGGAAGTCCATATTTAGTAGCAAATTCATAATCACGTTGGTCATGAGCAGGCACAGCCATTACTGCACCCGTTCCGTAATGCATCAACACAAAATTAGCAACCCAAATAGGAATCAATTTACCTGTGATCGGATGAACGGCATTAATACCCGTTGGCATGCCTTTTTTCTCCATAGTTGCCAACTCTGCTTCAGCAACTTTAGTATTTTTGCACTCTTGAATAAATTTCGCTAAGTCAGGATTACTTTTTGCAGCATACTCTGCTAATGGATGCCCTGCTGCCACTGCCATATAGGAAACACCGTAAAAAGTGTCAGGGCGAGTCGTATAAACGCTTACAGTTTCATTGGAATTCTCAATATTAAAAGTAATTTCAACGCCTTCTGAACGACCAATCCAGTTTTTTTGCATTGTTTTTACAGTATCTGGCCATTGTGGTAGCTGATCCAACCCACCTAGTAATTGTTCTGCATAATCAGTAATTTTAATAAACCATTGTGGGATCTCACGTTGCTCTACAGGGCTATCACATCGCCAACAACAGCCTTCATGAACTTGTTCATTTGCTAATACCGTTTCATCGTTAGGACACCAGTTTACTGTTGAGGTTTTTTTATACACTAAACCTTTTTTATACAATTCTGTAAAAAACCATTGTTCCCACTTATAGTATTCAGGTCGGCAAGTCGTGACTTCACGATCCCAATCATAAGAAAAACCCAATATTTTCAATTGGTTTTTCATATATTCAATATTTTCATAAGTCCATTTAGCAGGTGCTGTGTTGTTTTTTACGGCAGCTCCTTCAGCAGGCAACCCAAAAGCGTCCCATCCCATTGGCTGTAATACGTTTTTTCCAATCATACGTTGGTAACGAGAAATTACATCACCAATAGTGTAGTTACGAACGTGTCCCATATGCAAACGCCCAGATGGATACGGTAACATTGAAAGACAATAATATTTTTCTTTGGAATTATCTTTAATAGCTTTAAATGTTTTATTTTCATGCCAATATTTTTGCACTTCCGCTTCAATAAGATCAGGGCGATATTGCTGTTGCATAATAGTACCTTTAATTAAAAAAATTGTTCAAAAAACACCGCACTTTTTACTTCGATAACTTAAAAGTCGGCTGAAAGTTTAATTGAAAAAACGCAATATAGAATACAGTAAAATAGGCTAAATTAACAGAACTTTAGAGAAATACCGCATTTTCCCTATAGCCCTGTTGTCAAAATCAAACGATCTATTTTTTTATGTTTAAACTGACTAATAATTAGCAAAATAAACACTAAACAGTATGAGGTAAAAACAATAATAAGCCACTGAGGCATGGAAAATCCTAAAAATGTCCAACTTATTTCAGAACAAATGCCGTATGGCTTAAATATTAATGGAAACCATTTATCTAGAGGTAAGACTTGTGGAAACTCTGCCATATAAGAACACTGATTCCATGGTGCAGGATTTAGCTGATAGTCGACATGCTTAACTGATAATAATACTCCTTTGACAGCACTAATTATGCCAATAATTAATGCTAGTGTACGAGTAATAAAGCACTTCGGTTCTATCAAACCAACAATAGCAGATAAAATAATGCCAAATAATGCAACACGTTCATAAACACACATGACACAAGGTGACAAGTTCATGCCATATTGGAAGAAAAGTGCAACACTCTCTAAAACTAATCCTGAGATTAGTAGCAGTATCCAGCCACCCCTATGTGTTGATAATCCTTTGAAGTAATTTAGCATTATTTTTCCTTTTAATTTTTATTAGTGCGGTAACGTGATTAGACCAAATTGAGTGAGAATCATCGTGCCAATTGGAAGTATATACTTCACTGCAATTAATCCAGTTACTGACAAAACAATTGTATAAGGCAATGCCATATAAACCATTTTACCATAAGATAAACGAATTAAAGGTGCTAGAGATGAAGTCAATAAAAATAAAAATGCTGCTTGACCATTCGGAGTCGCTACAGAAGGTAAATTAGTACCTGTATTAATCGCTACTGCTAACAATTCAAACTGATTGAGCGTAATAATACCCGCTTGTAATGCGGCTTTTGCTTCATTAATATAAACGGTTGCAACAAACACATTGTCTGAAATAGCGGATAATAATCCATTAAAAATATAGAACAGCACTAATTGGGAGCTTTCTGAGGCTGATAGCACATAGTGAATAATTGGTGCAAAGAGTTGTTGGTCAATAATAACCGCAACAATAGAAAAAAACACGACTAAAAGTGCAGTAAAAGGTAAAGATTCTTGGAACGCTTTGCCAATTGCATGTTCATCAGTAATGCCACAAAAAGAAGTACATAAAATTATTACACTTAATCCAATAATACCTACAGCAGCTAAATGGAATGCTAAACCAAAAACTAACCAAACACCAATTAACGCTTGAATACCTAGCTTAATACGGTCTTGTTTAGTCATTTTCATTTCACGGTTAGCATCATATTTTGCAAGTACACACCATACCTTACGTGGTAATTTTGCCCCATAGCCGAAAATATGGAATTTTTCTACGATAACACAAGTTAATATACCAAAAATCAGAGTAGGAATTGTAACTGGACTCATTCTAATAAAGAATTCACCAAATCCCCATTGAGCTTGCTCTGCAATAATCAAATTCTGTGGTTCTCCTACCATTGTTAATACACCACCTAGAGCAGTTCCCACACCTGAATGCATCATTAAGCTACGCAAAAAAGAACGAAATTCTTCTAAGGTTTTTTTATGTTGACTAACGTACTTATCATCACTAATGTCATCAGAATCTTCAAAATGTTTGCCTGATGCAACTTTATGGTACACGCCATAAAATCCAACTCCAACGCTAATAATTACAGCAACAACTGTTAAAGCGTCCAAAAAAGCGGATAAAAAAGCCGCACTTAAACAAAAAGCAAGCGATAAAACAATTTTAGAGCGAATTTGCAAAAGTAGTTTAGTGAATACAAATAAAAGAAGTTGCTTCATAAAATAAATACCAGCAACCATAAAAACTAGCAACAATATCACTTCAAAATTTGCCATTATTTCAGCTTTAACATGTTCAGGGTGAGTCATTCCTATGATAATAGCCTCAATAGCAAGTAATCCACCTGGTTGTAATGGATAGCATTTTAGTGCCATTGCTAGCGTAAAAATAAATTCAGCGACTAACACCCAACCAGCAATAAAAGGGCTGATTAAAAAAAATAAAATGGGATTAATGATTAGAAATCCGATAATCGATAACTTATACCAATCTGGGCTTGTCCCAAGAAAGTTTTTTAGGAATGCTTGAGAGTAATTCATAAGAGATTTTCCTTAGAGTTTAATTTTAAAATTTAAAATATGTTTGCAATTGTAATATATATGAGTTTCAAGGATAATAGCAAATATTAATTTTGTCATCTATGCTATGGAGAATAGCAATATTTATAGAATATTTGTATGAGTAACAATTATATTTTAAAAGCCCAAAGCCCTGCTGGTTTAGCAGAAGAATACATTGTTAAAAGCATTTATAGTAATTATTTTCCTGCTGGTTCTGATCTTCCTGCTGAGCGTGAATTAGCAGATAAAATAGGCGTCACTCGCACAACTTTACGTGAAGTATTGCAGCGACTAGCTCGCGATGGCTGGTTAAATATTCAGCACGGCAAACCTACAAAAGTTAATGATATTTGGCAAACTGCTGGTCCAAATATTATTAGCACCCTTATCCAATTGGATAAATCTATTTTGCCCACTATTATCACAAATGTTGTATCATTAAGAACAAAAATGGGAGAACATTATATTCCTGAAGCAATCCATATTGACTCACAAGCTTCGGCAAAATTATTTGAAAACCTACCGCACTTAGATGAAACGCCACAAGCTTATGCGGAATTTGATTATAATTTGTATCGCAACTTTACCTTCATTGCAAATAAACCTGTTTATGCTTTAATTTTAAATAGTTTCAAAAAACTCTATCACCAAGTTGCCTCACTGTTTTTTTCGGAAGAAGAATCTCGAAAAATCACATTAACGTTTTATCAAAACCTGTATGAGAGTTGTAAGTTAGGTGATGTAAAAAATGCGATAGAATGTTTAAACCAAAATCGTGAACACAGTGGTAATATTTGGAAAGCTATTTTGCACCATTTACCAGAAGACTTTAGCTAAAAATTATTTTACGAAATAAAATCGAAAATTAAACCCAACATAAAAGCTCCGCAATAGTAATCTAAGCGGAGCTTTTTAATTTTAATGTAATGCTTATTGCCGATAATGATCTAAGAATTTTGCAAGACGAGTAATTGCATCTTCAAGCTGATTAACATAAGGCAGAGTCACAATACGGAAGTGATCGGGTTTATGCCAATTAAATCCTCGACCATGTACTAGTAACACTTTTTCCTGCTTTAATAAATCTAACACCATTTTTTCATCATCATAAATATTGAATTTTTTGACATCAATTTTAGGGAACATGTACAAGGCACCTTGTGCCTTAACACAGCTAATTCCTGGTATCTGGTTAAGTAATTCGTAAGCTTTATTACGTTGTTCAAGTAATCGTCCACCAGGTAAAATAAATTCGTTAATACTTTGATAACCACCAAGTGCTGTTTGAATGGCATGCTGCATTGGATGATTAGCACATAAACGCATTGAAGCAAGCATCTCAATTCCTTCAATGTAGCCTTTTGCATTCTCTTTTGGACCATTGAACATCATCCAGCCTTGACGAAACCCAGCTACACGATAGGCTTTCGATAAACCGTTAAACGTCACCGTCAACAAATCAGGAGCAAGGGCGGCTATATGATGATGAACCGCATCATCGTATAAAATTTTATCGTAAATTTCATCTGCAAAGATGATTAAATTATGACGGCGAGCTAATTCTACTATTTCTTTTAATAAATTTTCACTATATACCGCACCTGTTGGATTATTCGGATTAATGATTACAATAGCTTTCGTACGAGAAGTAATTTTGCTTTTAATATCTGCAATATCAGGAAACCAGCTGGCTTCTTCATCACAAAAATAATGTACTGGTTTACCACCTGCAAGAGTAGCTGCCGCAGTCCAGAGAGGGTAATCAGGCATTGGGATTAAAACTTCATCATTATTATTTAGCAATGCTTGCATTGACATTAAAATCAGTTCAGAAACACCATTACCAATATACACATCGTTAACTGTTGCTCCATGAATTCCTTTCGATTGGTAATATTGTACAATTGCTTTACGTGCCGAATATAAACCTTTTGAATCACAATACCCTTGTGCGGAATGCATATTACGTAAAATATCGACTAAAATTTCATCTGGAGCTTCAAACCCAAAAGGTGCAGGATTACCAATATTGAGTTTTAAAATTTTATTACCTTCTTCTTCGAGACGAATTGCCTCTTTATGAACTGGACCACGAATATCGTAACAAACGTGTTCTAACTTATCTGATTTTGGGAAAACAGTCATTTTTTATCCTTGTTTTAATGGAGAACTGAAGACAGTATCATCATAAATTTATTTTGATAAATTTGCACTTTGCGTTTATTTTCATAAGACAAAAAGATTTTGTAATAAATTCCCTTAAAGTGCGGTAAAATTAACGCTCCTTTTTAACTTATTTTTTTGATAAAAACAATTATTTTTTAAATGGATACTTTGCAATTAATTAAAAATCAACTTCTTGAACTTATTCAAGGTATTGAAAGTCATTCCACAAATCAAACGGAAATTATCGTTCTAACTTATCACACTGAAAAATCGTTTGAACTACTAGCTTGGCTAAAGGCACAGCAAAGCTATCCACAATTTTATTTGAATTTTCGTGATAAAATGCAAAAAATTGTCGCACTAGGCAAAGTGCGAACCTTTTCGTCGTTAACTGCTGCTCAAAATTTCTTACAACATTCAAATGTTCCCCTACTTGGTGGTTTAACTTTTTATTCACAAGCAGAGTTCTTTCTTCCTCGTATCTTGTTGACTGAACAAGCCAATAAATTAACAATACAATTGTTTGTCGATCAAGCTAATTCATTATCAGAAGAAATCTGTCAATTATTAAATATATTAAATACTTTTACAAAAACTACCGCACTTGAGCCAATTAATCAATCGATTCGCTTACTAGGGAAAAAAGCAGACCAACAGCAGTGGTGTGATTGGGTTGAGTCAGCATTAGTAGCAATTCGACAAGGTATTTTGAGTAAAGTAGTGCTTGCTAATGAAACATTATTTGAAGCAGAAAAAAATTTAAACGCTGTAGATTTTTTAGCAGAAAGTGAACATGCTAATTTTGGGTGCTATCATTTTTTATTTGCTGAAGACCAACAGAAAATATTTGTTGGTTCAACGCCAGAACGCTTATATCATCGACAAGGGCAACAGCTTCATACCGAGGCCTTAGCTGGTACTGCATTGAGATCTGAAGATGAGCATTTCAACCGTTCACAGTCAGATTGGCTACTGCATGATGAAAAAAATACATATGAAAATCAGTTAGTAGCAGAAGGACTCAAACAAAGCTTAGCACCTTATGCTACTAGCATTAGATTGTCAGAACCTGAACTTAAACCCTTGCGTTTAGTCCAACATTTAAAGCGGAATATTTTTGTTCAACTAGTACCAGACTGTCGTGATGATCTTTGTTTACAAACAATTCATCCAACTGCAGCGGTTGCAGGCTTACCAAAGCAAAGTGCGGTAGAATTTTTACAAAAAACAGAGAATTTTGATCGTTGCCATTATGCTGGAACACTAGGAATAATGGAGAAATCTCAAGCAGAATTTTGTGTTACTATTCGCTGTGCATTTATTGAAAATAATAAAATTCGCGTTTTTGCTGGTGCGGGTATTGTTGAGGGGTCAATCCCCCTGCTAGAATGGCAGGAGATTGAACGTAAAGCGTTGGGCTTAATTTCGTTACTACAAGAAGAACAATAAAAAGAGGAGAACCAAATATGTCAGTAAGTGTTTTTAATCGTTGTTGGGCGAGAGTAATACTAGAAACTCTTGTTCGTCAAGGTGTTACTGCTTTTTGTATCGCACCAGGTTCTCGTTCGACACCTTTAACTTTAGAAGCGGCAAGATTACAGCAAAACAACCGTGTAAATTGCCACACTCATTTTGATGAAAGAGGATTAGGTTTTTTTGCACTCGGGTTGGCAAAAGTAACTAACACGGCTGTTGCTATTATTGTGACTTCAGGAACTGCTGCCGCCAATTTATACCCTGCGATTATTGAAGCTCGTCAGAGTGGAGTCGATTTGATCGTTCTAACAGCGGATCGTCCGCCTGAATTGTTAGAATGTGGTGCAAATCAAGCGATTCTACAACAAAATATGTTTGCAGATTATCCTGTAGCTCAAATCAATTTACCCCGCCCTACACAAGATTATTCTGCTGATTGGCTGATTTCTGTATTAGAGCAAGCTTGTTACCGACAAAAACAAAATAAAGGTGTTGTACACATCAATATTCCTTTTTCAGAACCGCTCTATGATGCACAAGATGATGAAATTGATTTACATCCTTGGTTAGTTAATATACAAAAATGGTTTTCCCACTATAAATCATGGGGAGATCATCAACCCCTACAGCAAGATGTGCTAATGCATAAACACTGGGATCAATGGAGAACAAAACGAGGCGTTATTGTTGCTGGTAGTATGCCATTAGAACAGTCTATGGGGATTCGTTCATGGGCAGATACAATGGGCTGGATTTTATTAACGGATATTCAATCTGGCGTCGAGGCAGCTTTGCCTTATGCTGATATTTGGCTTTCTAATCAAACAGTTAAACAAAAATTATTAGAAGCAGATATTGTTATTCAGCTAGGTCATCGTTTTATTAGTAAAAGAATTAATCAATTTTTGACTGAATTTAAAGGTGAATATTGGATTGTAGAGAATACAGATAATGCAGTCGATCCTTATCATCATTGCCATACTCGATTTCATGCAAAAATTCATCATTGGCTACGAGCTCATCCACCACTACGACAAAAACCTTGGTTATTAGAACCTTTAGCATTAGCAAAATTCTGTGCTTCTTTTATTGAACAACAAGTAGGGGGAAATCTAAACGAGGCTTCTCTCGCTCATCATCTTGAGCGTGTTTTACCAAATAATGGCATTTTATTTTTAGGTAATAGCTTATTAGTGCGTTTGATTGATGCATTGACTAAATTACCAGAAGGCTATCCTATTTACACTAATCGAGGTGCAAGCGGGATTGATGGCTTATTCGCTACTGCTGCGGGAATTTCTGTGGGTTCAAATCAACCTTTAATTGCGATGATTGGCGATATATCGGCACTGTATGATCTCAATTCATTAGCGTTATTTAAGAA
This sequence comes from Seminibacterium arietis, assembly GCF_042675725.1. Taxonomy (NCBI): domain Bacteria; kingdom Pseudomonadati; phylum Pseudomonadota; class Gammaproteobacteria; order Pasteurellales; family Pasteurellaceae; genus Seminibacterium; species Seminibacterium arietis. Next base: position 95,368 of record NZ_JBHTJN010000004.1, read on the forward strand.
AGTTACTCAACCAACTATTATTTTTGTGATCAATAACAACGGCGGGGCTATCTTTGATATGTTGCCAGTGGACAATGAAGTGAAAGACCAATTTTATCGTATGCCACACCATACAGAATTTTCTCAAATAGCGTCAATGTTTGAACTCAAGTATGCTAGACCTTACACTTGGGCTGATTTAAGTTCTGTACTAAAACAAGCTTATTCACGTCGTGAAACAACATTAATAGAAATCAAAGTGGGAGCAACAGACGCTAGCAATATTTATAAACGTTTAGTTGAACAAATCAGTCATGCAGTTATCAGCACATAATAATATCAAACCTGTGCTTGTTTTTTTACATGGACTATTAGGTTCAAAATCTGATTGGCAAAAAGTTATTAAAAAACTACCGCACTTTCAATGTATCGCTCTTGATTTACCTTTTCATGGAAAAGCAAAGCAAGTTGTTGTAAAAAATTTTGAGCAAACAGCACAATATTTATCTAGCCAAATTAAAAATAAAGTAAAGGATAAACCTTATTTTTTAATTGGTTATTCTCTCGGCGGTCGCCTCAGTCTGTACTATGCGTTACAATCTAATTGTGAGAAATACAATTTACAAGGTTTAATATTAGAGGGAGCTAATCTTGGATTATCAAAAAAAATCGAAAGAATACAACGCTGGCAACAAGATGAATATTGGATTGATCGTTTTACTGAGGAAAAATTAGAACACGTTTTAATTGATTGGTATCAACAAGCTGTATTTTCTAGCTTAACAGAAAAACAACGTAACGATCTGATTCAATTGAGAAAAAATAATGTTGGGGAAAATATAGCGAACATGATACGTGCTACATCACTAGCAAAACAACCAGATCTGCGAGCAAAAATGCAATCAACTCGCTATCCTATTTATTACTTCTGTGGTGAATTAGATTACAAATTTCGTCAAATAGCAACTGACGAAAAACTACATCTTTCGTTAATTTCTAACGCTGGTCATAATTCTCATCAAGAAAATTCTTTTGAATTCGCAAAAAAACTAGAACAACTTTTAATGCAATCAATTAGCTAAAGATCAAAAGAGGACACTAAATAAAGTGTCCTACATTAAATTTTATTAAATTAAGAATTTTGAGTATTTAATTTCTCTAATCCTAGATGCTCCACAATTTCTCTATGTTTAGCCTCCGTTAATGGATAGAAGAAAATAAACATAATACCTGCAATGATAGTTAGCATAGCGGGCAAAGCGATATAAGTAAATTTAATTCCCGCTAAAACTCCTTCAGGCTGAGTAGCTAAATCAGGATCAAAACCAACAATACTTAAAATTAAGCCTGGAATAAATCCTGCGATAGCTTGACATACCTTGCGAGTAAAAGAATAGGAAGAATAAATAATACCTTCCGTTCTTTTCCCTGAAATAAACTCGCCCCACTCTACAATATCTGCCACAATCGCCCAACAAACACTATTTGGAATCATAATAAGTATTTGTGATAGGAACATACAAGTTAAAAATGCAATTTGATTTTCAGCAAATAAAAAATAGTTTAAAGTTTGAACAATACCAAATCCAATAGCACCTATTGCCATTGCTGCTTTTTTCCCAATTTTTTTTACAATCACTGCTATAGTAAAAAATATAGGAAAAAATGCGATCATATTTAAAGTAGAAATAGTTTTCATCATTTCTTTTCCAGCATTAAACTGATATTCAAAATAGTATAATTGGGATTGTTGTATAATATAAGTCGTTGCTATTGTTAATAATGTGAATAATACAAATACAATAAAAGGCTTATTTTTACATAAAAACATGAAAGCATTTAATTCTGAATCCTTACGACTAATTATTTCTGTTTTCGGTTTAGGTTTAGCAACGTATCTTTCTTTACAGCCTTTAAAACATAAGAAGTGAAAAATCATGCCTAATAGAGTCATTGAACCAATAGCAACTGCCCAAGATAAATTATCATTTTTTGAATGATGATGAATAAAATCCACTACAGGATAAACGAAAATACCAGAAAAAAATAGAGCTGCCTGTGAGCCTAAAGAACGGAAATTTGCTAATTTTGTTCTTTCTACACCATCAACAGTCATTACAGCAGACATTGAGCCATAAGGAATATTAACAATAGAATAAGCTGCATTAAATAAAATATAAGTTGCAAAAGCCCAAACAACTCGCCCTGTTTCTCCAAAATTTGGTACCACAAAGCAAATAGTAGTTAAAATAGCTAAAGGAAAGCTACCAAATAAAATAAAGGGTCTAAATTTGCCTAATTTGCCTGGTACACGAGTATCTACAAATGCACCTACAGCTGTATCAATAAAGGCATCAGCGATTTTTGCTACTAAGAAAACAGAACCAGCAATAACAGGAGAAATTTTCATATAGTTAGTGTAAAAAAATAAAAGATAGAGTTGCCCCATATCAAACATAAAACCGTTTCCTAGATCACCCATACCATAAGATAGTTTTTCCCTAAAGGAGAGTCTCTTTATCGACATACTTTTGCTCCAAAATAATAAGATGTAAGTTTGCTACTTTAAATAGTTAAATAGTGTTTAAAATTATCAATTAGTTTATTGAATTAAATCAATTGAATGAATCAATTAAAATAGTTGTGAATATATACCACATTTTAGGTACTAGGTAAAATCAAAACTAAATAAAAATAAAAGAAATTTAAAACTTATTAAAAATAACAATAATTGATAAACAAAAAAGTAAAATTTATTTTAAATTTTTCACTTATTTTTAAATAGAAATGATTTTATTTTCTAATGAAATGATATGTTTATTCGTAGAGTAGCAGAGCGGTTTTTATAAAAAATTAAAAACTAACCGCTCTTTTAATAAAGTCAATAGCTCAGAATTAGTCATCTATATAACCAAAGCTACGTAGTGCTCGTTCATCATCAGCCCACCCCGATTTCACTTTAACCCAAAGTTCAAGGTGAACTTTGTTATCAAATAATCTTTCCATATCGGCTCTAGCTTCAGTCCCAATAACTTTAATTTTTTGCCCTTTATTACCTATCACCATTTTTTTCTGACCTTCACGTTCCACTAAAATCAAGCCATTTACTTCATAAATGCCACGCTCATTCACTTTAAATTGCTCAATTTCTACAGTGACAGAATAAGGCAATTCTTCACCTGTAAACCGCATAAGTTTTTCTCGAATAATTTCTGAAGCCATAAAACGTTGAGAACGGTCAGTCACATAATCTTCGGGGAAATGATGTACTCCTTTGCGTAAAGAAGTGCGGACAATTTTTTGTAAATTCTGCAGATTATCACCCTTTTCAGCAGAAATAGGAATAATTTCTTTAAAATTCAACTTGCTACTAAGCTCGGCAATAAAAGGTAAAAGTTCATCTTTATTTTTTACATTATCAATTTTGTTGATAGCTAATACTACAGGTGCTTTAGCTTGTCGTAATTTATTCAGCACCATTTCATCATCTTGATTCCAATGCGTTCCATCAACAACAAAAATAATTAAATCCACATCACCAATAGAGCTACTTGCAGCCCGATTCATCAAGCGGTTGATCGCTCTTTTTTCTTCAATGTGTAAACCTGGCGTATCGACATATACTGCTTGGTACGGTCCCTCTGTATGGATACCTACTATACGATGACGTGTAGTTTGTGCTTTACGTGAAGTAATGGATATTTTTTGCCCTAAAATTTTATTGAGCAATGTTGACTTTCCTACATTTGGACGTCCAACAATAGCAATAAATCCGCAATAAGTTTCTGTGTTTTGATTAGTAAAATTTGGTTGACTATCCATTTTTTATTTCCAATTCATGTAAAATTTGTTCAGCTGCAGACTGTTCTGCTCTACGACGACTTGATCCTTTACCAATAAAAGTGCGGTCAATATTTTTCACTTTACATTCTACAGTAAATACTTGACGATGTTGTTCACCTTCCGTTTTGATGACTTTATATTCAGGTAACGGCTGACGATTGCCTTGCAAAAACTCCTGCAATCTTGTTTTGGGATCTTTTTGATTTTCTCCTGGAGTGATATTTGCTAAGTAAGATTGATACCAAACTTGAATAGTTGAAATCGCCGTCATTAAATCTTTATCTAGAGAAATCGCACCAATAATAGCTTCAACACAATCCGACAGAATGGATTCCCGACGAAAACCACCGCTCTTTAATTCACCAGCACCTAACGCAAGATAATCACCTAACTCAAATTTACGTGCTAACTCTGCAAGGGTTGGCTCTCTTACTAGGGTCGCACGCATTCGACTTAATTCCCCCTCATTGCATTGGGGGAATTGATGATATAACGCCTCAGCTATGCAATGATTTAAAATTGAATCGCCTAAAAATTCTAGACGTTCATTATGCTTTTTATCTGCACTCCGATGAGTCAATGCTTGTATCAGCAATGAAACATCATCAAATTTATAACCTATTTTACGTTGCAATCGTTGTAAATCTTGCATAGTGTTATTGAATTTTACTGAACATACGGTTAAATCTAATTCCCGTTGGAAATTCATTTTGTTTTTTATCTAAGCTAAGCCAGATATAAGAGGCTTTACCTACAATATTTTTCTCAGGTACAAATCCCCAAAAACGACTATCAGCACTATGATTTCGGTTATCTCCCATCACAAAATATTCACCTTCAGGTACAACCCATTCTGTTACATAATTATCTTGTAAACGATAATTATTGTACATATAAGTCGCATTTGGTGGCTGAGGATCCCAATGAATTTGATGTTCTACATCACCTTTTTCTACTAATTTTAATGGATGATCACTGCTATACACAGGCATTCCGTTACGATCTTGCCCAACGATGATATTAAACTCAAGATCCTCTTGCGGTGTTCCATAATCAAATTCTTTAGTTAAACAATTTTCTGTGCATTCTCTGCCATCTTTAGCATAAGTAATTGTAATATGGCGATTTGCTTCGTTATACTGAATTTTGTCGCCTGGCAAACCAACAACTCGCTTAATGTAATCAACATTTGGCTCTAGCGGTGCTTTGAATACAATAATATCACCCCGCTGTGGTTTACCTGTTTCAATAATCGTATTTTGAAACACGGGATCTTTAATACCATAGGCATATTTTTCTACTAATAGAAAATCTCCCACTCGTAAAGTAGGTTCCATCGAACCAGATGGAATTTGAAATGGTTCAAAAATAAAAGAACGTAGAATCAAAATAAAAGCAAGCACAGGGAAAAGAGAAGATAAGAACTCTCCACTTTCCGAAATCGGCTCAATTTTAGCTTTCTCTTCATCGCTTAAAGTTTTACCGCTTCGTTGTTCTAGTCGTGCAATTTGTCTTTTCCGCTTCGGAAAAACAGCAAAGCGATAATAACACCATAATGCCCCACAAAGTGCGGTCAATAAAATCAGTAAAATAGTAAACGTATTTGGTAACGCCCAATAATCAAGTAATTTCCAAACAGCATAAGCTACTACAATTAAAATAATAAAAAAGATATTTAACTTAGACATAATTTTCCTTATTTATCTTTACCTACATGTAAAATTGCTAAAAATGCTTCCTGAGGCACTTCAACATTACCTAACGATTTCATTCGTTTCTTCCCTTCTTTCTGTTTCTGCAATAATTTTTTCTTACGGCTAACATCACCACCATAACATTTTGCTAATACATTTTTTCTCAATTGTTTCACTGTTGAACGAGCGATAACATGATTACCTATGGCAGCTTGAATCGCAATGTCAAATTGTTGACGTGGAATCAACTCTCGCATTTTTTCTACTAGTTCACGCCCACGATAAGGTGCATTATCTTTGTGTACAATTAAAGCTAACGCATCAACTCGTTCACCGTTAATCATTATATCTACACGAACCATATCCGCAGCTTGAAAACGCTTAAATCCATAATCTAGAGAAGCATAACCTCTAGAAGTTGATTTCAAACGATCAAAGAAGTCTAACACTACTTCCCCCATTGGTATTTCGTAAGTCAAAGCAACTTGATTGCCATGATATACCATGTTAGTTTGAACTCCTCGTTTTTCTACGCAAAGCGTAATTACGTTGCCTAAATAAGCTTGTGGTAACAGCATATTGCATTCTGCAATAGGTTCACGAATTTCAGCAATATTATTTAATGGCGGTAATTTCGATGGACTATCTACATAGACAACTTCACCGTTAGTTTGTTCCACTTCATAAACTACTGTTGGTGCAGTTGTTATTAAATCTAAATCATATTCTCGTTCTAATCGCTCTTGAATAATTTCCATATGTAACAAGCCCAAGAATCCACAGCGGAATCCAAAACCAAGTGCGGTAGAATTTTCAGGTTCATAGAACAAAGAGGCATCATTCAAACTTAATTTACCCAAAGCATCACGAAAACTTTCATAATCGTCAGAGCTAATAGGAAACAACCCCGCGTAAACTTGAGGCTTAACTTTCTTAAATCCAGGTAACACAGAAGCGGCAGGGTTATTATGCAAAGTTAAGGTATCTCCAACAGGAGCCCCTAAAATATCTTTAATAGCACAAACTACCCAACCAACCTCGCCACAATTTAATACTGCAGTATCTAATTGTTTTGGAGTGAAAATTCCTAGACGATCTACGTTATAAGACTGCCCTGTAGACATCACTTTAATTTTGTCTCCTTTACGTAGCGTACCATTTTTAATTCGCACTAAGGAAACTACCCCAAGATAATTATCAAACCATGAATCAATAATCAACGCCTGTAGCGGAGCCTGAGGATCACCCTCTGGAGCAGGGATCTTCTGCACAATATCTTCTAAAACGTCTTCAATTCCAACGCCTGTCTTCGCAGAGCAACGAACAGCATCTATAGCATCAATACCGACAATATCTTCAATTTCTTCTGCAACACGTTCTGGTTCTGCTGCTGGTAAGTCAATTTTATTGAGAATTGGTACAACTTCTAAGTTCATTTCAATCGCTGTGTAACAATTTGCTAGAGTCTGTGCTTCTACGCCTTGACCTGCATCCACAACTAATAGAGCGCCTTCACAAGCCGCAAGTGAACGAGATACTTCATAGGAAAAATCCACATGACCTGGTGTGTCAATAAAATTTAATTGATATGTTTCGCCATCTTTAGCTTTATAATTTAAAGTAACACTCTGAGCTTTAATGGTGATTCCACGCTCACGTTCTAATTCCATCGAATCTAATACTTGTTCTGCCATTTCACGATCAGACAAGCCACCACAAGTTTGAATTAAGCGATCTGATAAGGTTGATTTACCATGATCGATATGAGCAATAATTGAAAAGTTTCGGATATTCTTCATATTATAGAAATAAATTTATTATTAATTTTTAGCAATATTTAGTCGCCAGATTTTACCTGAATATCTGTTGATATGCTATATTTAGATACAGGTTTATTCCGCTATGCTACAACTTCCCACTATTTTAAGTGGGAATATCAATTTGCAAAATTAATAGCTAACGTTTTGATTTTTTAATAAATTTGATTAAACGCTTACGTTTACGTAGTTGGTTAGGTGTAAGTTTATTACGCTTACCTGCAAAAGGATTACTACCTTCTTGAAATTGTAAGCGAATTGGTGTCCCCACAATTTTTAAACTACGGCGATAATAATTAGATAAATATCGTTTATAACTATCTGGTAGTCGTTCAATTTGATTACCGTGGACTACAATAATTGGTGGGTTATAACCACCTGGATGAGCATATTTTAATTTAATTCGCCGTCCACTCATCATTGGTGGTTGATGTTCATCTGTTGCCATTTGTAAAATGCGTGTGAGTATTGATGTGGTCATTTTTTGTGTAGCACAAGCATAAGCCTCTTGAATTGACTCGAATAAATTACCAACACCAGAACCATGTAAGGCAGAAATAAAATGCACACGAGCAAAATCAATAAAATCTAAACGGCGATCTAACTCAGATTTCACTTGCTCTTTTATTTCTTGATCTAAACCATCCCATTTATTTACTACTATTACTAGTGATTTTCCTGCATTTAAAATAAAACCAAGTAAAGATAAGTCTTGATCAGAAATATTTTCTCTTGCATCAATAGTAAGTAAAACTACATTGGCATCCTGAATCGCTTGTAATGTTTTGATAACTGAAAATTTTTCTACTGCTAAATTAACTTTCCCTCTTTTTCGTACTCCTGCCGTATCAATAATAGTATATGCTTGACCATCACGTTCCATAGGAATATAAATACTATCACGAGTAGTTCCAGGTAAATCATATACTACTACTCTCTCTTCTCCCAGAATACGGTTAGTCAACGTAGATTTACCCACATTTGGACGACCAACAATAGCAATTTTAATATTCTTTTTCGCAATTTGCTCACTATCTAATTCATCTTCCAAAACATCATCTAAAAGTGCGGTATCTTCTTCATTATAAAAATCAAATTCAGTATCCCACTCATCTCGTTGTTGACTCGTATTTTGTACAACATCAGCTTCAGCTTCAGAGTTGTTAGTTGCAACATTCTGAATCATTCCATTTTCATTAATATTGTTTACTTGCTGTGCAAAAGGAGCTAATACTTGCTCCATTAACAAAGTAACGCCACGACCTTGTGAAGCGGCTATTTGTACAATTTCCCCTAAACCAAGTTGATAAAATTCAGCACAATGAGAGTCAGCATCAATACCATCCGTCTTATTTGCTACCAAAACAGTGGTCTTCTCTTGGCGTTGACGTAAATAATGGGCAATGCCAATATCTGCTGAAGTTAACCCTGCTCTAGCATCTACTAAAAACAGCACAATATCGGCTTCTTCAATCGCAAGTAAAGATTGCTCCGCCATTTTTTCTTCTACGCCTTCTTCTGTACCATCAATTCCACCCGTATCAATCACAATAAAGTCATAACCTGATATGTTAGCTTGACCGTATTTGCGATCTCTTGTCAACCCTGGGAAATCGGCGACTAAGGCATCTCTAGTTCGAGTTAAACGGTTAAAAAGTGTCGATTTCCCTACATTAGGGCGACCTACTAGGGCAACTACAGGCGTTGTCATAAAAACCTCTTTGCATGTGCATGAATAAAAAGTGCGGTAAAAAATACAAATTTTTAAAAGTCCTATTATATCGAATTTTATAACCAATGAAAAATGAGTTATTTTGTTTCTAATGTTAACGTAATTTTTATAATTTTTGTGATCTATGTCATAAAATTTTAACTCTAATTTTACATTAAACCTAAAAACATAATAAAATGCACGCTCCTTAAGTATTATTTAATGGAATAGGAAATCGTTAATTTTTATATTTTTACGGAGTATTTTATATGGCTCTTTTTGTTAGTATTTTTCCCATCGTCCTACTGATTTATTTAATGGTAAAACGTAATGCGTTGCCATCTTATGTGGCACTACCTTGGATTGCTGTAGTTGTGTTAATTATTCAATTTGTTTTCTTTGGAACCGATATTTCTATAGTGAGTGCAAACGTTACTTCTGCATTAGTTGCGGTGCAAACACCTATTACAGTTATTTTTGGAGCAATTTTATTCAATCGTTTTTCCGAAGTGTCTGGAGCAACTGACGTGTTACGTAGATGGTTAGGCAGTATTAATCCTAATCCTATAGCACAAATTATGATAATTGGTTGGGCATTTGCATTTATGATTGAAGGAGCAAGTGGTTTTGGTACTCCAGCAGCAATTGCGGCACCTATTTTAGTTGGTCTAGGATTTCCACCATTAAAAGTTGCAATGTTAGCCTTAGTGATGAACTCTGTTCCCGTATCTTTTGGTGCGGTAGGAACACCAACTTGGTTTGGTTTTGGACCATTGCACTTATCTGACAGTCAAATTTTAGAAATAGGTTCTATGACTGCCTTAATCCATACAATAGCAGCTTTAGTAATCCCATTAATGGCAATGCGTTTAATTGTGAGTTGGACTGAAATCCGTAAAAATTTAATATTTATTTATATTAGTATATTTGCTTGCGTTATACCTTATCTATTACTTGCACAAGTTAACTATGAGTTTCCTGCATTACTTGGTGGTGCTATTGGTTTGTTAATTTCTGTACTAGCGGCAAATAAAGGCATTGGTTTATCAAAAGTGGAAAATACTCTAGATAATAGCGGAGTATCAAAATCGGAATTAGTTAAAGCACTATTCCCAACAGGTTTATTAATTGGTTTATTAATCATTACCCGCATTCACCAATTACCATTTAAAGCATTAATGAACGATGCTACAACTTGGTTTAATGTTCAATTAGGTTCACTCGGTTTATTTGAAGTGAGCCAAGGACTAATATTTAGCTTAAAAAATATTTTTGGTACGCCAGTAAGTGCAAGCTATAAATTACTTTATGTGCCAGCATTAATTCCATTTGTAGTAGCAGTTTTAATTTCTATTCCTGTTTTTGCATTAACCACAACAAAAACTAAAGATATTTTTATGGGAAGTTTAAAGCAGACTAAAAACCCATTTTTAGCCTTAGTAGGTGCATTAATTATGGTGAATTTAATGCTTGTTGGTGGAGATCAATCTATGGTGAAAATTATCGGTAAAAGTTTTGCTCACGCAACTGGTGAATATTGGACATATTTTGCTTCTTATCTGGGTGCTGTAGGTGCATTTTTCTCTGGTTCAAATACGGTATCTAACCTTACTTTTGGTAGTGTGCAAGTTTCTACTGCTGAAATCACAGGGCTGTCTGCAACATTAGTACTTGCATTACAATCTGTTGGTGGAGCAATGGGTAATATGGTTTGTATTAACAACATTGTAGCTGTTAGTTCAGTACTAAATATCCAAAATCAAGAAGGCACTATTATCAAAAGAACAGTCGTTCCTATGATTGTATATGGTGTTATTGCCGCTCTAGTTGCTGTATTGATTATACCTATTTTCTTTAATGTTTAACATTTAGTTTTTTATTTTTAAATCAGGTAGGATTTTCTTACCTGATTATTAATTTTTGTTATTTTAGTAAATTGTTGGAGTATCTATGAACGTAAATTTTTACGTCACTTGCATAGCTGATGTAGTAAAAGCTGGGGTGGCGAAAAATACAGTGTTACTATTGGAAAAATTAGGTTGTAACGTCATATTTTTAGAAAAGCAAGGTTGTTGTGGACAACCTGCACTAAATAGTGGTTATACAAAACAAGCTCTGAATGGGATGCAAAATTTGATCCGCACTTTTGAAGCTAATGATTACCCTATTGTTGCTCCTGCTGGTTCTTGCGTTTATGCAATTAAAAATTATGCAGAAATTTTTCAGCGTTTCAATGAAAAAGATTGGGCAAATCGTGCTAAAAAAGTTGCAGATCGCTTTTATGATTTAACCGATTTTATTGTAAATAAACTTGGTATAACCAATGTTGGTGCAACTCTTCAAGGAAAAGCTGTTTATCACCCGTCTTGTAGTCTTTCTCGTAAATTAGGTGTCATCAATGAACCTTTAACATTGTTGCAAAATGTCAAAGGTTTAAAATTACTTCCTATTCATAATCAACAAACTTGTTGTGGGTTTGGCGGTACATTTTCTGTAAAAATGGCTGAAATCTCAGGGGAAATGGTTATTGAAAAAGTAAAGCACATTAATGAGTCTAACCCTGATTACTTAATTGGTGCAGATGTTAGTTGCTTACTGAATATTGGTGGGCGTTTACATCGTGAGGGAAAACCAATCAAAGTAATGCACATTGCTGAAGTACTAATGCAAGGAGAAAACTAAATGACTTTAAAAACTAGTGATCTAACATTTAAAGTGCGGTTGAAAAATCAGATTCACAATAGCATTATGCGTAATGCTGTGATTATGGCTCAAGAACGAATTGGTGCAAATCGTCAAAAAATGGTTGACGAATTGGGGAATTGGGAAGAATGGCGTGATCACGCGAAACAAATTCGTAACCATGTACTAGCAAATTTAGATGCTTATTTATATCAACTAAGTGAGAAAGTAATAGAAAATGGTGGGAAAGTTTTTTTTGCTGAAACAGCAGAAGAGGCAACAAACTATATTCGTCAAGTTGCTTTAGCCAAAAATGCAAAAAAAATAGTGAAATCTAAATCAATGGTAACTGAAGAAATTGGCATGAATCACTGTTTAGAAGCTGAAGGTATTAAAGTGATAGAAACCGATCTCGGCGAATATATTCTACAGTTAGCAGATGATAAACCCTCACATATTGTTGTGCCAGCAATTCACAAAGACCGTTATCAAATTCGCAAAGTATTACATGAAAAATTAGGTTATCAAGGGACAGAAAACCCTGAAGAAATGACTTTATTTATTCGTGAAAAAATTAGAGCAGATTTCTTAGAAGCTGATATTGGAATCAGTGGTTGCAATTTTGCTGTAGCTGAAACAGGTAGTATATGCTTAGTCACTAATGAAGGAAATTTACGATTAACTACTACTGTACCTAAAACGCATATTGCGGTAATGGGTATGGAACGCATTGCACCAACGTTTAAAGAAGTTGATGTATTAATTACAATGCTTGCTAGGAGCGCTGTAGGGGCAAAACTAACGGGCTATAACACTTGGTTAACAGGACCTCGCCTAAGTGGTGAAACTGATGGTCCAGAAGAATTTCATTTAGTTATTGTAGATAACGGTCGTTCAAAAATTCTTGCTAGTGAATTTAAAGAAGTATTACGTTGCATTCGCTGCGGTGCTTGTCTAAATACTTGTCCTGCTTATCGTCAAATTGGTGGTCATGGATACGGTTCAATTTATCCAGGACCTATTGGCTCAGTAATTTCACCATTATTAGGTGGCTATAAAGAATTTAAACACTTACCTTATGCTTGCTCGTTATGTAGTGGCTGTAATTCTGTTTGTCCCGTAAAAATTCCACTATCTCAACTCATCTTAAAACATCGTGAACATATGACTCAAACTGGCATGACACCAACTTTAGAACGCTTTTCTATTTTAGGCTTTAATTTTGCTAACTCTCATCCTAATTTATGGCGTATAGGAGTAAATTTAGGGGCAAAAGTTACTAGTAAATTCATTAAAAATGGTAAAGCCCCAATTCAAATAGGTGCATTAGCTGAGTGGACAAAAGCCCGCAATTTACCGCAACCAGAAGGTGAGAGTTTTCGTAGCTGGTTTAATCGCCACAGTAAACAAAATGTAAAATAAGAGGAACAAAATGTATTTACAAAATCGAGAGTATTTTCTAAATAAATTATCAGAAAAAATGGGGAGACCACGTAGTTTTATACCAGAGCCAATACCAACTCCTCTTAATAATCATGCGACAACGAGATTAATAGATTTGAATCAGCAACAACTTTGTCAAGAATTTGTTGATTTTGCCAAAGTAATGATGGTTGATGTAATAGAGACGAATGAAAGTGCGGTAGTAAATGTATTAATTGATGTCTGTAACAAATATGGTGGAGATAAAATTATTCTGAATCAAGATTATCGTCTTGACGATCTAGGTATTACAAAAGCTATTCAACATTGCTTTAATAGTCACATTTGGGCAACAGAAAAAGCTAACAAAAACATAGAATTTGCAGAAAAAGCTAATATTGGTATTGTTTATGCCGAATATGGTCTAGCCGAGTCTGGGGGCATTGTCCTCTATTCTGACAAAAATAGAGGACGTTCTGTAAGTTTATTACCTGAAAAATCTATCGTAATTGTCAGAAAAAGTACTATACTCCCAAGAGTAGCACAACTTGCACAAATATTGCACGAAAAAGTGAAATCAGGTGAACGAATGCCTTCTTGTATTAACATCATATCAGGTCCAAGCTCTACTGCTGATATTGAACTTGTTAAAGTCGTTGGCGTACATGGACCAACCACAAAAATTTATATTGTGATTGATGACTTATGATTTAATATTTGTCTTTACATAGAAATAAAGCGGTTTCAAATTAAAACCGTTTTATTTTAGTTAGAATAGTCTCTTCTACCAAATATTGCTGTACCAATTCTAACCATAGTTGAACCATGCTTAATGGCTGAAGACATATCGTCCGTCATACCCATGGAAAGAGTATCTATCTGTAATTGCGGAAATGCTTCACGTAGCTGAGTAAATAAATCGTTCATTTTCGCAAAAGCTAGTTCTTGTTGCGTAATATCTTCTGTCGGTTCAGGTATCGCCATTAGTCCACGTAATTTTAAGTGCGGTAGATTTCCTATGTGTTTTGCTAACCCTAACATTTCACTTGGATGAATACCTGATTTACTTTGTTCATTGCTAATGTTTATTTGAATCAAAACATTTAAAGGTAATTTAAAGTGTGGTCGTTGTTCATTTAAACGATCCGCAATTTTAATACGATCAACTGTCTGAATCCAATCAAAATTTTCTGCAACTAAACGCGTTTTATTAGATTGTAAAGGACCAATAAAATGCCATTCTAAATGAATATGCTGATTTTCAAAATAACGGATTTTCTCAATTCCTTCCTGTACGTAATTTTCACCAAATGCAAGCTGTCCACTATTATAGGCGACAATAATATCCTCTACAGGTTTGGTTTTACTGACTGCTAATAATCTTACTTCATTTTCTCCACGAAACGATTTCTCGCAGCATTGACAAATCTTCTTTTTTACCTGCACTAAATTATTTTGAATATCAGTCATTTTATTCTCTATATGTATTCAATATTGACAAACTTGCGAATTATTTTACAGGATTTTTATGAATTTAATAACCATTTCCAAAAATTTCATAAATTATATAATTTTAATTTGACAATTAAATAAAAATTCGGTATTTCTATGACAAATATTTTTAGTTATTCTATGAGTATTAAATGAATAAACGCACAACTATGATTACCACCATTATTATGACCATTATTAGTTCGAATAGTGCGGGTTAGTGCGTAAAAATAATTTTTAAAACCCGCAAAATTGCGGGTTTTTTTATACATGTTTTTAAACAACACTACAATTCACAACATCAGGAGATTATCATGAGAGTATTAAAATTTGGAGGCACTTCTCTTGCCAATCCAGAACGCTTTTCTCAAGCTGCAAGATTAATAGAACAAGCCCATTTGGAAGAACAAGCTGCTGGTGTACTATCTGCTCCTGCAAAAATTACTAATCATTTAGTCGCATTATCTGAAAAAGCAGCTTTAAATCAACCAACTGACTCTCATTTCAACGAAGCCCTTGACATTTTCTATAATATTATTGATGGATTATATAAAGAAAATGATAAATTTGATTTTGATGGTGTAAAAACCTTTATTGATACAGAGTTTGCTCAAATTCAAAGTTTGTTAGAAGATATTCGTCAAAGTGGTAAAGTGGAAGATAAAATCAAAGCGACCATTGATTCACGTGGTGAAAAACTCTCTATCGCAATGATGAGAGCTTGGTTTGAAGCTCGTGGTTATACAGTAACTCAGATCAATCCTGTAGAAAAATTATTGGCTCAAGGCAATTATTTAGAATCTTCTGTTAATATTGAAGAATCTACTAAACGAATTGATGCAAATTCCATTCCAAAGAAAAATGTAGTATTAATGGCTGGTTTTACTGCGGGCAATGATAAAGGTGAATTAGTATTATTAGGGCGTAATGGTTCAGATTATTCTGCAGCCTGTTTAGCCGCATGTTTAAAAGCGAGTGTCTGTGAAATCTGGACTGATGTAGATGGAGTTTACACTTGTGATCCTCGTCTAGTACCCGATGCAGTGCTATTACCTAGTTTATCTTATCGCGAGGCGATGGAGCTTTCTTATTTCGGAGCAAAAGTCATTCATCCTCGTACTATCGGTCCTTTAGTGCAATCTAACATTCCTTGCTTGATTAAAAATACAGGAAACCCGACCGCACTTGGCACGATTATTGATGGCAATAAAGCATCTGAAAGTAAAGAACTACAAGTCAAAGGTATCGCTAATTTAGATAATTTAGCAATGTTTAATGTATCGGGTCCAGGATTGCAAGGTGTAGTTGGTATGGCTTCTCGCATCTTTTCAGCAATGTCAAAAGCGGGAGTATCAGTGATTTTAATTACACAGTCTTCTTCTGAATACAGTATCAGCTTTTGTGTCCCAGTTAAAGCGATAGAGACTGCAAAAAAGGCATTAGAAACAGAATTCGAACAAGAACTGAAATCTCAAGCTTTAGAACCAATAGGAGTAATTAAAGATCTGTCAATTATCTCTGTAGTTGGTGATGGAATGCAACAAGCTAAAGGAATTGCTGCACGTTTCTTTTCAGCTTTAGCTCAAGCAAACATTAGTATTGTAGCAATTGCTCAAGGCTCGTCCGAACGGTCTATTTCTGCGGTAGTCGCTCAAAATAAAGCTATTGAAGCAGTGAAAGCTACTCATCAAGCCCTGTTTAATAAGAAAAAAATAGTAGATATGTTTTTAGTCGGCGTTGGAGGTGTTGGCGGTCAGCTAATTGAACAAGTTAAAAGCCAAAAAGCATATTTGGAGAAAAAGGACATTGAGATCCGTATTTGTGCTTTAGCAAACTCGACTAAAATGTTACTAAACGAAAATGGGCTGAATTTAGATAATTGGCAAGAGGATCTTGAAAATGCAACTCAACCGTCTGATTTTGATGTATTGCTATCTTTTATAAAACTACATCATGTAGTTAATCCTGTATTTGTCGATTGCACTTCTTCTCAAAGTGTACCAGATTTGTATGCGAGGGCTTTAAATGAAGGTTTCCATGTAGTGACTCCAAATAAAAAAGCTAACACAAGAGACATGGCATATTATAATTTATTGCGTGAGAATGCTCGCAAAAATCAACGTAAATTTTTATATGATACTAATGTAGGTGCAGGGTTACCTGTGATCGAAAATTTACAAAATTTATTAGCAGCAGGAGATGAAGTTAATTGTTTTCAAGGAATTTTATCTGGTTCTTTATCTTTTATTTTTGGAAAATTAGAAGAAGGATTAACTTTTTCACAAGCTACCGCACTTGCTCGAGAAAAAGGATTTACTGAGCCTGATCCAAGAGATGATCTTTCAGGAAAAGATGTTGCACGTAAATTACTCATTCTAGCTCGTGAAATAGGCTTAAGTTTAGAACTCGATGATGTAGAAATTGAGTCAGTTTTACCCGAAAATTTTTCAGAAGGTAAATCTGTAGAACAATTTATGGAAATATTACCTCAATTAGATCAAAAATTTTCTATCCGTACTAAAAAAGCTAACGAACAGGGCAAAGTGCTACGCTATGTAGGACAGATTGAAAAAAATAAATGCAAAGTATCAATTATAGAGGTTGATGCTGATAACCCTCTTTACAAAGTAAAAAATGGTGAAAATGCATTGACTTTTTATACTCGCTATTATCACCCAATCCCATTATTGTTAAGAGGTTATGGAGCTGGTAATGCTGTCACAGCGGCTGGAATTTTTGCTGATATTTTAAGAACTTTACATAATTAATGGAGAGTATATGTTGCGAATTTATGCCCCAGCATCTAGTGCAAATATTAGTGTTGGTTTTGATAGTCTAGGTGCAGCGGTATCACCAATTGATGGTTCCTTATTGGGCGATGTAGTACAGATTGAAGACTCTAAACAAGGATTCCGTTTAGAAAATGCAGGTTATTTTGTGCGGAAATTACCGAAAGAACCGCAAAAAAATATTGTCTATCAAGCCTATGTGTTATTTAGTGAACGGTTAAAATTACGTGGACAAAAAGTGCGGTTACTTTGTCTAACGTTAGAAAAAAATATGCCCATTGGCTCTGGTTTGGGTTCAAGTGCTTGCTCTATTGTCGCCACGCTAGTGGCTCTCAACCAATTTCATGATGAACCTTTTTCTAAAATGGAATTACTAGAAATGATGGGAGAACTAGAAGGGCGGATTTCTGGTTCTGTGCATTATGACAATGTTGCACCTTGTTATTTAGGCGGGGTGCAATTAATGGTGCAATCTCTAGGTAATATTTGTCAGCAGCTACCATTTTTTGATAATTGGTACTGGATTTTAGCTTACCCTGGCATTGAAGTTTCTACTGCGGAAGCTCGTGCTATTTTACCTAAAAGTTATACAAGACAAGATACAATCACTCACGGTCGCCATTTAGCTAGCTTTGTCCATGCTTGCCATACTCACCAGGATTCTTTAGCAGCTTATATGATGAAAGATGTGATAGCTGAGCCTTATCGAGCTTCACTGTTACCACATTTTGCTGAAGTAAAACAAGCCGTATGTGATTTTGGTGCATTAGCTTCGGGTATATCTGGTTCTGGTCCAACAATGTTTGCTATTGTCTCAGATCTGATCGTCGCCAATAAAGTAGCAAACTATTTAGAAAATCATTATTTACAAAATAATGAAGGCTTTGTACGTATTTGTAAAGTAGACAATCAAGGCGCTAGACAGATTACATAACAAAAATCACGGTAATTTTCCGTTTCCACTATATTCTTAATAATCTGATTAAAAACAAAAGGTTAACAATGAATTTATATAATATTAAACATCCTGAAGAACAAGTTAATTTTGCCCAAGCAGTACGACAAGGTTTAGGTAAAGATCAGGGACTATTTTTCCCTCAAATAATTCCTCAACTTAGCAATATTGATGAGCTTCTAGCATTACCTTTAGTAGAAAGAAGTCAACAAATTTTAACCGCACTTATTGGTGAGGAATTGGAACAAAGTAAACTGAATCAGCTAGTAAAAAATGCGTTTACATTTCCTGCACCAATAGTCAAAGTGGAGGATAATATCTATGCACTCGAACTTTTTCATGGTCCAACTCTAGCGTTTAAAGATTTTGGCGGTCGTTTCATGGCTCAAACTTTAGCTGCTGTACGTGACAATAATAAGATCACTATTCTAACCGCGACTTCAGGGGATACTGGAGCAGCTGTGGCTCATGCCTTTTATGGATTAGAAAATATCAATGTAGTCATTCTATATCCAAAAGGTAAAATTAGTCCATTGCAAGAAAAATTGTTCTGTACTTTAGGATGCAATATTCGTACAGTAGCAATCAATGCCGATTTTGATGCTTGTCAATCCCTTGTAAAAAAAGCCTTTGATGATGCCGAATTACGTCAAACTATTGGCTTAAACTCTGCTAACTCCATTAATATTAGTCGGTTATTAGCTCAAGTTTGTTATTATTTTGAAGCTATAGCACAACTGCTAGTAGAAAAACGCAGAGAGGTCGTAGTTTCTGTACCAAGTGGTAATTTTGGTAACTTAACAGCGGGCTTAATCGCTAAAAGTCTTGGCTTGCCAATTAAGCGTTTCATCGCTTCAACTAATTCTAACGATACAGTGCCTCGTTACTTAGCGACTGGAAATTGGTTACCAAATGCAACAGTATCTACTCTTTCTAATGCGATGGATGTAAGTCGTCCAAATAACTGGCCACGTGTAGAAGAGCTATTCAAGCGTAATGGTTGGCCATTATCAGATCTACATTCATCAGCAGTAAGTGACGCTCAAACTGAACTAACGTTAAATGAAATGAATACTAAGGGTTATTTATGTGAGCCACATGGTGCAATCGCTTACCGCACGCTAACTCAAGACTTACAACTAGGAGAAACAGGAATTTTCCTTTGCACAGCACATCCTGCAAAATTTAAAGAAAGTGTTGAACGCATTTTAAATATTGAATTAGCTTTACCTACAGCTTTAGACAAACATAATCGTTTACCATTATTATCTGATGAAATGGATAATGATTTTACTAAATTACGAGAATATTTAATGAATAAATAACAAATTGATATTAAACATATTTTTTGATTTTTGATAAAAAACGATAAGATTTATAATCTATCAGCCAACGCAGTATTTAATCAGAACAGCTTAAATCTGTTTCGTAATAATAACTATAAGATACTAGCTATATAGCTAAAATCTTATAGTTATAATTAGATTATCGATCTTTACGATTCTTTAGATTAATAGAAGCAATATCTTAAATGACAGTAATGTGATTTATATGTGTATTGATTTATTTTTTAATATTCCCAATTATCGGGATCAATGCCTAACTCACGCATAATTATTTTTGCTTGAGCGGGGATTTCATCATGGCGTTCACGTTGCAAGTCTTCATCTGTTGGTAAAGGCTGACCTGTAAAGGCATGCAAAAAAGCCTCGCAAAGTAATTCAGAATTAGTAGCATGACGTAAATTACGAATTTGTCTTCTTGTACGCTCATTCGTTAAAATTTCCAATACTTTAATCGGAATGGAAACAGTAATTTTTTTAACCTGCTCACTTTTTCTGCCGTGTTCTGCATAAGGACTAATATATTTTCCATCCCAATCTGCCATGACTACTACCCTATTAATGATTATTAAATTTGCGTTGAATTATAAATAAAAACAAAAAAAATGACAATCTAGACTGCTAGAATGCCATTTTTACTCTTATTTTTCATAAAGATTTCACTAATTCTTTCAAATACTGCTTAAATTTTTCACCTAATTGTGGATGATGAATACCATATTCCACAAATGCTTGCATATAACCGATTTTATCTCCACAATCAAAATTTTTGCCCGTTTGATAAAAAGCTTCTACAGTTTCTTTTTCTATCAACATATCAATAGCATCAGTCAATTGAATCTCATCACCAACACCAATAGGGGTTTTTTCTAAAAATCCCCAAATTGATGCAGAAAAAACATAACGTCCTACTACAGCTAAATTGGATGGAGCTTGATCAATAGTAGGTTTTTCCACAATATTATTTATTTTAGCACTTCCATTAGGTTCTATATTTGCATCACCACAATCTACAATACCATAACTACTTATATCTTTTTGTGAAACAGGAGCAACCATAATTTGACTTGCTTGAGTTTCTCTAAAACGTTTCAACATTGCTGCTAAATTTTCAGTTTTTTGGTTAGCTGTAAAATCTGCAAGTAATACGTCTGGCAAAATCACGGCAAAAGGTTCATTTCCGACAACGGGACGACTACATAATACAGCATGTCCTAGGCCTTTGGCGTTACCTTGGCGAACATGCATAATTGTTACATCTTTTGGGCAAATCGACCGCACTTCATCTAATAACTGCCGTTTGACTCGTTTCTCTAACATAGTTTCTAATTCAAATGAAGTATCAAAGTGATTCTCAATCGCATTTTTTGAAGAATGAGTCACAAGCACAATCTCTTTAATACCTGCCGTAACACATTCATTTACTACATACTGAATCAACGGTTTATCTACTAAAGTTAACATCTCTTTAGGAATAGCTTTAGTCGCAGGTAACATACGTGTACCTAATCCAGCCACAGGGATCACTGCTTTCATGAATATTTCTTCCTCAATACAAACATGCAAAATAACGTGGATAAATAGAGTTTATTTACGCAACAACGCTAATATTTCTGTAGTTTTCTCTTCCATCAAGGCTTTATTTCCTCGAGTTTCAAGATTTAATCGAACAACTGGTTCAGTATTAGAGCAACGCAAATTAAAACGCCAATCTGAATATTCAATGCTTACTCCATCAATATCATCAATATTAATCGCGTTTTTTTCATAAGCGTCCTTAACTCTTTGAATAGCTGCTTTCGCATCAATTAATTTACTGTTAATTTCGCCAGGTGATGGATAATTAGCGATACTTTCCCCAACTAATTCACCTAAAGTTTTTCCTGTTGTACATAACAATTCTAAAACGAGTAGCCATGGAATCATGCCACTATCACAATAAAAAAAGTCTCTAAAATAATGATGAGCACTCATCTCACCACCATAAACAGCATTAATCTCTCGCATTTTTTCTTTAATGAAAGAATGTCCTGATTTACACATTACTGCTTGACCATTATTTTTCTCAACTAATTCTATCGTATTCCAAATTAAACGAGGATCATAAATAATTTTTTCACCTTTTGCTTTAGCTAAAAAAGCTTGAGCAAGAAGACCAACAATATAATATCCTTCAACAAATTCTCCATTTTCGTCAAATAAAAAGCAACGGTCGAAATCACCATCAAAAGCAATTCCCATATCCGCCTTATTTTCTAATACAGCATTGATAGTATCCTGTCTATTTTCATGTAAAAGTGGATTAGGAATACCATTAGGAAAAGAACCATCAGGATTATTGTAAATTTTCACGAACTCTACTGGAACATCATGTGCTTGGAATTGAGCTTCAATAGCATCTATTACATGTCCAGCGGCACCATTGCCCGAATTAATAACCAATTTCATTGGTTTAAGATTTTTCACATCAATGTAAGACAACAAATGTTCTACATAATTTGCTAAAACAGAAAACTGTTTATACTGACCTCGCTGAGTAACTACTGGAAAATCATTGTTTTCAGCCAATCGTTGGATCTCAAATAAACCGCTATCTGCACTAATTGGACGAGAATTTTGGCGAACTAGTTTTAATCCGTTGTAATCAATGGGATTGTGACTAGCAGTAACTTCAATCCCACCATCAGCTTGTAAAAAAGAAGTCGCAAAGTATATTTCTTCTGTACCCGTTTCACCAAGATCAATAACATTCACACCTGAATCAAGCAAGCCATTTGTTACCGCACTTTTCAGTGATTTGCTACTCAAACGAACATCACCCCCAACTACAATTGTCTTTGGTGCTAAAAACTGACCGAATGCACGCCCTATACGGTAAACAATATTCTCATTTAGTTCATCGCCCAAACGTCCTCGAATATCATAAGCTTTAAAACAAGTTAATTTACTCATACAACTTCCTTTGTACTAAGACTACAATCTACTGAGGCGACTTTTCTTGAGTCGCTTCTTTAATACGTTGATAGATTTCCTCACGATGGACTGAAACTTCTTTCGGTGCATTTACACCAATTTTTACCTGATTTCCACGAACGCTAAGAATCGTAATAGATACTTCATCACCAATAAGTAAACTTTCACCAATTTTTCTGGTTAAAATCAGCATAGAGTCCTCTTTAAATAAAATAAACAAAATATAACTTATAAGATTGTAAACACTCTAAATCACTGAGTAATTACAAGCTAATGTTACCTGATTTATTCATTGAAAGTTACTAATAAATTAAAAAGTTGTGAGTTAGCACACAAAAATTTTTAATTACAAATGAGAATGTAACCATTCCGAACAAATTGATAACGCTTTTGTTACATTTTCAGGTTGAGAACCTCCAGCCATTGCCATATCAGGACGACCACCACCTTTTCCAGCTACTTGCTGAGCCATTACATTAACTAGCTCACCAGCTTTTACTTTATTAGTTAAATCAGTAGTAACACCAACAATCAAATTAACTTTTCTATCAACTACTGATGCAAACGCAATCACAGCTGAACCAAGTTGATTTTTAAGATCATCTACTATCACACGCAAGGACTTACTTTCTACGTTATCAAGCTGCTTTATGATCACTGAAGTTTCATTAATTTTTACTGCACTTTGCACTAAGCTAGATCCCGCTTGCATAGCCGCTTTTTCTTTCAATTGATTCAACTCTTTTTCGGATTTCTTAGCTTTGTCTTGTAACTGCTGAATTTTTTCAGCTAAAGAATTAACATCAGATTTCAATAAATCTGCACTTTGTTGCAAAATATCTTGCTGCTGTTGTAACCAGTTAATTGCAGTTTCGCCAGTCACTGCCTCAATACGACGAACACCAGCTGCTATTGCTGACTCACTGATAATTTTAAATAAGCCAATATCACCAGTACGTTTTACATGCACCCCACCACACAATTCCATAGAAAAATCTCCCATAGAAAGCACTCGTACTTTTTCAGCATATTTTTCACCAAATAGTGCCATTGCTCCTTTAGCTTTCGCCATTTCTAAATCCATGATGTCAGTTTCAACTGGATTATTAGCTCTAATTTGCTCATTAACAATTTGTTCAATTTGCATAAGCTGTTGCTTATTGATAGCTTCGGGCTGGGAAAAATCAAAACGCAAAATATTATCTCCTACAAGAGATCCTTTTTGACTAATATGTTCGCCCAATACTTGACGTAATGCTGCGTGCAGTAAATGTGTTGCACTATGGTTCAAGGAAATTTTTGTTCTACGATCAATATCAACTACGGCATTAACATTATCACCAACTTTCAGTGAACCACGAACTAATTCGCCAATATGCCCAAATACTTGACCATATTTCTGAGTATCATTTACTGTGAAATGTAAATCTTGTCCTGCTAAATAACCACTATCGCCGATTTGCCCACCAGATTCACCATAAAATGGCGTATTTTCTAAAATAACAACCGCACTTTGACCACTTGAAATGCTTTCAACAGATTTTCCATCGTGAAAAAGTGCGGTAACTTTCGCTAAACTTTCAGATTCTGTATAGCCTTCAAATTCAGTAGAACCATCTACACGAATAACATTGCTGTAGTCTGCACCAAATTGGCTAGCTGATTGAGCTCGTTGTCGCTGAGCCTCCATTTCACGTTCAAAACCAGTTTCATCTACGCCAATATTTCGCTCACGACACACATCAGCTGTTAAATCTAGCGGGAAACCATAAGTATCATATAGTTTAAATGCGACCTCACCAGACAATACATTTCCTTTGACTTGCATTAGAGCTTCATCTAAGAGTGTTAATCCTCTCTCTAAAGTACGTGCAAATTGTTCTTCTTCTAATTTTAATAAACGTTCAACAGTCACTTGATTTTCTTTAACTTGTTTACCAGCTTCTGCCATAACATCAATTAAAGTAGGTACTAACTTATAGAAAAAGCTACCTTTTGCCCCAAGTAAATGCCCATGTCGCACTGCTCGCCGAATAATCCGACGTAATACATAACCACGACCTTCATTTGACGGAATTACGCCATCTGCAATTAAATATGCACAAGAACGAATATGATCAGCTATCACACGCAACGACTTATTAGTTAAATCTTTTTCTCCAGTCAATGCTGCAACTTTTGCTATCAGAGTTTGGAAAATATCAATATCATAATTTGAATTTACATGCTGTAATACCGCAGAAATTCGCTCTAGTCCCATCCCTGTATCTACAGAAGGTTTTGGTAATTTTTCCATTGAACCGTCGGCTTGGCGGTTAAATTGCATAAAAACGATATTCCAAATTTCAATATAGCGATCACCATCTTCTTCAGGAGAACCTGGTGGTCCACCCCAAATATGATCACCGTGATCATAGAAAATCTCAGTACAAGGTCCACAAGGTCCTGTATCTCCCATTTGCCAAAAGTTATCCGAAGCGTAGGCTGCACCTTTATTATCACCAATACGAATTATTCGTTCTGCTGGAATACCAACCTCTTTATGCCAAATATCGTAGGCTTCATCATCACTTTGATACACCGTCACCCATAATTTTTCTTTTGGTAAGCCAAGCCATTGCGGTGAAGTTAAAAATTCCCAACCAAATTTTATCGCATCTTGTTTGAAATAATCTCCAAAGCTAAAATTTCCCAACATTTCAAAAAAAGTATGATGACGAGCTGTATAACCCACATTCTCTAAATCATTATGCTTTCCACCTGCTCTTACGCAACGTTGTGCTGTTGTTGCACGACTATAGGGACGTTTATCCATCCCTAAAAACACATCTTTAAACTGGTTCATACCTGCATTGGTAAATAGCAAAGTAGGATCGTTATGTGGTACTAACGAACTGCTTTCAACAATTTGATGCCCTTTACTATGAAAAAAATCAAGAAAAGATTTTCTAATTTCTGCTGTTGTCTTCATTGATAAACCTTATTGATTATCTATACTTATAGTCTTATGTATATTGTAGATCCACTTATTTTGTCATACTTTTTAAGTTTAGAGAATGGATTTTTATTAGATCAGAAGAGAAAATTGTTTACTACAAATAAAAAAGACCGAATTAATATTAATTCGGTCTTAACTATTAAAATAAATTATCATTCTTCTCTTAAAGGAACAACTAACATATCTACAGTAATAATATTCATCACTTGACGAGTTGATGACATTAATTTACTCCAAAAATCTTGATGATGACCTGTTACAAGCAAATCTACATTATATTTTTCAATAGCATCTGATAGCACTTGTCCTAGATCACCACTGCCACTTAATTTTTCTGATACTGGATGAGGTGACTGCTCAGCAAGTTGCATTAATGCTTTATGAGTTTCTGTTGAGACTTGATCTTGCATAGATGATAAATTTACATCGATCAATCCAGTATAGAGATCAGAAAAATTTACATCTACGTGAATCATTGACAATTTTGCATCACACTTTTGTGCGATTTTTGCTGCTTTTTGGAGTAAAACTGAACTTTCTTCAGAAAGATCCACTGCTACTAATACGTGTTTATACATAATTGCCTCCTTGTATGAGTTGCGATTGTTTAACTATTTTGTAGTAAGATATTATCACTATTCAAACAAAAAAAATATGATGTTGATCACAATTTTGAAAAAGGCAATTTTTTATTTTAAATTGCATTGCTAAAATTTATCTTAAAACTAACCGCACTTAGAGAAGAAAAAAATGATTTATTCTATTCAAGATTTTATTCAACTTATTGCTAAATTAAGAGATCCTAACGAAGGTTGCCCTTGGGACTTAAAACAAAATTACTATAGTATGATTCCTTGTTTATTGGAAGAAAGTTATGAAGTAGTTGAAGCTATTGAGCAAAATAATACTGCTAATTTAAAAGAAGAGTTAGGCGATCTTTTGTTACAAGTCGTTTTTTTAAGCCAATTAGCTGCAGAAGAAAAACGCTTTACTTTTGATGATGTCGTACATTCTGTCGCAAAAAAAATCTACCGCCGTCACCCTCATGTATTTGGTACTAACAAAGCTAATAATGAACAAGAAGCTCTATCTAGTTGGAATGCAATAAAGTCATTAGAAAATGAAGAAAAAGGGCAAACTTCTATATTAGATAATGTTCCTATCGCATTTCCCGCACTGATGAGAGCAGAAAAATTACAAAAACGGTGTGCTAAAATTGGTTTTGATTGGCAAAATATCGAAGGCGTTTTAGCAAAAGTAGAAGAAGAATTGGCTGAGGTCAAACATGAAATAGCTCAACAATCAGTCAATCAAGATAACATTACTGAAGAAGTAGGTGATCTTCTATTTGCTGTAGTTAATTTATCTAGACATTTAAAATGCTCAGCAGAAGAAAGCCTCCGCTCTGCTAACAATAAATTTGAACGTCGTTTCCGTCGAATTGAAGAAAAATTGAACCAATCTAATAAAACGCTAGAACAATGCTCTTTATTTGAAATGGATCTGATTTGGAATGAAGTAAAACAAGAAGAAAAGTCAAACTTGCTCTCATAAAACGACTTTATCTATTTAACTATAGTTGATTTTTTTATTAGTACTAAAAAAGACTAAAGTAAATACTTTAGTCTTTATACTTGATAAATTTCAATTATATGACATTAGATTTAACAAGTTCCCCATAAATCGTATTCATCTGCATGAGTAATTTTTACTGAAACAATTTGTCCTACTTTAATCTGCTGTTGAGATTCATTGTCTACATAAACAAGACCATCAATTTCAGGGGTATCAGCCATTGAACGTCCAATAACAGTTTCATTATCAACTTCATCGATAATTACCGCTAGCGTTTTACCTACTTTTTGTTGTAATTTTGCAGCGGAAATTTTCTGTTGTAATTGCATAAAACGATGAAATCTTTGCTCTTTTATATCTTCAGGCACTTGCTCCAACATATCTGTTGCCACTGCCCCTTCTACTGGACTAAATTTAAAACAGCCAACACGATCTAACTGAGCTTCCTGTAAAAAGTCCAATAATTGCTGAAAATCTTCTTCCGTTTCTCCAGGGAATCCCACAATAAACGTCGAGCGTAAAGTTAGATCTGGACAAATTTCACGCCATTTTTTAATTCGCTCTAAAGTGCGGTCAATTGTACCAGGTCTTTTCATCGCTTTGAGTACTTTCGGGCTAGCATGCTGCAAAGGAATATCTAGGTAAGGCAGAATTTTTCCTTCCGCCATTAATGGAATAAGCTCATCTACGTGCGGATAAGGATACACATAATGTAAACGAATCCAAAGTCCTAATCCCCCTAATTCACGGCATAAACTTAATAAATTATTTTTTATAGGTTTGCCGTTCCAAAAAATAGTTTTGTTTTGGTTTTCTTTAGGTAAATCAAGAGAATAAGCCGATGTATCTTGAGAAACTATTAATAGTTCTTTTACTCCAGCATCTGCTAAACGCTTTGCCTCATCTAAAATTTGAACAATTGATCGACTATCTAAATCTCCTCTCAAAGAAGGAATAATACAAAAAGTACAACGATGGTCACAACCTTCAGAAATTTTCAAATACGCATAATGTTTTGGTGTTAACTTTACGCCTTGCTGAGGTAATAAATTTACATAAGGGTTATATTTAGGCTTCGGAACATATTTATGTACTTGTTCCATGACAGTTTCATAGCTATGTGGTCCACTCACTTCTAATACTTTTGGATGAACTTCTCTAATGCGATCTTCTTTTGCACCTAAACAGCCTGTTACAATTACTCGCCCATTTTCTTCTAAAGCCTCACCAATTGCCTCTAAAGACTCTTGCACAGCACTATCAATAAAACCGCAAGTGTTAACTATTACTAAATCCGCATTTTCATAGCTTGAAATGATATTATATCCTTCCGCTCGTAGTTCTGTTAGAATTCGTTCAGAATCAACTAAGTTTTTAGGGCAACCTAAACTAATAAACCCTACATTTGGGGCTAAACTCATACAAAAATCTCAATAATTATAGATAGGACAATTATTCTACAAAATTCTTCATCAGAAAACATGTAAAAAAATCAATAAAAGACCGCACTTTAAGCAATTTAAACTCAAAGTGCGGTTATTTTATATAATCATATTAATGGCTACAACCACCTTTGCCACCACAGCAACCATCATGAGCATGCTCATGATGATGGTGATGATGCCCGCCACAGCCACAACCATGACCTTCTTCATCACTATCATGGTGTCCACCACAACAACCACCTTCTTGATGAAGATGACCATGTGCAATTTCTTCTAACGTTGCCTCTCGAGTCGCAATTACTTCAACTTCAAACAACAACTCTTGCCCTGCTAGCATATGATTTCCATCAACAACAACTTCAGTCTCACCAACTTCAGTAATCACCACAGGTAAAGGTCCAATATCTGTATCAGCAATAAATCGCATACCAACAACTAACTCATCAACGCCTTCAAATACATCTTTCGGTACTCGTTGAACCATATTCTCATTGTATTCACCATAAGCTTCTTCTGGTTTAACTTTTACTGAAAATTTATCTCCAACGGATTTTCCTTCCAAAGCATTTTCTAGACCAATCACTAAATTTTGATGACCTTGCAAATACTCTAAAGGTTGATTTGCTGGAGCTTCATCAACTAACACGCCATCTTCTGTACGTACTTGATAAGCAATACTTACTACAACATTTTTTGCAACTTTCATTCATTACCTCATTGCTGACTAAAATGGTGCCTATTGTAACGGAAATCTAATAGACTGTCATTCGTTAATCTTTTACTACACGCTTGATGATAATTATCAATTAAATATTATTTAATTAATACATATGAAACTCAACTATTGTCATTCCAAAGGAAAGAGTTCTATAGCGAGATCAGATCAAACTATACCCAGTCATGACGACTCGGTATAGTAAATGAAAGGAGTTATTTCTTTATTTTAATCCTGCAGCTTCCAACAATTTAATTGCATTGTCTTTATCTGCTTTTGTTGTTACTGAAACTATTGGAGCTTCTAATTTTGCAATTGGTTCCATATTAAATGCAGAAACAACATCAGAACGTAATGGATATTCTGCTCGCACAGAAACAAGTGCTTCTTGACCTTTTTTACTTGCTAGAAATTCAACAAATTTCTTCGCTTCTTTTTTATTTTTTGACGATTTCAATACTGCGGCACCAGAATAAGTAACTAATGCACCTGGATCTTGATTACGCACAAAATTCAAACGACTATTGATATTGTCAAATCCTTTTTCTTTTCCATACGCATACCAATAATAGTTATTAATTAAAGCCGCTGGAATTTCACCATTCTCAACTGCTTGTAAAGCAACACTGTTCTTCGCATATGGTTTACCATTTTCTTTTAAACCTTTTAACCAATCAAGTGCTACTTTTTCTCCTTTCAGTTTAGTAATTGCAATAACTTGTTCTAAAAAAGCACCTGAAGTAGGAGCATAACCAATTTTGCCTTTCCATTTAGGAGTTGCATAATCTAACACTGATTTTTCTAAATCGTTCTCGGAAAGCATATTTTTGTTATAAACAACTACTCTAGCACGACCACTCAAGGCAACCCAGTCTTTTTTCGGTGCAAGTGGAACTCCCTTTTGTTGGGTTTGTTTAATTATATTATTCGATAGGGGTTCTAATAAACCAGCTTCAGAAAGGGTAACTAAAGGTGGAATTTGCTCTGAGTAAAAGACATCAGCAGGGCTTTTGTTACCTTCTTCCCGTAATTGACCAGCAAGTTGATCGGTTTTTGCACTATTTACTGTTACTTTAATACCTGTTTCTTTAGTAAATGCTTCAACAACCGCTTTTGTAGCTTCTTTGTGCTGACCATTATATACCACAATATCAGCTAAACTTACTCTCGGTAACATTAAAGCAGAAAAAAGTAACGCAAATTTAAAACTAGATTTCATTTAACTATTCCTTATATTAAAACTAAAACTTATCCGTGCTTCGCTCACTTCACTATGAACGAATCGTGGCAAGAATAGCATATATGCAACCAAAAACAAATAGTAATTATTCTTTTTTTCAAAAAATGCAATATAACTATATATAGTTATATTTATTAAATAAAAATATTAAATTGATGAGTACACTCGCATAGTATAAACTTGCTACTTCATTGATACATAACTAAATAAAAACACAATAGTCGCTGAATAAAAAACAATATCTTATGAAAGTAAATAATACTCAAACTCTTCTTCCATTACCTCTTAAACTGTTAATTTTAGCAATCAGTCTATTACTGATATGTCCTTTTTTATATGTTATTTTAAGAACGTATACAGTTGGTATTGAACGCAGTATAGAATTACTATGGCGTCCAAGGATGTGGGAACTATTGAGTAATACTTTAATACTCGTGTTTTCAGTAACTATCTTAGCAATGACTATTGGTGTATTTTGTGCATTTTGTTTAGAACGTTATCATTTTTGGGGAAAGTCCTTTTTTAGCGTGTCCATGGCATTACCACTCTGTATTCCTGCTTTTGTCAGCTGTTTTACTTGGATTAGTTTAACTTTTCGAGTAGAAGGCGTTTTCGGTGCTATTATGATAATGACATTAAATTCTTTTCCTCTTACTTATTTACCTGTATCCGCCACATTAAAACGTTTAGATCGCTCATTAGAAGACATTAGCTTTTCCTTAGGAAAAAGCAAGATATATACATTTGTCCATGTTCTTTTGCCACAACTTAAACCCGCACTTGGGAGTAGTCTTTTACTAATCGCTCTACACATGCTTATAGAGTTTGGTGCTGTTTCCATTTTAAACTATCCAACTTTTACAACTGCTATTTTTCAAGAATATGAAATGTCTTTTAATAATAATGTAGCGGCCCTACTTTCTGCGGTACTCATGGTAATTTGTATATTCATTGTATTTGGTGAAATAAAACTAAGAGGACAAAACAAATTGTATCGTAGTGGAAAAGGAGTAATAAGATCTTATCAGCCAATTACACTTCCTCTATATAAACAAATTCCCATTATTCTTTTCTTTTTATTGCTTTTTATTCTAAGCATTGGAATACCATTTATAATGTTAATTTATTGGCTGATTATTGGAAATTCTAAAGGTAATATTCAAGATTATAGTGCTTTTTTTGAAGCATTCTTAAATTCAACAATCATTTCTGCTTTGGGGGCTACAATGACTGTCATTGGTGCTTTGCCATTAGTTTGGGCAGCAGTCCGTTATCGCACTTGTCTAAGTATATGGATTGACAGGCTACCTTATATTTTACACGCTGTACCAGGCATTATTATTGCACTTTCCTTAACTTATTTCACAATTAATTATGCTTACCCGTTTTATCAAACTTTCATTGTTATAGTGATTGCGTATTTTATGTTGTATCTTCCTATGGCACAGACAACATTACGTAGTGCTTTAGAACAGATCCCTGTAGATGTTGAAAAAATAGGGCAAAGTTTAGGACGTTCTCCTTTTTATATTTTTCGCACACTAACTATACCAGCCATGTTACCTGGTATTGCTGCTGCTTTTGCTTTAGTCTTTTTAAATCTAATGAAAGAATTGACCGCAACATTATTGCTAACTCCAAATGACATAAAAACACTCTCTATTGCAGTATGGGAATATACAAGTGATGCACAATATGCAGCCGCCACGCCTTATGCTACAATGCTGGTCTTTTTCTCTGCAATCCCTGTTTTTTTACTAAAAAAGTATGCTTTTAAATAAATCAATATTAGAAATTAACGGACTATCAAAAAATTTCAACGAAATTGAGGTATTAAATAATATTTCTCTTTCATTGAAAGAAGGTGAGCTTTTATTTTTATTAGGCTCTTCAGGTTGTGGAAAATCAACTTTATTAAGAATTATTGCTGGATTCGAACAAATAAACAAAGGTCGTATTTTTCTCTACGATAAACTTATTGCAAATGAAAAAAAATCTATTCCAATACAACAACGTAATTTAGGATATGTTGTCCAAGAAGGTGTCCTTTTCCCTCATTTAACTGTTTATCGTAATATTGCCTATGGATTGGGAAATGGCATGGGTAAAACTAAACAAGAAATCGATCGAGTGCAGGAAGTCATGGAACTCACTGGGATCAGCCACTTATCGCAACGTTTTCCTTATGAACTTTCGGGAGGACAACAACAACGTGTTGCTCTAGCAAGAGCATTGGCACCAAAGCCAAAGTTAATTTTGTTAGATGAGCCTTTTAGTGCATTAGATGAACATCTTCGTCATCAAATTCGTAAAGAAATGCTGAGTGCTCTACGAGAGAGTAATACTAGTGCATTATTCGTTACACACGATAGAGAAGAGGCTCTCACTTATGCAGACCGAATTGCAATCATGCAAAAAGGAAAAATTTTGCA
The DNA here is from genome assembly GCF_042675725.1 of Seminibacterium arietis. Lineage (NCBI taxonomy): Bacteria > Pseudomonadati > Pseudomonadota > Gammaproteobacteria > Pasteurellales > Pasteurellaceae > Seminibacterium > Seminibacterium arietis. The sequence continues at coordinate 128,472 of NZ_JBHTJN010000004.1, forward strand.
AATTGACACGCCTTATAATTTATATTGGCATCCCCAAACTCGTGAAACCGCAAAGTTTATTGGAACAGTTATTGAATTTGATGCCGTAGCTGATCAGAAAGGAGAATACATTCACTGTCCATTGGGAAAAATACTAATTCATCAAAATGAGAAATATCAAAACAAACATGGTATTGTTTTATTTCGCCCTGAACAATTTAGTCTATTTACCGAAAACATGGAAAATGATTTTACACATTTTGAGGCAACAATAGTAAAAATAATTTCTAGCGGGTTAAAAATAAGGCTACTTTTAGCTGTAAACAACACTCAATTTATGCTGGAAACTCAACTAATCCCAACGCATCAGCCTAAGTTAAAAATCGGAAAAAAAATCAACATTACTTTACAAGGATGTGGATTATTTTACTCAACTAAATGAGTATATTAATCAAATTAAATGCGTGAAAACTCACGCATTTTTTGTTAATTATTCAGTGAAATACGAGCTTCAATACGAACTTTAATATTTGTTTTTGGGCTACTTAAATATATTTCAGGAGCATCATAAGAAACGCTTCTTGATTTTACTGCCGCACTATAGACTTTGGGATTAAAATCGTTCTGCTCTACTGGTGGAAACACATTTAATTCAATAATTTGATAGCTTTTCGCTTGTAGAGATTGTTGAATAACTAAAGCCTTATGTTGCATTTTATCTAATACTTGTTTAGTCATTTCATCTTCGACAGTGGAAAGTGCAGTAGAAGATAAAGATGAAGTAATAGATTCTATTGCTAGAACACCGTCAAGAGCAGATATTGCTTGAGATAAGATTACATTATCTTTACTTTGCAAAACTAACTGACCTCGAGCAATCCAGCCATTTTGCTTTCCTGAAGAATCATATCTTATTTGTGTTGAACGTGAATTTTCCTGAATATTAACCGCACTAAAGGATTTCAAAATATCCAGTGCTTGTACAATTTTTTTATTCACACTTGTTGTTGCAACCAACAAATCACTGTTCTCTGTTTGAATAAATAAACTTGCTGTTTGTAAATCATAAGGGATTTCTCTTTCCACTTCAGCATTGAATAATACTGTACTTATATTAGAAATGGTGGATTCTTGTTGATTCCCATAACTCACTATTGGAAATAACCATAAGATAAAAAAAAGTAATCTTAGTCGCATAGCAACTCCTTAATCAATAAAATCACTCTTCATAGACATATTACTAATGTTTCGCTGTAAACAATTAACTCTGATAAAAACGTGGTATCTTTTTACCTTACTCTCTCATACAATTACACTTAACCTCTATCATATTCATCCACATCATCAACTAAAAACTCACCATCCTCACCATATTCATCATCTGTTGCATTTGGATCTTCAAAATAAGTTCCCCAACCATCATAAGTCCCTTTATATTTTTTTACTAGTGGTAGCAACTCCTGTTGCTGAAGGTCAATTAACTCTGGCTTAAGATGGATTTCGCTAATGACATCAAAGCAAAAAACAATATTTCCTTCCTCATCTTCTAATTCTTCAGCTTCAGATACCTCATAACCAAGTTTAAAAGCATCAACAGCAATTTTTTCCAATTGTTCAAAATTACTGTGTGCAATATGATGTTCGATAATATACAGTGCATTGGGATCACTGCCGTCATTTAATAAACTACTAATAATCTCTCTCGTCTCTTGTTGAAATTGCTCAACTTGCATCATACAAATTCCTTCATAAAATATTACCCGCACTTATTGTAGCATTTTTAAATAAAAAATCTGCTCATATTCAACAAAGATATTATGATGCAAAAAATTTATTTAATAAATAACAAAGCCCTTGTTAAAACAAGGGCTTTTAGAATAAATTAGTTCATCGTGATTATTTTTTCAGTACTAGCACAATAGATTCACCACCAACGACTTCACCAGATTTTTTTTCCATGCTACTAATTTCATCCATATTAGAAATCACTACAGGAGTTAAAACTGACTTTGCTTTAGATTCTAAAAGTTCTAAATCAAATTCAATCACTGTATCTCCACGCTTAACAGCCTGTCCTTCTTGTGCAACTCGAGTAAATCCTTCACCTTTTAACTCTACTGTATCTATCCCAAAATGAACAAATAATTCAACGCCTTCTTTAGACTCCATTGAAAAGGCATGATTTGTTTCAAAAATCTTACCAATAACGCCATCAACAGGGGCAACCATTTTATTACCTGTAGGACGAATAGCAACACCGTCGCCCACTATTTTTTCTGAAAAAACAACATCTGGTACATCTTCAATATTTACAATATCACCAGAAATAGGTGCATAAATTTCCACATTAATGGCTTTACTGTCTTTTGAACCAAATAATTTATCAAAAAATCCCATTCTCATTCTCCTACCAGTAACTGTTAACCCTATTCTAGCGTAAAAAGCTCGTAATTGATACCCTAATTTAATGCTTTTTCAGCTAAAAAATCAACTACTAACGATTCAATTTCAGCTATCGTTGCTTGTTGTAAAGCTTTTTCCGCTAACTCTTTCGCATCCTGATAATTAACATTGCGGATTAATTTCTTAATACGAGGTACAGATATTGCACTCATGCTAAATTCATCTAATCCCATACCTAGTAATAAAATAGCGGCTTTTTCATCACCAGCCAATTCACCGCACATACCCGTCCATTTGCCTTCAGCATGCGATGCGTCAATTACTTGTTTAATCAATGCTAATACAGATGGACTCATTGGATTATAAAGGTGCGAAATCAATTCATTACCGCGATCAACTGCTAATGTGTATTGAGTTAGATCGTTCGTACCAATACTAAAAAAATCAACTTCTTTCGCTAGGAATTTAGCGTTCACAGCTGCTGATGGAGTTTCTACCATAACACCAATTTGAATTTGATCGTCAAAGGCTTTATTTTCTGTTCGCAATTCTTGTTTGAGAACGTCAATCACTGATTTTAACTCTCTAATTTCTTCTACAGAAATAATCATTGGAAACATTACTGCAAGTTTACCAAAAGCAGAAGCACGTAATACTGCTCTCAATTGTGCGGTCAAAATTTCACGGCGATCTAATGCAATGCGAATAGCTCGCCAACCTAAAAATGGATTCATTTCTTTTGGTAAATTTAAGTAAGGTAATTCTTTATCTCCACCAATATCCATAGTACGCAAAATTACTAACCGCCCTTTCATTGCTTCAACTACTTCTTTATAAGCAATAAATTGCTCTTCTTCGGTTGGTAATTGATCGCGATCCATAAATAAAAATTCTGTACGATATAACCCGACTCCTTCAGCTCCATTACGATCCACACCTTCTACATCGCGAATAGTCCCTATATTGGCAACTACATCAACATGATGTCCATCAAGAGTCAACGCAGGAAGATCTTTTAATTTTGCTAATTCTGCTTTTTCTTCTAGCAACTGAGCTTGCAAAAGCTTGAGTCTTTCAATATCTTCCTCTTTTGGATTAACATAAACTTGATTATTAATTGCATCAAGAATCAAATAATCTCCAGTGTTCACTACTTCAGTTACATTATTTGTGCCTACAATCGCAGGCAACTCTAATGATCGAGCCATAATAGATGTATGTGAAGTACGTCCCCCAATATCAGTTACAAAACCTAAAACTTTTTCTAGATTTAATTGTGCAGTTTGTGATGGAGTAAGATCATAAGCTACTAAAATAACTTCTTGATTAATATCACCCAAATCAACAATATGCATACCCAAAATATTCTTTATTAAACGATTACCAATGTCTTGGATGTCTCCTGCTCGTTCTCTTAAATATTCATCATCAATTTCGGATAGCATTGTTACTTGTTGATTAATAATAGTATTTGCAGCTACGCTCGCATTTACTTTGTTCGAACGCAAATAGTCAATAATTTCTTCTTCAAGTTCTTCATCTTCTAGGATCATTAAGTGACCTTCAAAAATGGCAGCCTTTTCTTCACCCAATGAAGAATAAGCTCGATCCTTGATAGATGTTAACTGCTCAATCGCTGCTGCTCTTCCTTCATAAAAGCGAGCAATTTCAACTTCAATTTGATCATCTGTAATTTTCTGTGTATCAAAAACAATTTTTTCTTCTTTCAGAACTAATGCTTTACCAAATACAACGCCTGGTGATGCGGGAATACCTGAAATCATGTGTAACCTTCAAAATGATTAAATTAAACTTTCCAATCGAAATGAAAAAAGCCATAAAGTATTACATTTAGAATGAGATTTAATACCACTTCACGGCTAATTCCGCCTAGCTCTCTTACTCTAAAGTAGGAATAAGAGCAACTAAATGTTCAACAGCTTTTTCTTCGTCTTCACCATCTGCTGAAATTGTAATCACTGTCCCTTGCGTCAGACCTAGAGTTTGCAATTTAAACAAACTTTTAGCACTAGCACTTTTTCCAGCAGAAGTTACAGTAACATCAGAACTAAATGCTTTGGCTTCTTTCACAAATTGTGCTGCTGGACGAGTATGTAAACCGTTAGGTGCAATAATTTCAACATCTTTTGAGTACATAATTGTATCCTCTTCTTAATAAATGGTTTAACTATTCAATAAAATCGATAGACTAGTTATTAGTGTATAACGTCTTCTTATTTATTTTATATAAAAAAATAAATCTGAGGGTAGTATCAAAGGAAGTAAAACAATAATCAAGCGTAATTGCTGTAAAATTTGACTCAAGTCACAAAAAAGGTCAAAAAAAGAGTGTTTTTTGACCGTGGATTAACTTTTATTTAACGCTTTACTCTGTAGAAAAATGCCGTTGAGATTTGTTTTCTGTTAAACCAGCAATTAAACGATGATAATTTTCAAAACGTAGAGGGTGAATTTTACCTTGCTCTACTGCTAAACGTAATGCACATTCTGGATCTTGTGCATGTTTACAATCTCGAAATTTGCAAGCTCCTAAAAAATAATGAAACTCTCTATAACCTTTAGTAATTTGGTCGGGTTGTAAATGCCATAATCCAAATTCTCTAATTCCAGGAGAGTCTATTAAATCCCCTCCTTGTGGCAAGTGATATAACTTCGAAACCGTAGTTGTGTGTTGTCCTAGCCCTGAAATTTCACTCACATCACCTACTTGAGCATTTACTTGTGGCAAAAAATAATTAATCAAACTGGATTTGCCAACGCCTGACTGCCCAACAAAGATAGATGTACCTTGTGCTAAAAGTGAGGTCAAATTTTCCATATTTTCACCACTTTTGGCTGAAATCAATAAAGTTTGGTAGCCAATATTCTGATAAATCGCTAATAAATTTTCCGTTTCTAACCGCTCTTTTTCGTCTAATAAATCCGCTTTATTTAAAACAATTACCGCAGGAATTTTCGCAGTTTCACAAATAACCAAATAACGATCGATAATATTTAATGATAACTTTGGCAAAACAGCAGAAACAATGATTATACGACTAATGTTAGCCGCCATTATTTTCATCCCATCATAATAATCTGGACGTGCTATTTCATTGTCTCGAGGTAATACGGCTTCAATTACGCCATTTACTCCTTGTAAATTCTCTTTTCCTTGCCGCCAAATAACGTAATCACCAACGACAAGGCTCGTCAACGTACGACGTAAATTACAACGAAAAATTTGACCACTCTTTGTTTCTACATCCGCATGCAAAGAATAACGGCTCACAACTCTACCCTCTTGTGAATCGCCTAACATTTCATCAAGCCATTCAAAATCCTTTTTTTCTTTTCGCTGATGACGATGATGAATTTTTGCATTGTTTGATTGAATTCGCCGTTTTTGATTTTGTGTTAATTTTCGTTTAGCCAAGATAAATCCTTAAACTGCGGTGAGTTTTTTGATAAAGTAATACAAATTTACTATAGGATACCCTAAATTATGCAATTAAATAAAGAAAATCTAATTTGGATTGATCTCGAAATGACAGGACTTGATCCCAAAAAAGACCGTATTATCGAAATAGCTACTATTGTTACAGATAAAGATCTTAATATTTTAGCCGAAGGTCCTGTTCTTGCAATTAAGCAATCTAATCAATTATTGGATAATATGGATGCTTGGTGTACGAAAACCCACACCGAAAACGGTCTGATTGAGAGAGTAAAAAATAGCAAGCTAACCGAAAGAGCTGCTGAACTTCAAACTCTTGATTTCCTTAAAAAATGGGTAGAAAAAGGTCATTCACCAATTTGTGGTAATAGTATTGCACAGGATAAACGTTTTCTATATGAATACATGCCTGATCTCGCTAACTATTTTCATTATCGCCATCTTGACGTTAGTACGTTAAAAGAGTTAGCTCGTCGTTGGAAACCCAGTATTTTATCGGGTTTTAAAAAGAAAAATTGCCATTTAGCTTTAGACGATATTAAAGAATCTATTGCGGAGTTAGCTTATTATCGTAATCATTTTATTTGTTTAAATGAAAAATAGCTGTTCAATATGCTGAATAACTAAGCAAGTGTAAAATTTTTTTTAATTGTTCTTGTCAGAAAAAAATTTTTTCGTATAATACAACGCATTCTTTATGAAAGAATAGAGTTGCGGGAATAGCTCAGTTGGTAGAGCACAACCTTGCCAAGGTTGGGGTCGCGAGTTCGAGCCTCGTTTCCCGCTCCATTTTTTCTGTCGTATGTTAAATCTACTCAATGCGGGAATAGCTCAGTTGGTAGAGCACGACCTTGCCAAGGTCGGGGTCGCGAGTTCGAGCCTCGTTTCCCGCTCCAAAAAGTTAACTTATTTCATTATTTGGAAACATAAAAGGATTTAGTCCTGAACGAGAAAAACCTTTTGATTCCATTTCTATATCAAGAAAAATGCTCGAGAGATCATCGGCAATAGGTTCTAAATAAGGATCTTTTTCTTGATACATTACTTTAAGATAAGTGTAGCAATCTTCGCAAGTTTCTGTTCGTACAGCTGAAAATTCATTATCCAACACCCAGTATTCTAAATTGTTAGTTTGATCACACTGACTACATTTAGCCCTCACAACATTCCATTCTGTTTCACATAATGAACAATGTAAATAACGTAGTCCTTGTGTGGCACCTAACTGAATTACACTTGCTACTGGTGGAGCATTACATATAGGACAACAATGCAAATTTTCTGTATTTTTTAATTCCGCATTATGAGGGATTTGTTGCACTAACTGTAACCAGTATAATGATAGGGCAGCCCAAATAAATACCGCTTTATCGCTACTCACTTTTTCATATTGTTGAGCTAGTAAATAATCAGCTAATTGATTAATTTGATCACTGTGAGCCTTTTCTAGCCACTCAATAGTAGCGAGCGTCAGCTCATTAGCATCAGGCTTAATTTTTTCTAGTAACAACATTAAAATTTTCAACCAGTCTTCAGAGCGTTTCCAGTGTATTCCATAAAAAGGATTATTAGCAAGTGCGGTACAAGAACAAGAAATTTCTTCTAACTGTGCTTGTTGGGGCAAAGGTTGCTGTGTCAAAATTTCTAATTGTGCTGTACTAATTTTAGCAGCAAACCGTAAATAATCGCCTAATGGACTATTTTTTGCTAAAGCCTCAAGACGTGCTGTTCTACGCTGATAAATATTTTTCGGATTAGCAAAAAGTAATATAGGTGTATTAAAATCTGTCGACATCTTTTTAATTTCAGATTTTGGTAGAATTCGGATTCCCATGATATTTTATAAACTTCGTTAAATGTTTTAGAACAAAGTGCGGTAATATTTACCGCACTTTTCCCTTAGATTTGATAATTAATTAGCTTCTGTTCGCAATTGTGATTTGTTTTTATCCATTTTTTCTTGCTCTTTAGATTGTTGTTCAGCTAATTCTTTTTCCAACTTAGGCAATACTTCTTCACGATACCATCTCGGATGATGTTTTTTAGCCCAACGAACTGTCACCCAACCTTCAATCATGCTACGAATCGAGCCTTTTACCCAAAATGCCATATAAATATGAACCATAATGCCTGTAAATAACATGAAAGCACAAGATGAGTGTAACAAAATCGCAATGCGAATTACAGGAACAGGAAAATAATGAGAAAAAAATTGCCGCCACATAATAATACCTGTGACTAACAATAGTAACATTGATAAAATCAAGCTCCAGAACAGCATTTTTTGACCAAGGTTATACTTACCATTATCTGCAACATCATGTTCATTACCTTTTAGTACTTCTACAATTCCAAGTAACCAAGGTATATCCGATTTCTCAGGAAAATTATGACGCCAATAAATTAATGCAAGATTAATAAAGGCAACAAACATTACCAATCCAGTAAATGGGTGAACAAAACGAGCAAGTCGTGGATTACCTAAAATTTCAGTAAGCCATGAAAAATCAGGAAAGAAAAACGCTAAACCTGATAGCCCAGTAGTGAAAAAACAGATCACAAGTAACCAGTGACTAAGGCGAGCAGGTAATCTGTGTCGAATAATTTTATGATCATTACTGATTTCAATTTTCTTCTGAGTCATGATCTCCCCCATTTTGTGCATGATGATCTTCTACATCTTCTTCATTGTTTGGTCCAAATGATACATAATGTGCAATTTCTGCCAACACTAGACCGCCCATCGCTAGTGCTGCTGCTGGTTTAAGTACATCTTTCCAAAGCGTAATAGAAAGATCAATACCAGGATCTTTTGGTAACCCTGAATAAAGCTCTGGTCGGTCAGCATGATGTAAAACATACATTACGTGAGTTCCACCAACTCCTTCAGGATCATATAATCCTGCATTTTCATAGCCACGAGATTTTAAATCCGCAATACGAGTTTCTGCGTAGTGCTTCATTTCTTCTTTGCTACCAAAACGAATTGCTCCCGTTGGACAGGTTTTTACACAGGCAGGTTCCTGTCCCACAGTAACACGATCTACACAAAGCGTACATTTATATACGCGATTATCTTCTGGATTCATCCGTGGTACATTGAATGGACAGCCCGCGATACAATAACCACAACCAATACATTTATCTGATTGAAAATCAACAATACCATTCGCATATTGAATTATTGCTCCTGGAGTTGGACATGCTTTTAAACATCCAGGTTCAGAACAATGCATACAACCATCTTTACGAATAAGCCATTCTAAACGGTCATTTTCTTCCACTTCATTGAACCGCATAACAGTCCATGCTTTAGCATTCATATCAATTGGATTATCGTAAACACCTACGCATTTTTGCGGTTCCGTGCGTAAATCATTCCATTCAGAGCAAGCTACTTGACAAGCTTTACAACCAATACAAGTCGTCACATCAATTAATTTAGCAACTTCAACTTGATGATCTCTTGCATGAGGTGGGGGCGTTAACTCAGAAGTTGCGGAAACTTTTATTACATTTTGAGATTGAACTCCACTTCCATTCATCATAATACATCCACCCTTTCCAAATTAACTAAAAACGTTTTATATTCAGGAGTTTGAGAATTTGCATCACCTACACGTGGAGTTAACGTATTGGCAATAAAGCTTTTACCTGCGACACTTGAAAATCCCCAGTGAATAGGAATTCCAATAGTATGAACTCGTTTACCATGAATCATAAGTGGCTTAACTCGCTTAGTTACTACTGCAACAGCCTTGATATAACCACGTTTTGAACTGACTTTTACCATATCGCCTTTTGCAATACCTTTTTCTTGAGCCAGTTCCTCACTTATTTCTACAAAACCTTGTGGCTGAGTAATCATATTCAATAAATTTTGAGCAGTCCATGCATGAAAATGTTCAGTCAAACTATAGGTCGTGCCAACATAAGGATATTCTACCGCACTTCCAAAAGTTTCACGGTCATTTTCTAAAATACGAGCTGCTGGATTTGACACTACATTTGGATGTAATGGATTTGTTCCAATTGGACTCTCAATTGGTTCATAATGTTCAGGAAGTGGACCGTCACCAATACGTTTTAAGGCAAAAATTCCCCCCACTCCATCATCTTGCATAATGAATGGCATAGTTGGAGAATTTGGTGGGGCGTTACCATAATCAGCAATATCAATATAATTCCAGTTTTTGCCATTCCATTTCACTAATTGTCGTTTTGGATCCCACGGCTTACCAGAAAGATCTGCACTAGCACGATTATATAAAACACGACGATTAGCAGGCCAAGCAAATGACCAACCGAGAGTATTACCTAAGCCTGACGGATCACTATTGTCACGACGATCCATCATATTACCTTTTTCAGTCCACTGACCTGTATAAATCCAACAACCAGCAGCTGTTGAACCGTCATCACGCAAATGAGAAAAAGATGACAACAATTCGCCTTCTTTAGCAATTAGTTTGCCACTAGCATCATACAAGTCTTGTAAAGCATAACCATTACTTTCTTTCGCTATTTCATGAGCTTTTGGTTCTAATGGATTCGCATAATTCCATGTCATAGCCTCAAAAGACTCTAAACCGCGTCCACCTTCTTTGTGATATAGTTCTAACATGTGATGACGAATTTCTGAGAAAATATCTACATCTGGTTTAGCTTCATGTGGTGGTTCAGTAGCTTTATAATGCCATTGCAACCAACGACCTGAATTAGCAATTGACCCATCTTCTTCAGCAAAACACACTGTTGGTAAACGAAATACTTCTGTCTGAATAGTTGAAGGATCAACGTCATTCATTTCACCATGATTTTGCCAGAAATTAGATGTCGCTGTTTCAGTTGGATCAAGTACAACAAAAAATTTCAATTGGCTTAAAGCATGCACTACACGATTTTTATCAGGATAAGATGAGACAGGATTGTAACCTTGACAAATAAAGCCATTAATTTTTCCATGTGACATCATGTCCATAAAACGAAACGGATCGTAAAAAATATCCCATTTAGGTAAATATTGATAACCAAACTCATTTTCTTCGGTTGCTTTGTCACCATAAAAAGATTTAAGCAAACTTACCATAAATTTAGGCGTATTTTTCCAATAATTGACTTGACCTGCCATTACATCTTTCGGTGTAGTACGAGCTAAATATTTCTCTAATGTCGTATCATTTTCATGCGGTAGTGATAAATATGCAGGCAATGCCATTGGTGATAATCCCATATCTGTTGCACCTTGCACATTTGAATGTCCTCGTAATGCATTGACTCCACCACCAGCCATACCAATATTGCCTAAAAGTAACTGAATCATCGCCATAGAACGAATATTCTGAGTTCCTACAGAGTGCTGTGTCCAACCTAGAGCATAAAGGAAAGTTGCAGTTTTATTGGGTGCAGAAGTTTCTGCTAAGGCTTCACATACAGTTTGAAAGGCTTTTTCAGTTACACCAGTGATATTAGAGACCATTTCAGGTGTATAGCGTTCAACATGTTGTCTCAGTAAATTAATCACACAACGAGGATGTTGCAATGTTAAATCTCGTTTTGGTTGACCATTTTCATCAGTTTGATAACTCCAAGTAGATTTATCTGTATATTGTCCACTAACTTCATCGAAACCACTGAAAAAACCGTCTTCAAATTTAAAACCTTTATTAATCAAAAAAGAAGCATTGGTATAATGCTTAACGTATTCGTGTTGAATTTTATCATTACGTAATAAATATCGTATAACGCCTAACAAGAAAGCAATATCAGTACCTGGACGAATTGGTGAATAAAAATCCGATACTGATGCAGTACGATTAAAACGAGGATCGATAACAAATAATTTTGCTTTATTCGTTTTTTTTGCTTCAATCACCCATTTAAAACCCACTGGATGAGCTTCTGCGGTATTTGCTCCCATCACAATGATTAAATTAGCATTTTTAATATCAACCCAATGATTAGTCATTGCCCCTCGTCCAAAAGCAGAAGCTAATGCTGGTACCGTTGGACCATGGCAAGTTGCAGCTTGATTATTTAACGCCATGATTCCAAGTGATCTTGCCCATTTGTGAGAAATCATACAAGTTTCATTACTAGTAGCAGATGAAGCTAACATGCCCGTAGTCAACCAACGATTGACTCTTGTGCCTTTTTCGTTATATTCAACAAAATTAGCATCACGATCATCTTTCAATAAACGTGCAATACGAGAAATCGCTTCTTCCCAAGAAATGCGAACCCATTTATTTGAACCTGGTGCACGATATTCTGGATATTTTAATCGATTAGGACTATTAACAAAGTCTAATGCACCCGCCCCTTTTGGACAAAGTGAACCTCGACTGACAGGGTGATCGGGATCACCCTCAATATGAATGAGTTTATACTGTGCATTTTTTGCACCATCGCCTAGACTATACATCAACATTCCACAGCCTACGGCACAGTATGTGCAGTTATTACGTGTTTCTTTAGCTCGCAATAATTTATATGAACGAGGTGCAGCTAATGCGGTTGATGGAGTAAATCCCAACATTGCTGCTGATGTTCCCGCCATACCACCTGCACAGATCTTAAAAAACTTACGTCTGGAGACCTGCATTTGTGATACCCCCGCCTAATCCTATTAGGCATTTCAAGTAGTAGTAGATTATTTCGTTTCTATTTTTAGTTAGCTTTATTTTGTTTGAGAATTACGAAAATTTTCATTAGAATAACTAACTAAAAAACAAACATATAATAACACTTTTTTGACAAAAATCACTATTTCAGGGTAAAAATGTGAACTCCATCACAAAAAAAGAAATTTTATCTTTTGCAAATTTAACAAAATCACAACAGACTTTCTCAAAAATTGATTGTCTCACTACAAGAGAAGATAATTTAGCAAACGAAATTCCTGTCGCTCTTGTGTATAACGGTATTTCTCACACAGTAATGATGTGTAGCCCACAAAATTTAGCTGATTTTGCTATTGGATTTTCTCTTAGTGAAGGGATTATTGATAAAGCGACTGATATATTTGCTATCGATGAGTTAGAAACGCATAATGGCATTGAAGTGCGAATTGAGCTATCGAGTCGTTGTTTTATGCGATTAAAAGATATGAGACGAACACTTGCAGGACGCACAGGTTGTGGGATCTGCGGTTCTGAACAATTAGAACAAATTCATAAAAAATTGCCAATTTTACACCACACTTTACACTTTCCAATTTCTCAACTTGAAAATTGTCTAGTCCAATTAACTCAAGCTCAGGCATTGGGAGCTGTAACTGGTTCAACTCATGCTGTAGGATTTTTTGATCAAGATGGCAAGCTACTTGCTATTCGAGAAGATATTGGACGTCATGTTGCACTAGATAAAATACTTGGCTGGCATGCTACACAGCAAAATTTACAAGGTTTTCTATTAACAACGAGCCGTGCAAGTTATGAAATGGTCCAAAAAACAATTTCCTGCAAAATTGAAATGTTAGTAGCAATGTCAGCGGCAACGGATTTTGCGGTAAAAATTGCTGAACAGCATAACTTGAGCTTGATCGGTTTTGCTCGCAAAGAACGAGCCACAATCTACACTGGTAAAGAGCGGTTAATCATTTAGTATTTTTACCATTTTTACTTATAATATGTTTACTGACTCAGTGACTTTACGCTCAATAAAAGAAATCATTTGAGTGGCAATATCAATACCACTTGTTTTTTCGATCATCTCTAATCCAGGACTCGCATTTACTTCTAGCACTAGCACGCCTTGTTTAGAACGAATTAAATCAACCCCTGCCACATCTAAACCAATCGCTTTAGTTGCATTAATAGCGATTTGTTTTTCTTGCTGAGTTAATTGAATTTTTTCTGTTACGCCTCCTCGATGGCAATTCGCTCGAAATTCTCCTGACTGCCCTTTCCGTTGCATTGTCGCTACAACTTGTTCACCTATCACAAAACAGCGAATATCCGCCCCATCGGCTTCAGCAATAAAATCCTGTAACAGCACAGAAATTTGTGCTTGGGTTAAAGTTTCCAATAAACTCACCGCACTTTGTGGTTTTTCTGTAAGCATTACGCCAATACCTTGAGATCCGCTGAGAGTCTTCAAAATGAGAGATGATTCAGCCTGTTCTACATTATTTTGTACCGCACTTTTTGTTGCTGTTCTTACTGCATTTTCTGCTGTAAATTCACAACCTGATAAAAATGAAGAGGGGACGGGAATTCCATTTTGCAATAATAATTGCAAACTTTGCCATTTATCACGAGCTAAAGCAAAAGCATTTGCGTGGTTTAAACAATAAATACGCTGTGCAGCAAAGTGCTGTAGCACTGCACATCCCATTTTTGTACTCGATGTCCCAAAACGAGGTAAAACCGCATCGTACTTATCTAAAAGAATAGGATCAGCATTACGATTGGCTTGATAATAAAGTTGAAAGTGCGGTGGATTTACAGACAATTTTAATAAACAACGATTAGGATCAAAAATATCCATTTGATGCCCACCACTTGCTGCTGCTTGCTGTAAACGTTGACAGCTGTATAAACGAGGTTCACGACACAGCATTAATAATTTCATAAAATGTCCCTGCTTTATTTTTTATCAATATACTACACCAATTACAGCAATGCTGAAAAACCCTTTCGACTTTTTACGCAGATCTTGTAAAATTGTGGCAAATTTTAACTCAATGGAAAAAGGAAAAACTATGTTTGTTGTGATTTTTGGTCGTTCAGGTTGTCCATATTGTGTGCGTGCAAAAAATTTAGCAGAAAAATTAAAAACTCAAATTGCGGATTTTGATTTCCGTTATGTTGATATTATTGAAGAAGGTATCAGCAAAGCGGATTTATCAAAATCAGTTGGTAAGCCTGTAGAAACCGTACCGCAAATTTTTATCGATGAAAAACCAATCGGCGGCTGTACTGATTTTGAAGCCTTAATGAAAGAGCAATTCGGCGTAGTAGCGTAATTTTCAAGCTAAAATAATATAAAAAGTGCGGTTAAATTTACCGCACTTTTTGTTTTTAACTAATTTTAACTGTTCATTAGAAGCTGAAAGTTAAACCTGAGAAGAACACAAATGGATCAAGTTTAACATCCACTTCATGCTTTTTACTTAAAGCATCAAATTTTGCTGTTGTTTTGATTTTGGTGTACCACATTGCAGTATTGAAATAAAGGTTATCAGTTAATTTAATATCAATACCTGCGTTAATTACTGGCCCAAATGAATGTTTTTTCAATTCTAAATTAGTGACTGCTGGATTTAAAGATTGAGCATCATAGAAACGAGTATAATTCAAACCAGCACCAATATAAGGACGAGAACCAGCATCTTTATCTAAGAAATAATATTGTACGTAAAGGCTTGGCGGTAAATGTTTTAATTTAACCACTTCACCCAAGCTAGAGCCTGGAATTGAAGCACTTACACGATGAGCAAAAGGTGTTGCACCCAATAATTCGATACCGATATTATCAGTTAACATATATCCTAAAGTTAAACCTACTTGTGCATTGTCGTTTACATCTAGCTTAACTGGCGTTTCCGTTTTAGCGTTAGAAGTGTTATGGGCAGAAACAAATACACCCCCTAAGCGACCAATAAAACTACCTGCTTCATGTGCAGATGCAGAACCCGCTATTAAAGCTGCTGCCATACCTAACGCTAATGCTGTTTTTTTCATAATCAATTCCTCAATTTTATTGTTAATTGTGATTAGGATTATATCCTTACAAAAAATAATGTCTTTTGACGGTGATAAATATAACACTTAATAATTATTTTTTTTGTGATGAGGATCAAATTTTTAAAAAAATCATTGAACTTTATTTTTAATCTAAATCATTTTTTTATTTCTTTCTAAAAAAGTCAAAGTTGATCTAACTCAAATTCAAATAAAATAAGATTGAGTGGCTTTTTTAAATATAGGTTGTATTGTATAATGCGAGATGTTACATTTTTTTTACAATTGAGATTGATTTAAATTTGGATTAAAAAATGCCGATTAACTTCACTAAAATATTTTCTGATTGTTGGAATTTTATCCGCAACCAACAACAAATTGTGTTTAAATTCACCGCACTTTACGTGCTAGTCAACTTATTTAGTTATTTTGTACAACAAAAAATCCCCATTAGTGCAATTCAACAAAGTAATAATCCTATTGATGTGCTAGATTCGCAAATTGCCGCTGAGCAGGAAAACTCTTTTATCTTATTTTGCTTAATCGTATTTATCTTCGCTTCGGTCTTGATTACTATTTGGGGTTATATCACTTTTGATAAATTGAGCCATCAGCAACAGGTTACTATATCTGAAACATTTACTCTTGCCCTGAAAAAAATAATTGGCGTTATTTTTATTGGAGCCATCATTCTTATTCCATTATCAATTGGAGTGAGTGGTAGTTTAGCTTTATTGATAATGCCATCACAGTCAGATAGTCTACCTTTTCTTTTTTTGACGATGATTGGGCTATTTCTGTTTGTTCGGTTAAATTTAGCGATTGTACATTATGCAATTAGCAATAAATCGTGGTTACAAAGTATAAAAGAAATTTGGGCTTACGGTAAAAAACATAACGGTGTGCTATTTATTTACTTTTTAATCGCACATATCTTTTTCCCATTAATTTCACAAAATTTGACCGCACTTTCGCAAGTCAATCTATTTACGGCAATCATTGGCACAATATTAATGACGTTTATTTCTATGTTTTCACTGATTTTTAGCTATCGTTTTTATAGCTTATTTATACAAAGGGGAAAATAATGAAGCAGTTACTAGAATTTATTCCACTTATTTTATTCTTTGTAGTGTATAAATTAGCTGGCATTCGTGAAGCTGCAGTAACTTTAATTATTGCAACTATTATCCAAATGATAATTTTGAAAATAAAATATGGCAAAATCGGACAGCAACAATTAGTTATGGGCGTTGCCGTCGTGTTTTTTGGCACATTGACTGCTTATTTTAATGAGTTAGAATTTTTAAAATGGAAAGTTACTATTGTTTACGCATTGTTTGCTCTCGTTTTACTAATTAGTCAATTTGGTTTTAAAAAGCTACTAATACAAAAACTATTAGGTAAAGAAATTAGTTTGCCTGAAGCAGTATGGGTAAAATTAAATGTAGGTTGGGCTATTTTCTTTATTATATGTATGTTAGTTAATATAGTAATAAGTCAATTCTTCTCTGACGATATCTGGGTAGATTTTAAAACTTTTGGTATTTTAACAATGACTATCGTTGCAAGTCTTATTACTGGTATTTATATTTACCGTTATTTACCGAAAGAAAATCACAGCGTTACAACTCAAGATGATTTACAAAATAAAAAATAAATGCTCGAGCAAATTAATGAAACAAAGGAAAAACTATGACTTTTATTGATGCAAAAACAATTCGTCAGCCAGAAGGTTGTTTGTTGTTACGCACTCTAGCAATGCCTTCAAACACTAATGCAAATGGTGATATTTTTGGTGGTTGGATTATGTCACAAATGGATATTGGTGGTGCTATTTTAGCGAAAGAAATTGCTCACGGACGCGTTGTGACCATTGCTGTAGACAGCATGACTTTCATTCGTCCTGTTGCTGTAGGTGATGTCATTTGTTGTTACGGGAAATGTATTTATGTGGGACGAACTTCAATTAAAATTAAAATTGAAGTTTGGGTAAAAAAAGTATCTACAGAACCTTTAGGCGAGCGTTATTGTGTAACTGAAGCAGTATTCAGTTTTGTAGCTGTTGATACTCAAGGCAAACCTCGTCCAATTGAACGTGAAAACAATAAAGAATTAGAGAACGCATTAAAAAATATTTGAACAACATTAACATAAGGAGAAAATGATGTTTTTCGTTATTTTTGCTCAAGATAAACCTAACACATTACAACAACGTCTCGCGGTGAGAACAAAACATCTTGCTCGTTTACAAGAACTGCATAATCAAGGTCGATTATTAACCGCAGGTCCTAATCCTGTAGATGAGCATGATCTACAAGCAGGATTTACAGGATCTACTGTAATCGCAGACTTTGAAGACTTGGCTTCGGCTAAAGAATGGGCTTCACAAGACCCCTATATAGAAGCAGGGGTATACGACAATGTTATTGTTAAACCTTTTACAAAAGTATTTTAAGTTGTGAATCATTCAACAAAACAAAAATACAACATCAACCTAACGTGAGGAAAAACAATGTCAGACTTTCTACTAAACTACCAACAGCACGTTGAAGAACGTGCCGCACAAGGCATTGTACCTAAGCCTTTAGATGCACAACAAACAGCAAACTTAATTGAATTATTGAAAAATCCGCCAATAGATAAAACAGATTATTTACTGGATTTATTTGAAAATCGAATCCCTGCGGGAGTTGATGAAGCAGCTTACGTAAAAGCCAGTTTTTTAGCGGCAATAATAAAAGGTGAAACTGCTTCTCCGTTAATTAGTACACAAAGAGCGGTTCAGTTACTAGGCACAATGCAAGGTGGATATAATATTGAGCCGTTATTGACCGCACTTGATAATGAGCAATTAGCTCCTTTTGCAGTAAAAGCATTATCTTCTACTCTACTAATGTTCGATAATTTCCATGATGTCGCAGAACGAGCCAAGCGTGGTAATCCATTTGCGAAGGAAATCATGCAAGCTTGGGCTAATGCCGATTGGTATTTATCACGACCAAAATTGGCAGAAAAATTAACCGTCACTGTTTTTAAAGTAACAGGAGAAACAAATACCGATGATCTTTCTCCAGCACAAGATGCATGGTCTCGCCCTGATATTCCATTACATGCTTTAGCTATGCTAAAAAACGCTCGTGAAGGCATTGAACCTGATGATGTAGGTAACATTGGACCGATTCACCAACTTGAAAAATTAAAGCAGCAAGGTTTTCCATTAGCTTATGTTGGTGACGTTGTTGGGACAGGATCATCACGTAAATCAGCTACAAATTCTGTTCTATGGTTTATGGGCGAAGATATTCCATTTATTCCTAATAAGCGTGCGGGTGGCGTAGTATTAGGAGGTAAAATTGCTCCAATTTTTTTCAATACTCTTGAAGATGCGGGAGCATTACCTATAGAAGTTGATGTAAGCCGTTTAAATATGGGAGATATTATCGATATTTATCCTTATCAAGGTAAAATTTGCAAACATAATAGTGACGAAGTGCTCGCAAATTTCTCTCTAAAAACTAAAGTATTATTAGATGAAGTTAGGGCAGGCGGACGTATTCCATTAATTATTGGGCGTAGCTTAACTCATAAAGCACGTGTAGAGTTAGGTTTGCCAGAAAGCGACATTTTTGCTAAGCCTCAAGACGTAATAGCTAGCAATAAAGGGTTTACTTTAGCACAGAAAATGGTAGGACGTGCCTGTGGAGTCGAAGGTATTCGCCCAGGGCAATATTGCGAACCTCGAATGACGTCTGTTGGCTCTCAAGATACAACAGGACCAATGACTAGAGATGAATTAAAAGATCTTGCTTGCTTAGGTTTCTCTGCTGATCTCGTTATGCAATCATTTTGTCATACCGCTGCTTATCCAAAACCAGTAGATGTCGTTACTCATCATACTTTACCTGATTTCATTATGAATCGTGGTGGTGTATCGCTAAGACCTGGAGATGGCGTTATCCACTCTTGGCTAAACCGTATGCTATTACCAGATACAGTCGGAACTGGAGGTGACTCTCATACACGCTTCCCAATTGGTATCTCATTCCCTGCTGGATCTGGCTTAGTGGCATTTGCCGCTGCGACAGGTGTTATGCCGTTAGATATGCCTGAAAGTGTATTGGTTCGTTTTAAAGGGGAAATGCAAGCAGGCATTACGCTACGTGATCTTGTTCATGCTATTCCTTATTATGCTATTCAACAAGGTTTATTAACTGTAGAAAAACAAGGAAAGAAAAATATTTTCTCAGGTCGTATCTTAGAGATTGAGGGACTTGAGCATCTAAAAGTAGAACAAGCTTTTGAGCTTTCTGACGCTTCAGCTGAACGTTCAGCAGCAGCATGCACTATTAAATTGAATAAAGAGCCAATTATTGAATACCTCAATTCCAATATTGTACTGTTAAAATGGATGATTTCTGAAGGATATGGAGATATTCGTACCCTCGAGCGACGAATTAAAAACATGGAGAAATGGTTAGAAAATCCGCAGTTATTAGAAGCTGATAAAGATGCTGAATATGCTGCTGTAATCGAAATTGATCTCAATGAAATTAAAGAACCTATTCTATGTGCTCCGAACGATCCTGATGATGCAAAATTATTGTCCGAAGTTGAGGGAAATAAAATTGATGAAGTTTTCATCGGCTCTTGTATGACTAACATTGGACATTTCCGTGCAGCTGGTAAATTATTAGCTAAATTTAAAGATGTAATTCCAACTCGTTTATGGCTTGCTCCTCCTACTAAAATGGATGCAGCTTTGCTCAGTGAAGAAGGATACTACAGCATTTATGGTAAAAGTGGAGCGAGAATTGAAATGCCAGGTTGCTCACTATGCATGGGTAACCAAGCTCGTGTGGCAAGTAATGCTACTGTAGTATCAACTTCCACTAGAAACTTCCCAAATCGTCTGGGGCAAGGTGCAAATGTTTATTTAGCATCCGCAGAACTAGCAGCAGTGGCAGCACTATTGGGCAGATTACCAACCGCTAAAGAATATCTATCTTATGTTGCTGATTTACAAAAAGATAAAGACGATACATATCGATATATGAACTTCGATCAAATCAACAGCTATACTAAAAAAGCGGAAAAAGTGATATTTCAAACTGCGGTATAATTATATCGTTCGTTTTCGATAAAAAATTGAAATTTGACAGTGTAGAAATCAAATATCAATCACTGATAATAGTAGCCCGATTGAGGTCTCACAATATTGTAGCAGGCGAAATCGCCTGCTATTTAGATTTACGATATTTTTGTAAGGCTTCAAATTTTGCGTTTTCTGCTAGTATTTCATTTAGCAGTTTTTCATTGTGTTCTTTGTTAATCTTATCGCTATAGGCTTTAATGATGATCCATACAAAGCCTATATAAATAATAGAGAGTATCAGCTTAAAGTATTCATTCGAGATCTCAATATAGAGTACCTGATAGCAAATCGCTATTATACCAGTAGCCGATAGATAGTTTATTTGCTCTCTTTTGTAACAAATCCACATTAAAAATAAACTGGAACAAATACAGATTAAATTTAATAAAACTAGTATAGTTGTAATCAAAATGTCCCCCTTAGCTTGTTTCAACTCTTTATCAATAGTTTCTATTATAGTTTATATTATGATTTTTTCTACTTTGTCAGCCTCTTTTATCGGCAATACTTTTCTATAAAGGGTGTATTACACCCTTTTTTATTGCTAAGCAAAAAATCTGCCTATAAGGCAGATTTTTAAATAACAAACTAAAGTGCGGTAATTATTGAGCCGCTTTTAATTTTTGATAGAAATTTTCATAATATTGTACTGCATCTCCTACGTCATCTTGCCAATGACTATTTTGCAATACTTCTTGCGTTGGATAAATTGCTGGATCTTGAGTAATTTCCGCTGGAAGCAATTCCAAAGCCTTAACATTAGAAGTTGGATAACCTATTTCTTTAGTTAATTGAGCTGCTGTTTTTGCTCCTAGCATATAGTTAATCAGTTTATGAGCCCCTTCAGGATTTTTTGAATTTGCTGGGATCGCTAATGTGTCAACCCAAAGCACTGGTCCTTCTTTCGGGAAAATCATATCCAAAGGTGCTTTCTCTTTTTTCGCAATACGCACTGAACCGTTCCACAATTGACCAACACCCACTTCTCCAGCAATGAAAGAATTCGCTGGATTATCAGAACTAAATGCAAGCACATTTGGGCGTAGTTTTAAAAGTTCTTCATAAGCTTGTTCAATAATTTTAGGATCTTTGGTATTAGGATCTTGACCAAGTTTTAACAACGCAATATTAAATACTTCACGTGCATCATCTAATAATTGAATTTTATTAGCAAATTCAGGTTTCCATAAATCAGCCCAAGAAGTAAAGTCTGTGCCTTTATAATCATTCGTATTAAACGCAATACCTGGAGCACCTAATAATTGTGGTAAAGAATATTTATTACCTTTATCATAAGGTTTATCCAACCAATTTGGATTTAATTCTTTAATTACTGGCAGTTTGCTGTGATCTAAAGGCATCAACATACCTTCACGTGCCATTTTTGAAACAAAGTAATTTGATGGAGCAATTACATCATAACCACCTGATTCACCTTGTGTTTTTAACTTCGCATACATTGTTTCATTTGATTCCAAGCTAGAAACAATTACTTTTATGCCAGTTTCTTTTGTGAATTCATCTAACAAACCATCTGGGACATATTCAGTCCAAGTATAAAGATATACTGTGTCATTTTCTGGTGCTTTAGTTTCAGCAGTTTTTGTCTCTTTATCATTACAAGCTGCTAGAGAAAGTGCTATAGCCCCAGCAGTAAAAAGACTTGTTAATTTTTTCATGTTCATCATTCCCTTTTAATTTAGAGTGAATATCAACCGCACTTTGTTGCTAAAACAAAGCAACGGCACACAGAAATAGCCTTGATTGAAGCAAGGTATATTCTATTTTCTATTGAGTTATTTGTGAAGTATTTTATTTTACTTTTCCGCTATTTATTCCTTCTTCCAATTAATTGGCTTAAGATCACTAAAGATAAAGAAAGAATAATCATAATAGTTGCTAAAGCATTAACTTCAGGTGTTACACCAGTTTTCACTAATGAAAAAATCTTCAATGGTAAAATTTCATAACTCACACCACTAACAAAAGAAGAAACTACTACATCATCTAAAGAAATAGTAAAACTAAACAACCAACCAGAAATCACAGCAGGTAAGACTAGAGGAAAAATAATTTTACGTAGAATAGTAATTTCCCCTGCACCTAAATCTTTTGCAGCTTCGAGCATCTTAACGTCAAAACCTTTTAGACGAGAAAATACTGTTACAACTACATACGGCAAACAAAATGTAACATGAGCTAAAAGTAATGACCAAAAACCTAGTGATACACCAATGATCATAAATAACGCTAACAACGATACCGCCATTACAATATCTGGAGACATCATGACTACAAATAACATACCACTAACAGCCTGTTTTCCACGAAAACGATAACGGTATAAAGCAATGGCAGTTAAACCTCCAACAATAGTTGCTAAAGTTGCTGCAAAAAAAGCAATAGTTACAGAATGAATCGCTGCTTGAATTAATGTATCGTTATTAAACAAGCGTTCATACCAATTCCAACTGAACCCTTTCCAGGTCAAACCATAACGATCAGCATTAAAAGAATTAGTAATTAAAATGACAATTGGGATATACAGATAAGCGTACACCACCAACATAAAAATATTACGTAGTAAACGACTCATTATTCCAACTCCATTTTCTTATTCATCAACTTACTTGCTTTGTAATAAATAAAGATAAGTAACGCCATTAATACAGTCAAACTAATACTAATTGCTGAACCAAACGGCCAATTTCGAGAAGCTAAAAATTCGCTCTTAATAATATTACCTACTAACAATACTTTTGCACCACCAAGTAAATCTGCAACGTAGAACATTCCCATTGCTGGTAATAACACTAGTAAACAACCTGCAATAATTCCAGGCATAGTCATCGGCAAAATAATTTTAATGAAACGCTGAAATCCATTCGCACCTAGATCTTTTGCTGCTTCCAACAAGCGATTATCTAATTTCTCAATTGCAGCGTACAAAGGCAATATCATAAATGGCAACAATAAATAAACTAATCCGATAATTACGGCGACTTCTGTATTTAAAGTGCGGATAGGTTCATCAATAATCCCAATACCAAGCAAAACTCTGTTGAAAATACCTTTCACGCCAAGGAAAATTTTCATACCATAAATACGAATCAAAGAATTAGTCCAAAATGGCAACACAACTAGGAATAGTAAAATAGCTCTAAATTTCGGTTTAATCTTAGTCATCATAAAAGCAAATGGATAACCAATTACTAAACATACTAGTGTTGCCATTGCTGACATGAACAACGAGTTCCACACAACTTGAGCATAAAGTGGCTCAAATAATCTAGAATAATTGCTTATTGTAAGGGGTAATGAATAAAAATCACTGCTATCACGTGTTAAAAAACTAACCGCCAGCACCAATAAATTTGGTGCTAGTACAAAGAAAATTAACCATGCGAAGATAATGGTAACAGTGATATTTTGAAATTTATTACTGACTATCTTCATCGTTTAGCACAACCTCCCAACCTTCATGCCAAGTGAGAGCAACTTTCTGACCTAATGAGTGATCAATATTAGGATCATCTTCATTAAAAAACTCGCTAACCAATACTTTCATATTATTATGATCTAGTACAATTGTTGACTCCAAAGTCATACCCTTATAATTACGATCTAGAACATGCCCAATAATTGCTTTTGATTGCTCATTTTCATCAAGTTCAGTAATGACTATATCTTCAGGACGTAACAACACCGTGAGATGTTGTCCACTATTTACAGGGATTGATGTATGAATTTCACATACTCGACCTTCAACATTAGCTTTAACTGTTTTTTCATCTATTCGCTCGATGACTGTTGCATCGAATACGTTAATTTCACCGATAAATTTAGCTACAAAAAGATTTTTCGGTTCTTCATAGATTTCACGTGGCGAGCCATCTTGTTCAATATGTCCTTTATTCATGACAATAATACGATCAGACATAGTTAATGCTTCTTCTTGATCATGAGTAACAAAGACAAAAGTAATACCTAATTGACGTTGTAGAGCTTTTAACTCATTTTGCATTTCTTTACGCAATTTATAATCAAGTGCAGACAAAGACTCATCTAAAAGTAAAACTTTAGGCTTATTGACTACCGCACGTGCAATCGCAATACGTTGCTGCTGTCCACCAGAAAGTTGTGTTGGCTTACGATCTGCCATTTCTTCTAAACGAACCATACGCAAAGCTTCCATAACACGAGGTTTAATTTGCTCATTCGGAATTTTCTGCATACGTAAACCAAAAGCCACATTTTCAAAAATCGTCATATGTGGAAATAGAGCATAGCTTTGAAATACGGTATTGACACAACGACGTTCTGCTGGGATATTTGTAATATCCTGACCATCAAGAATGATCGAGCCTTCATTTAATTCTTCAAGCCCAGCAATTAATCTTAAAACTGTCGTTTTACCACAACCAGACGGGCCAAGAATAGTCAAAAATTCGCCATTATTAATGGTTAGATTAAAATTGCTGATGATAGTTTTATCATCGTAAGATTTCGTCAGAGAACGAAGCTCAACAATAGGTTTGCTTTGAATTAAACTTTCCACTAGCTTTGATTTTCTCCTAACACTGATGACATAATCATATTGATTATGAAGAACACATTTACAACTTAAATTGTAAATGACCAATAAATTACTGCTATGATATAGCGATTGACTTTTAATTAAAAGTAATTAATTTGTTTTTCGTTAAAAATCTATTATTAATAACTAACAATTTCAAAAAAAATTGTTGTATATCAAAACCCGTCTTAAGGCTGATGATAGAATAACGCCATTCAAGTTAAAAGTGCGGTAACTTTTCAGTAAAATATGATGAACGAAATAGCTCAATACAAAAACCAATTATTAGAACGTTTCTTATGTTATGTCGGTTTTGATACTCAATCAAAAAGTAATACTAAAACTTCGCCTAGTTCTATTGGTCAAATGAAGTTAGCAAAATATTTACAGCAAGAGTTGTATGCACTAGGATTACAAAATATAACATTAGATAAAAATGGTGTTTTAACTGCCCTACTTCCTTCTAATGTCAGCCCTAAAATGCCAACTATCGGTTTTATTGCTCATCTAGATACTTCACCTCAATGCAGTGGAAAGCATATTCGCCCTGAAATTATTGAAAATTATCGTGGTGGCGATATTGCACTGGGTTTAGGTGAAAAATTTATCAGCCCTGTTTATTATCATTTCTTACATCATCTTATTGGCAAGACACTTATTGTAACTGACGGCAACACGTTATTAGGAGCTGATAGTAAAGGAGGAATTGCTGAAATTATCACCGCACTTGCTTTTCTAAAGGATACCTCTTTTCCTCATTGCAACATCTGTGTAGCTTTCTGTCCCGATAAAGAAATTGGCTTAGGAACAAAAATTCTGCCTTTAGATAAATTTCCCTGCAATTGGGCTTATACTGTCAGTGGTGGAGAAGTCGGGGAATTAGGCTGTGAAAATTTTAATGCTGCTTATGCTGATATAACATTTCACGGTCAAAATAGTGATGTTGGCAAAGCTAAAAATAATCTCATCAATGCCCTTGCATTAGCTTGTGAATTTCAACAAAGTCTGCCACAGCAAGAAATGGCAGAAAACTCTGAAGGTGAACAAGGATTCTTCCATTTAGCCACTTTTAATGGCAATATTGAACATTCTAAAATCCAGTATTGGATCAGAGATTTCAACAAAATAAGATTTGAACAACGAAAACAATTTTTGCAAAATCTCGTTGATAACTTTAATACTAAGAAAAAATTAAAAAGAAAAGTTGAACTTGAGATCAGAGATCATTATTACAATATAGCTGAATCTCCCATTTCTTTGTCTAATGCTGTTGCTCTCGCTGATAAAGCCATGAAAAACTGCGGTATAAAACCCTTACATAAAGCAATCCGTACTGATACTGAAGGTGCAAAATTAGCTTTAAAAGGTATGGCTTGTCCAACTCTTTTTACTGGGGCTTATAATCTCCAAAGTAATTATGAACTAATCACTTTAGAAGGAATGTTAGAAAGCGTAAAACTTATCGTACAAATTAGCCACTGTGCAATGAAACCAATTTAAACGCAAATACACTTAAAAGCAAAATACTGCAACTATCAATATATCGACTTAAACAGTATTACTCATCAACAATCCATTAACAACTGTTGCCAAATTTGAGTAATGAATAGCCGTTCCTGTTTAAATTCTTCCGCACTAACTACGGAGGGTAAACCAAGTAAATTTAAATGATGAATTTTATCACGCAATGTGATGTAGCAATGTTTTAACTTTTCACAAATTTCTACTGGAACTACCGCACTTTCTGCCAGGCTGTCAAAAATGCGGACATTATCTGACCATTTAGTTAAATTTTGGTGTTGTTCTGAATAAGCTAAAACTAGATATTGGGCAATAAATTCTATATCAGTAATACCACCACTATCTGTTTTAATATTGAACTGTCCTCCTTTATGGTTACTTAAATGTTGATACATTTTTTCTCGCATTTCACGTACATCTTTTTTTAAGATAGCAATATTTCGTTTTTCAGTTAACACTTGATGTCGAATTTGATCAAATTGGTATTTTAACCTCTCTTCGCCGAATATCGGTCGACTCCGCACCAACGCCTGTTTTTCCCATGTCCATGCTTCATTAAGTTGATAATTTTTAAAGGCAGTTAATGGACAACCAAGCAATCCAGCCTCACCTGATGGACGCAATCTCATATCAACATCATATAATACCCCAGCACTCGTATTCATGCTAAAAATGCTAACGATCTTTCGTGATAACCTCAAATAAAACTGATTACTATCAATAACTTTTGTTCCTCCTACAGTTTGCCCAGTCTGACTATTGTCATATAAAAAAACTAAATCTAAATCTGATTGATAGCCCAATTCAATGCCACCTAATTTGCCATAACCAACGACTAAAAATCCTTTTTCATTGGGCTGCAAAAAATCAGGGACACCAAAGCGTTGTGTTACTTGTTTCCATGCAAAATGTACTACTGACTCAATAATTGCTTCCGCCAAATAAGTTAAATGATCACTTACTTTCATTACAGGCAATGCACCTAAAATATCTGCGGCAGCTACACGTAAAAGTGCCGTTTGCTTGAATTGACGTAATCCATTAATTAACTGTTCTTCATCATCTTGTGTCAAACGGAGCATATATTGTCGTAATTGTGCTGGATATTGCGTAAAATCAGGTGGATTAAGTAAAGACTGACGATCTAACAATTCATCTAACAAAATAGGATAGCGAGCTACTTGTTCAGCGATCATTTTCGATTTTACACAAAGTTCAATTAGTTGACTTAGTGCTTGTGGATTTTCCAACAATAATTCTAGATAAGTAGTTCTGCTGACAATCTTATCAATGATATTTAACACCCGTGGTAATAATTTTACACATTGTTCATGATGAAAGACCTGTGATAGCACAGATGGCATTAAACGAGAAAGCACCGTTCGTCCTCTTGCTCCAATAACTCGATGCCTTAATTCCTGTTTAAAGCAGACTAGTTTTTCAATAATTTCGTCATGAAACTCGCTATCGACTGATTGCTGTTGTAGTATCTCAGCGACTTCATCTTCCGCAAAAGACTCATCTAAAAAATCACACCAATTGCTGTTGCAATCGCTACTTTCTTTGCCATTTTCTTCGCCAATTAAACTATCAAAAATTAACCGCACTTTTTGCTGGTGATGTTGTAAAGTGCGGTAAAAATCTTGCCAATTTTCAATTGGATATTCAATTTTTACAACTTGATTTTGATGATCAAGTTGAGTAAATTTTGCCATTGCAACAACTAATCGCAATTGATCTTTTTCATCTGTCGGTAAAACTTGAGTTTGTTGATCCTTAATTGCCTGTAATATATTTTCCGTTCTTCGTAAAAATAAATAAGATTGTCTTAAATCTTCGCATTGTTCTATTGTTAGCAACTCTAACTGCTGTAAGTGCGGTAAAATTTTGAGTAATTCATGCTGTTGTAAATGAGCTTCACGACCTCCCCGAATAAGCTGAAAAACTTGCACAATAAATTCAATTTCACGAATGCCACCTGCACCTAATTTAATATTATCCACAAGCCCACGACGACGAACTTCTCGCTCTATTTTATCTTTCATATCACGCAATGCTTGGATGACACTAAAATCAATATAACGTCGATAGACAAAAGGACGCAGTAATTGCTGTAGCGTTTTTACATGAGGATCTTCTTGATCTTGCCCCAAAATTCGTCCTTTAATTAAAGCATAACGTTCCCAATCTCGCCCTTGTTCTTGATAATATTGCTCCATTGCACTAAAACTAAATACCAACGCTCCACTATCGCCAAAGGGTCTAAGTCGCATATCTGTACGATATACAAAACCATCTGGAGTAAATTGAGACAACGCATTGATTAATCGTTGCCCAAGTCGAGTAAAAAACTTATTATTCTCTACTGCTCTTCTTGCTCCGTCAGTGTGCCCATTACTTGGATAAGCGAAAATCAAATCAATATCTGATGAAAAATTCAACTCAAAACCACCCAACTTTCCCATGCCTAAAATATAAAGTTGCTGTGGATGACCTTCATTATCAAGAGGTGTTCCCATCTCTGCACAAGCTCTTAAATAAAGCCAATTTCGAGTCTCAATAATCAAGCTTTCTGCCAAGTGAGAAAGACGGATAAAAATATCCTCTACTGTCCCTAAATTTAAAGTTTGACAAAAACTAAGCTTTGCCATTTCACGATGACGAAATTGGCGAATCAATTTATATAACATTTCCTCATTATCAACATTAGCCAGAATCACTTGCAAACGTTGACGATAATCTTCACAATCCGCTAATTGAGGCGTTTGTTGCCAACAAGAATGCAAAAAGTGCGGTTGTTTTTGCAATACATCTGCGACAAAATCAGACATTGCTACTGCACTTGCAATAGCTTTAATATTAACTGACAAATCGGATGTCGAAATTTTTTCAAGCAGTGTTTCATCGTATTGACTAGGAAAATGAGAAATCAATATTCTTGCAAAACTGAGCAATATTTCTTTCGATATAGGCAATTGAGGTGACATGAAAATCCTTGTAATTGAAAACAATAATTTCCAATACTATACAAATTAACGTTCTTAAAATCCATTCTTTCATTAGTAAGAAAAATAGTATATGATGTCAGAGTAGTCGGGGTGCTGACCAAAAGTTAAGCTGAGATCATACCCGTGAACCTGATACAGGTAATGCTGACGTAGGAAACTTATATGACCATTTCTTAAAGCAAATTAACTCTTTGCTTTCCAATTAGTTAAGTCTATCTATAAGCCTTACCCGTTAAAATTTATTAATTTTTAACTTTAAGGAAAACTGATGAAATTCAAAACATTCTCATTCATTACCGCACTTGCTTGTTGTGCTATAACTACTCAAGCAGAAAATTTAAATGTATACAGCTATGATAGCTTTACTTCTGATTGGGGTGCAGGTCCTAAAATCAAAACATTATTTGAACAAAAATTCCCACAGTGTCAATTACAATACACTACTTTTGATAGTGCAGGAACAATGTTTAACCGCATACGTTTAGAAGGTAATAAATTAAAAGCAGATATAGTGTTAGGACTAGATAACTATATGTTAGATGAGGCTCAGCACACTGGTTTATTTACTAAAAATGCAGTGGATCTAAACACAATTTCTCTACCTTTAGAGTGGAATAATCAAACGTTTTTACCCTATGATTTCGGATTATATGCGTTTATTTACGATAAAAATAAATTACCACATCCCCCAAAAAGCTTAAAAGAATTAGTTGAGCGTCAAGATCTCAAAATAATTTATCAAGATCCTCGTACTAGTAGCGTAGGGCAAGGTTTAATGGTATGGTTGAATGCTGTTTATCCACAAGATCAAGTTGCATCAGCATGGCAAACTTTAGCTAAACACACCGTTACTGTAGGGAAAGGTTGGTCATCAACTTATGGTGCATTTTTGAAAGGTGAAGCAGATTTAGTATTAAGTCAAAACACATCCCCACTTTATCATTTAATTAATGAGAAAAAAGACAATTACGCTGCTACCGAATTTTCTGAAGGCAATATTCTACAAATTGAATTAGCTGCAAAAGTCGCTGGTCGCAACAATAATTGTGCAGATCATTTCATGGCATTTCTAATTAGCCCAACAGCTCAAAAAGAAATTGCATTATACAATACAATGCTTCCTGTCAGCCGTGAATCAATTGAACCTCATTACGATGCACTGAAGGCAGAAGTGGCTACAAAACTAATATTAAATACACAAAATGTAAAACAAGCTGATTTGAAAAAATGGATTGATACTTGGCAACGTAGTTTGATCAAATAATGAATCTTAGTCTAAAAAAACTCCGCCCAGCTCATTATATGGGCGGAATTTGCGTAATATTAGGGTTAACTGCATTTTATGCTATAGCACTAAAATCTGTGTTTTCAGTAAGCGAAAACGCAGATTGGCACAGCTTTTTAAAAGATAGTTACTTACACCATGTTATTTTTTTCAGCGTTTTACAGGCTTTCCTTTCTGCTTGGCTTTCTATTATCATCGGCGTATTTTTTGCTAGAACACTATTCTATTTAGAGTTTGTTGGAAAATCACTAGTTTTAAAATTACTTTCCCTTACCTATGTACTGCCCTCGTTAGTCGCTGTATTTGGAATTATCGGCATTTATGGCAATGCAGGCTGGATTGCTAATATAACTGCGAGGTTAAATATTGACTGGCAACCTAATATTTATGGTTTAAGCGGTATTTTAGTTGCAAATTTGTTTTTCAATATTCCTTTAGCAACAAAAATTTTTTTGCAGTCACTGTGTAGTATACCCAATCAGCAAAGACAGCTAGCTGCACAACTTGGAATTCGAGGTTGGCAGTTTATAAGATTGATTGAGTTACCTTATTTACGTCAGCAATTGCTATCATTATTTGCATTAGTTTTTATGCTTTGCTTCACAGGTTTCACTATTGTATTAACATTAGGCGGAGGACCACAATATACTACGTTAGAAGTAGCTATTTATCAGGCTATTGTTTTTGAATTTAACTTATCCAAAGCTGCCTTATTTGCTTTACTACAGTTTTTATTTTGTTTTGTGATTTTTTCCACTATGAGTTCATTTTCTAAAAACCATATAGCAGAAATTAATCAAAAAAAATTATGGAAAGCTTCTCAATCAAGTGCGGTCAAAATTTTACAACTATTTATCCTACTAACTATCCTATTGTTTTTACTGACCCCACTATTAAATATCATCGTTGCTGGATTTAATCTACATTTAATTTTTCAATCATTACAAAATCCGCAACTTTGGCGTGCATTAGGATATTCCATCACTATTGCTCCTATATCTGCTTGTACAGCATTAATTTTTTCAATTGCTCTACTATTGCTATCAAGACGTTTACAATGGCTTAATTATAATAATGTGGCAAATGCTATTTTAAATGCTGGAATGGTAATTTTAGCAATTCCTACTCTAGTACTAGCAATGGGGCTATTTATTTGCTTACAACACATTGATTTTACACCAATCCATCTCTTTGGAATTGTCGTGTTATGTAATGCCCTTGCAGCAATGCCTTTTGTTTTACGAATACTGCATACACCAATGAATAACAATATGCAATATTATGAAAAACTATGTCAATCACTTGGTATTAAGGGGATAGCAAGATGGTACTGGGTAGAACGCCATACTTTATCTCATCCTCTAAAATATGCTTTTGCTATAGCTTGTGCGTTGTCACTAGGTGATTTCACTGCAATTGCGTTATTCGGCACTCAAGATTTTACATCTCTACCGCACTTACTTTACAGCCAGCTTGGTAGTTATCGTAATCAAGAAGGTGCTGTCACTGCACTTTTACTATTAATTTTTTGTAGCTTAATTTTTATTTTTGCAGAGCATCATCATGATAAAACTTAATGTTCAATTCGATTACCCTAACACATCAATGCACTTTAATTTACATATTCGTCCACAAGAAAAAGTTGCATTAATTGGTCCCAGTGGTTCTGGTAAAAGTAGCCTGTTGAATTTGATCGCGGGCTTTGAATTACCATCACAAGGGGAGATTTGGTTAAATGGAAAAAATCATACTTATAGTGAACCGCATTTACGCCCCGTTTCAATACTATTTCAAGAAAATAATTTATTTCCACATTTAACTGTTCAGCAGAATATTGCTCTCAGTTTGACTACGCACAGTAAGCTCAACTCTAAACAATTAGAGCAAGTTGAAAATGCGGCAAGTGCGGTCAGTTTGCAGAATTTTTTAAAACGTCGTCCAACAGAACTGTCTGGAGGACAAAAACAACGTGTAGCACTCGCTCGATGTTTATTACGAGATAAACCAATTTTACTATTAGATGAACCTTTTTCTTCATTAGATCCCGATTTGCGTAGTGAAATGTTCAATTTAATTGACCAATTATGTAATGAAAAACAACTCACAATGCTGTTAGTTACTCATCAGCCCAAAGAATTAGAAGGAAAAATTGACCGCACTTTACTACTTGAAAAAGGTCGGATCAGAAATGACTAATTGTGTTTGATATTGATTTAACATTAAAATAATACTGTTTTATTTTTTAGGAAACGTTATTAGCTTATGAGTATTACAACTATTGAAATTCCCTCACTTACCCCTCATCCAACGCTCGAATATTGGTCAGTATGTAAAGTTGAGGCGTTGTTTGAAACACCCTTTTTAGAATTAATCTATCGTGCCGCACAAATACATCGTGAAAATTTTAATCCACAAGCCATTCAACTTTCTACTTTAATGTCCATCAAAACTGGAGGTTGCCCCGAAGATTGTGGCTATTGCCCGCAATCCGCTCGCTATCAAACAGGTGTACAAAATCAGCAACTGGTTAATATAGAAGAAATCATTGAAAAAGCAAAAATTGCAAAATCTCGTGGTGCTGGGCGTTTTTGTATGGGAGCTGCATGGCGAGGTCCAAAACCAAAGGATATTGAAAAAATAACTGAAATTATTAAAGCAGTAAAAGCTCTTGGCTTAGAAACTTGCGGTACGTTTGGTTTATTGCAAGATGGTATGGCTGAAGATTTAAAAAATGCTGGGCTTGATTATTATAACCACAATTTAGATACCGCACCTGAACATTATCAAAAAATCATCGGTACACGTCAATTTGATGATCGCCTTAACACGCTAGGAAAAGTTCGCAAAGCAGGTTTAAAAGTATGCTGTGGTGGAATTGTAGGAATGGATGAGACTCGTAAAGAACGAGCAGCATTTATTGCGAGTCTTGCTAATTTAGATCCTCAACCTGAATCAGTACCAATAAACCAATTAGTCAAAGTAGAAGGCACGCCTTTAGCAGAAGCAGCAGATCTTGATTGGACAGAGTTTGTTCGTACTGTCGCAGTAGCTCGCATCGTTATGCCCAAAAGCTATGTTCGTCTTTCTGCTGGTCGTACTAATATGTCAGAAGAAATGCAAACATTATGTTTTCTAGCTGGGGCAAATTCAATTTTCTACGGCGATAAATTATTAGTCACAGAAAATTCGGAAGAGGATAACGATCAAATTTTAATGGCAAAACTCGATCTTGAACCCGAAACAGAGCAAAATCGTAAAAAATAGCAAATTTATATAAAACAGGCTGTTGTAGCTTTTCATTTTTACAATTATCTCTATAATAACAAGATTATTTTCATTTCTAAATAGGAAAACAGTATGACCGATATGAATGTAGTTCTTGCTGAGCTTAAGCGTGGTGTTGAACAAATTTTTTCTGAGCAAGATTTTATTGATAAGTTAAAAGAAAATCGTCCGTTACGAATTAAATTAGGAGCAGATCCAACCGCACCTGATATTCACTTAGGGCATACTGTAATACTGAATAAATTACGCCAATTTCAAAATTTTGGCCATGAAGTCATTTTTTTAATAGGCGATTTTACCGCTACTGTGGGAGATCCATCTGGTAAAAATGCGACTCGCCCACCGCTTTCAAGAGAAGATGTGCTACGTAATGCTGAGACTTATAAAACTCAGATTTTTAAAATTTTAGATCCGCAAAAAACTCGTGTGGTATTTAACTCTGAATGGCTAAGTGAATTAGGTACAATCGGCATGATTCGTCTTGCTTCTCGCTATACTGTCGCACGTATGTTAGAGCGTGACGACTTCAAAAAACGTTTTGCTAATAATCAATCTATCGCTATTCATGAATTTATTTATCCACTCTTACAAGGACAGGATTCCGTACATCTACAAGCAGATGTGGAATTAGGTGGCACAGATCAAACTTTCAATTTACTAATGGGACGTGAATTACAAAAAATGGAAGGGCAAAAACCTCAAGTGGCAATTACACTTCCATTATTAGTAGGGTTAGATGGCGAGAAAAAAATGTCCAAATCACTCGGCAATTACATTGGTGTAGACGAAGCACCAAGTGAAATGTTTGGTAAAATCATGTCCATTTCTGACAAATTAATGTGGGATTGGTACAATTTACTTTCATTCCGTCCACTCACTGAAATTGCACAATTTAAACAAGAAGTTGAAAAAGGACGAAATCCTCGTGATATTAAGATCTTATTAGCAAAAGAAATCATCACTCGTTTTCACTCACAAGAGGCAGCAGATTTAGCGGAACAGGATTTTATTAACCGTTTCCAAAAAGGAGCAATACCAGATCAAATGCCTGAATTTGAACTTGTTGGTGAAATTGCTATCGCTAATCTGTTAAAAGAAGCTGGTTTAGTAGAAACGACTTCTGAAGCTATCCGTATGATAAATCAAGGTGGCGTAAAAATTGATGGTAAAAAAATCAATGATAGCAAATTAAAAATCGCTGCATCTACTGCTGTATATCAAGTAGGTAAACGAAAATTTGCTCGAGTTACTGTAAAATAATAATTTTACAACATTAAAAGTGCGGTGATTTCTACCGCACTTTCAACTAATAACTATAAATTTAACTTTTGATACTCAACGAATAATGACAACTTACAGCCAATATATTGCCGATGAAAATTCAATGTGCCAATTTGGTGCGAAACTAGTTCAGGCGATTTGTAATATACAAAACAATGAAACCGTTGTACTGTACTTAAACGGTGAACTAGGTGCTGGGAAAACGACACTTAGCCGTGGAATTATCCAAAGTTTAGGTCATCAAGGTAACGTAAAAAGCCCTACTTATACATTAGTAGAAGAGTATCATTTACCGCAAAAACAAGTTTATCATTTTGATTTATACCGTTTAAGTGATCCTGAAGAACTTGAATTTATTGGAATTCGTGATTATTTTAAAGCAAATAGCCTTTGTTTAATTGAATGGGCAGAAAAAGGGCAAGGCTTATTGGCTGAAGCTGACTTGCTCATCAATATTGAGTATGCTGATTTTGCACGTAATATTCAATTAGTTGCTACAACCCAACTTGGTGAAAAAATTTTACAAAATTTAACCGCACTTGATGGATAACAATGAAACCGATTATTCAATTTATTTTATTGATTTTTATATCTTTTTTCTCCATCGCTGGGTTTTCACAAGAATGGATAATAGCTATCGATCCTGGTCATGGTGGAAAAGATCCTGGTGCAATTGGACGTAAATTAAAAACTTACGAAAAAAACGTTACTTTAGCTATTGCAAAAGAACTCAAATATTTATTAGATAAAGATCCTAATTTCGATGCTGTACTTACTCGTAAGGGTGATTATTATATCTCAGTATCTCAGCGTTCAGAAATTGCACGCAAACAAAAAGCGAATTTTCTCATTTCTATTCATGCAGATTCTTCCCTTTCTCCGCAATTACGTGGTGCTTCGGTTTGGGTATTATCAAATCGACGAGCTAATAGTGAAATGGGGAGATGGTTAGAAGATAGTGAAAAACAATCAGAATTACTTGGTGGTGCAGGCACTGTGCTTTCATCTCATAATGAAAAATATTTAGATCAAACTGTACTTGATTTACAATTTGGACATAGCCAACGTGTTGGTTATGAACTAGGTCGCATCGTCTTAAAACGTTTCGCTAAAATAACAACACTTAGCCGCAATACACCACAACATGCAAGTCTTGGCGTACTGCGTTCGCCTGATATTCCTTCAATTTTAGTAGAAACAGGTTTTCTATCAAATGCTACGGAAGAAAAAAAATTAAGTAATAAACAATATCGTCAACAAATCGCACGCTTAATTTACGATAGCCTTGTAGAATATCGTAAACGCTATTATAAGCCTCAGCCAAAAATATTAGTCGCTGGAGATGATAAAAAAGATCAAAAAATTGACCGCACTTTTATTCATAAAGTCAAAAAAGGCGAGACTCTATTCCAAATTTCAGTAAAATACAATATCAGTATGAATGCACTGATAAAATTAAATAATATTAAAAACAAGCAAGTTTTTGTTGGGCAAAATCTGAAAATACCCAATATTGTTGAAAATAGTGAGTCAAAAGCACAAGAAAACAAAAAGCAAAAGCTATCTTCTAAAGAAAATAAACAGGAAACAAAGCAAGAAAAAGCTGAAAATAAAAAAACTGTAGTTGCAAAATTTCATATTGTTAAAAAAAATCAAACCCTATATAGCATTGCTCGTGAATATGGGGTTTCACCGCAAAAATTACTAAAATTAAATCCGCACTTAAAAAATGGTAAAGTGCTAACTGGACAAAAAATTCGTTTACGAGAATAAGAAGTAAAAATGCCAATACAAATTTTACCGCCTCAGCTCGCTAACCAAATTGCCGCTGGAGAAGTAGTCGAACGTCCTGCTTCAGTCGTAAAAGAGCTAGTAGAAAATAGCCTTGATGCGGGTGCAACGCAAATTCAAATTGATATTGAAGATGGTGGAGCTGGATTAATCAGAGTGCGAGATAATGGTATCGGCATAGCAAAAACAGAATTACCACTTGCTCTAGCTCGTCACGCAACTAGCAAAATTACTTGTATTGAAGATTTAGAAGCAATCCTCAGTTTAGGATTTCGTGGAGAAGCCTTAGCTAGTATCAGTTCGGTTTCTCGTCTAACCCTAACATCTCGCCCTCAAGAACAAAAAGAAGCTTGGCAAGTTTACGCTCAAGGTCGAGAGATGGAGACTACCATACAACCTGCATCGCACCCTGTAGGAACAACTGTAGAAGTTGCAAACTTATTTTTCAACACGCCAGCAAGACGCAAATTCTTGCGTACTGCGAAAACGGAATTTGCTCATATTGAAGAAGTTATTCGTCGTATTGCTTTAGCAAAATTCAATATTGCATTCACTCTCACTCATAACGGAAAAATCATCAAACAATATAAAAGTGCGGTCAATAATCAACAAAAGATGAAACGCCTCGCTGCAATTTGTGGAGAAAATTTTGTTCATCATGCTTTAGAAATTAACTGGAAACACAATAAATTACATTTATTTGGTTGGGTTGGCTTGCCAACATACAGTCGTAATCAAAACGATCTGAATTATTGTTATGTCAATGGACGAATGATCCGAGATAAAGTTATAAATCACGCTATTAGACAAGCTTATGCTGAGCGACTTTCAGCGAATCAATACCCTGCTTTCGTTTTATTTATCGATTTGGATCCTAATGAAGTTGATGTGAATGTTCACCCAACTAAACACGAAGTACGTTTTCATCAATCTCGTCTAGTTCATGATTTTATTTTTCAAGGTATTTTTGATGCACTAAATAACGAGAAAGTAGACTTATCGTTTCCCTCCGAGAGCAAAGAAAATGCTACATTAGTGCAAGTTTGTGAACCCGATGGACAATGGATTTCTTCTAATAAGCCAAATCGAGCAGCAGCAGGAAAAAATATTTTTACTCAATCTAATCGGCAATATCCAATCTCTCAGCCTGTACATAAAGAGTTTATGCCAAATTCTGTAAAATCAGCCGATAACGCTAATTTAGAAGTACAAAAAGTATATGGCGAATTGCTCACAAAACAACATAATAGAGAAAATACTAACACGCTCTCACAAAGCAATAAAAATATGCTTCGTGCTTTATCACTGATTGAGAATAAAGCGTTATTATTACAACAAGATCAACAATTCTATTTAATTTCACTGACTGCATTACAGAAATTGAGATGTAAACTAAAATTACAACAATCTCCTGTTTCACAACAAGCTTTATTGATTCCAATAACATTTCGTTTGAATGCATCGCAATTTTTGCAATGGCAGCAACAGAAACATTTTTTTCAGCAAACAGGTTTTTATTTTAACGAAAACTTACCGCAACAACGAATTAGCATCATTAAAGTTCCTGCGTGTTTACGTCATCAAAATATACAAAATGCTATAATCCGTTTGCTAGAACAAAATCTAACTGAATTTTCTACTTTTTTGACCGCACTTTGTGATGTATTACAGACTACAGAAATCAATATTTTTGCTGATGCAATAGCATTACTCACGGAAACAGAACAACTCATTACAACAGATTACCAACTTAAACAACTATTATTGCCTATAGATTGGAAAATCTACTTGGAAAAACTATCATGCTAAGAAATTCAGATAACCCCATTGCAATTTTCTTAATGGGGCCAACGGCATCTGGTAAAACAGATTTAGCCATAAAACTATGCCAAACTTTGCCTTTAGAGATTATCAGCGTAGATTCCGCTTTAATTTACAAAGGAATGGACATTGGTACGGCAAAACCTAGTGCAGAAGAGCTAGCACTAGCACCTCACCGCTTGATTGATATTAAAGATCCCGCTGAAACTTATTCGGCTGCTGAGTTCCGTCATGATGCATTACAAGAAATGACAAAAATTACTGCTCAAGGAAAGATACCATTACTCGTTGGTGGCACAATGCTATACTACAAAGCCTTGCTAGAAGGACTCTCTCCGTTACCCTCCGCCGATGAGAATATTCGCCGTGAAATTGAACAAGAAGCAAAAAAATACGGTTGGCATGCTTTACATCAAAAATTAGCGGAAATAGATCCTATATCCGCTCAGCGAATCAATCCTAATGATAGTCAGCGGATTAACCGAGCATTGGAAGTTTTTTATATTAGTGGCCAGTCTCTAACTTCATTAATGAATCAAAAAGGCAATAAACTACCCTATAAAATCTTACAATTTGCGATAGCTCCTCAAGAACGAGCCATTTTACACCAAAGAATAGAACAACGATTCAATAAAATGCTAGCTTTAGGATTTCAGCAGGAAGTTGAAACATTATTTCAACGATCTGATTTACACCTCAACTTACCGTCAATTCGCTGTGTAGGCTATCGTCAAATGTGGGAATTTTTGCAAGGTGATTATGATTATAATGAAATGGTATTTAGAGGCATTTGTGCTACAAGACAGCTCGCTAAACGACAAATCACTTGGCTTAGAGGCTGGAAATATCCGCTACAATGGTTAGACAGCCTACAAATTGAACAGGCAAAGCAATCAGTTATACAATCTGTAAAATAATTTTGTCACAGAGATGACATTTTATTAGATTATTGCTATATTGTCGGAGGAGACAAATGAATACTCCCAAATAGTTTGATCTAATCAACAAATAATAAAAAGGAATAAAAATATGGCAAAAGGGCAATCTTTACAAGATCCTTATTTAAATGCACTACGTCGCGAACGTATTCCCGTATCAATTTACTTAGTAAACGGCATCAAACTTCAAGGTCAAATTGAATCTTTCGATCAGTTTGTAATCTTACTGAAGAACACTGTAAATCAAATGGTTTACAAACATGCAATTTCCACTGTAGTTCCTGCTCGCTCTGTAGCTCATCATAATAATTCTGCTCAGCAGCCTCAAGGTAGCTTAAATGATGTTTCTAGTGAGCCAAGTAGCACTCAATTAGCTGAATAACTTGCAGTGAAATAAAAAAATTAATTAACGAAACAAGTGCGGTATAAAATAAAAATTTTTACCGCACTTTTTATTTCATTCTAACTGAGATGAGTTGCTATTTTGATCCTACACAAGTTATATCTTGTAAATATATCTTTGTATTAAGAATAAAATAAAATTATTCTTTTCATAGTATTCTAATTTGAGATATCGAACGCTTGAATGGTGGGTCGTGAAGGATTCGAACCTTCGACCAACGGATTAAAAGTCCGCTGCTCTACCGACTGAGCTAACGACCCTTAAAATTAAGGTTTTGTTCTAAGTGGTGGGTCGTGAAGGATTCGAACCTTCGACCAACGGATTAAAAGTCCGCTGCTCTACCGACTGAGCTAACGACCCTTAAAATTAAGGTTTTGTTCTAAGTGGTGGGTCGTGAAGGATTCGAACCTTCGACCAACGGATTAAAAGTCCGCTGCTCTACCGACTGAGCTAACGACCCTTAAAATTAAGGTTTTGTTCTAAGTGGTGGGTCGTGAAGGATTCGAACCTTCGACCAACGGATTAAAAGTCCGCTGCTCTACCGACTGAGCTAACGACCCACTCTTGCGTAACAGGTGCTTATAATAGCGTTTTTATTTTAATAATCAACAAAAATTTTCATTCTTTTGTCTGTTTGAATGAATACTCAACAATTTATCTATTCTTTGTACTGAACAACGTATTCTAAAATAAAAAATAATCAATTCTATTGTAAAAAAAATAAAACCAGAACTAAGTCTGGTTTTATTCTTATCATTTTTTAATGCAAAACAGTTAATTAATATACTAACACTGCACGACGGTTTTTAGAATATGCTGCTTCATCATGTCCTAAAGCTGCTGGTTTTTCTTCACCGTAAGAAACAGTTGAAACTTGTCCTGCTTGCACGCCTTTTGCTGATAAGAAATTTTTAACAGCATCAGCACGACGTTGACCTAATGCGATATTGTATTCAGGTGTACCGCGTTCATCTGCATGACCTTCCACAGAAACCTTAGATGCTGGAGTTGCATTTAAATAAGCTGCATGTGCATCTAAAATTTGAGCATATTCGCCTTCCACTGCGTATTTATCAAAACCGAAATAAACAGTGTTATAACGTTGTTGTAAATCTTGCACAGAATAACCGCCAAAAGTTTGTCCGTTTGCATCCGCAGTTTCATTTTTTGATGAACTACATGCTGCTAATACTGCAACAGAACCCGCTACAACTAATAATTTTGCAAATTTTTTCATTTAATTCTCCTAGTTTTTACTTAAATATGGTGACCAGGCAGGAAATTTCACTTGTCCGTCACTTCCTGGCAAACGTGCTTTAAAGCGACCATCAGAGGAAACCAATTGTAGCACCTTTCCTACGCCTTGTGTAGAGCTATAAATAATCATTATACCGTTTGGCGATATACTTGGACTTTCATCTAAAAAAGTCGTGCTTAACATTTCTATTTTGCCACTTGCTAAGTCTTTACGCATAATATGATCGCCTGAAATCATGATCAATGCACTTCCATCTGCGGACATTTGACCGCTATAAGTACGTCCTCCTGAACTGATTAACGAAATATTGCCTCCAGCGGTATCCATACTATAGAGTTGAGGCACGCCACTTCTATCTGAAGTGAAAATAATGGATTGACTATCCGCTGTCCAAGAAGGCTCCGTATTATTACCCTCATTGTGAGTTAACTGTGTTATCTGCCCACCAGCTAAACTCATTACGTAGATATTCAATTTACTTTCTTTAGAGGAAGCAAAAGCCAATCGAGAACCGTCAGGAGAAAAAGATGGAGCTCCATTGTGTCCCTCAAATGAAGCTACAACTCGTCTTTTTCCAGAGTGCAAGTCATGAACAACTAACTGAGACTTCCGATTTTCAAAAGTAACATAAGCTAACTTACCACCATCAGCAGACCAAGCTGGTGACATTAGCGGTTGTGAACTTTGAGTTACAATAAATTGATTATGTCCATCATAATCAGCTATACGTACTTGATAAGGCTTTGAACCACCATGTTTTTGTACTATATAAGCAATCTTCGTTCTGAATGCACCACGGATACCTGTCAATTTTTCAAACACTTCATCACTAATTGTGTGAGTACCTAAACGTATTGCATTTGCGGGTACCGCATATTGATTTTGCATCAATACCGCCCCCGCTGTACCAGTTGCTCCTATAGTATCCACTAACTGATAAGCGATACTATAACCATTACCATTCGGTGTTACTTGACCAACAACTATTGCATCAATCCCCAACGCTAACCAAGCTTCAGAATTAACTTCTGCTGCTGAAGTTGGTTGTTGTGGCATACGATTAACTGGAATAGGATTAAATTTACCGCTATTGCGTAAATCTGCTGAAATAATATCTGCCACATCAACAGGCATTGTGCCTGCACCATTCCATTTAAACGGCACAACAGCGATAGGTCTAGCACTATCAACCCCTTTATCAATCACAATTCGAACTTCATCTTCTGCTTGAGCTGTAGCCACACAAGCTATCAACAACAGCAGCGATAAATTCAGTATGTGTTTAATTATGTTCATAAATTTTCCCTTATTTTATGTGTTTATCATTACTATTTCGGTTCAAAAACAATAATCGGACTCTTATTTCTTTCATAAATGGCGTCTGTTGGAGCCGCTGGCACTTTTTTCGTACGAGCGACCGCACTTAATGCAGCAGAACAAACAGCTCCATCTCCTGAGATTTTTCGATAACTTGAAATTGTGCCATCTCGTTCTAATTGAATGCGTACTTCGCATTTTTTACCTAAAAAGCTAGGTTCAATCAAAAATCGTCGCATAATTTCCTTTTTAATCAAGCCTGCGTACTGATCTCCAATTTTTCCGCCGTCACCATTCCCCATCGCTGCACCACTACCTTGAGAGCCTCGTTTATTAGCGTTTCCACCCACCGCAGCACTGCCACCACCAATATCACCACTATTGAGAAAATCATCAAGTGCTGCGGCTTGAGCCGCACGTTTTTCAGCTTCTGCTTTAGCTCTAGCTTCTTTTTCGGCTTTGGCTTTAGCCTCTTTCTCTGCTTTTAATTTGGCTAACTTTTCTTTCTCCGCTTTTTCTCGTTCTGCCCTCTCTTTTTCAGCCTTGGCTTTTTCCGCTTTTTCACGTTCAATTTTTTGTTTTTCTAACCGCTCTTTTTCTAACCGTTCTTTTTCTGCTTTCGCTTTCGCAATTTTTTCTTGTTCTGCTTGCTTAGCTGCCATTGCTAAGCGTTGAGCCTCCGCCTCTGCTTTAAGTTTTGCTGCTTCTGCTGCCTGTTTAGCTTGAGCTTCTTCAGCTTTTTGTTTTTCAATTGCAGCTAACCTTTTTTGCTCTTCTAATTTTTTCTGTTGCTCTTGTTTTTTCTGCTCCGCAAGCTGTTTTTCACGTTCAATACGCTGTTTTTCTAGCTGTTGTTGCTCAATTTCCAACTGCTGCTGTCGCTTTTCTTCCTCAAGCTTTTGTTGTTGCAATAAACGCTGCTTTTCTATTTCACCTTTTTTGTTTTGTTGCAAGCGACCCCACTCTTGTGCAGCTTTACCAGTATCCACCATTACTGCCCCGATCGCCTCGCCAGAATCTTCTCCACCGCCCATAATTTCTACATGGCTATAAAAAGATCCCCATATCAACAAGCCAAATAAGATCAGGTGCAGAACAACAGAAATAATCACTGCACTTATGCCGTTATTTTGTTGATTTTTACGCACAAAACACCTACTTAAATTGGATTAGTCATTAAACCTACCGATTTAATGCCCGCTAAATGTAATAAATTCAATGCCTTAATAATTTCTTCATAAGGGACATCTTTTGCTCCCCCTACTAGAAATACAGTTTTATTATCTTTTTCAAATTCCTGTTTAGTCATTTGACTGACCATTTCTTCGGTAAGATTTTCAGCACGTTCACCCGCAATAGATAAAGCATATTGCCCAATACCTGACACTTCTAAAATAACAGGCGGTTTATTTTCATTACTCGATACTAACTCACTATCAACAGCATCAGGTAATTCTACTTGCACACTTTGGCTAATAATCGGTGCTGTTGCCATAAAAATCAGCAACAATACCAACAACACATCT
Organism: Seminibacterium arietis; assembly: GCF_042675725.1. NCBI lineage: Bacteria > Pseudomonadati > Pseudomonadota > Gammaproteobacteria > Pasteurellales > Pasteurellaceae > Seminibacterium > Seminibacterium arietis. Next base: position 173,162 of record NZ_JBHTJN010000004.1, read on the forward strand.
AAAAACGGAACAATATTGATTTCCGATTTAATATTTCGACCTCGACGACGATAAGACATTTTTACCCCTAAAATTTTGCTAAACCGACTGCACTTAATTTATAACTTTATGCAAAATGCAAAGTGCGGGCAATTTTGGATAAATTTTCAATAAAATGATTATAAATGATTACGCCCAAATACTTGACGATGTAGAATTGAAGTAAATTCATCAATAAAGTTACCATAATTTTGCTCTAACTTATTGATTCTTAAGCTTAAACGGTTATATGCTATCACCGCTGGAATTGCCGCAAACAAACCAATTGCGGTAGCAATCAACGCTTCTGCGATGCCTGGTGCAACCATTTGTAAAGTTGCTTGTTTTACTCCACTCAATGCCATAAACGCATGCATAATTCCCCAAACTGTCCCAAACAAACCAATATAAGGGCTAATTGAAGCAACAGTAGCTAAAAATGGCACTCTCGTTTCAAGATCTTCTACTTCTCGATTCATCGCTAAATTCATTGCCCTTGTACTGCCTTGAATGATTGACTCAGGGGCATCAGGATTAGCTTGTTTTAAGCGTGAAAATTCTTTAAAACCAACAAAAAAGATTTGTTCGCTACCTGATAATCCATCACGGCGATTGGATAATCCCTCGTATAATTTATTTAAATCTTCACCCGACCAAAAACGATCTTCAAAAGCAACAGACTCCTTTAACGCACGAGTTAAAATACGGCTACGCTGAATAATAATCGCCCAAGAAATAATAGAAAAAGCAAGTAAAATCAAAATAATCACTTGCACAACAATACTCGCTTTAAGGAATAGTCCTAAAAAATTTAATTCAGTGGTCATTATAAACTCCGAAATTGAAAATCACTGATTAGCTCAAAAATGCCGATTTAATCATATCAGGCAATGCCATTGCTTTCATTTTCACCATGTCCACACAAGCAATTTTCACTTGTGCAGTAGATAAAATTTGTTCGTTTCGTTTTAATTTTTGTTCAAATAAAATTGTAGCACCTCGAACTTCTGTTACTTCAGTTTCAACCAGTAACAAATCATCTAATCTCGCTGCAATTTTGTAATCAATGTGCATAGTTTTGACCACAAAAGCGATATTATGTTCATTTAACAATTGTTGTTGAGAAAAATTCATCTGCCGTAAATATTCTGTTCTAGCTCGCTCAAAAAAATGCAAATATCTTGCATGATAAACTACGCCACCCGCATCAGTGTCCTCATAATAAACTCGCACAGCAAGCTGAGAAATATTCATTTGATTACTCATATTTTAAATGTAGGAAAACGCCATTGTAGAGAGATGAACAAAGATAAGCAAGTGAATATTAAAGCAAAAAATCCCTTTTTTGTAAAAAGGGATTTTAATTTTAAACTTAGCTGTAATCATCACACCGCACTTTGACTAAACAAGTGCGGTGAGTTTTAGTCAAGTTTGATTACCATTGGTAGCCAACCCCAACAGAACCGCCATAGTCGCCTGCTGAGTTACTTGTTCCTTGTAATCGAATGATCACTTTTCCGTTATCACTCACTCGTGAATAACCTAAAGCAACCGCACTATGACCTTTATATGAACTAGCCGATGCTGCAATCATTGATTTACCTGGCATTGAAGAATTAGGCAATCCAGCTGCTGCTAACGCTCCAGCGATACCTGCACGTAACTCTTTGCTAGAAGAATTCAATTTTTCTTGCAATTCATTATTTTTTGCATCTACATAGTTTTTATTCACCGCAACACTTCCGCTTGCATCTGGTTTCACATCAGGTAACGTAATTTCACCTCTTGCACCGTTAATTGCGATTTCACCGCCCTCGCCTTTAACAGTTAAACCATTTTTATCTAAGCTTGAAGACGCTTTACCTGCTTTATCAGCCAACGTGATATTATTTGCTGACATTGTTGCGGTATTGTCTTTGTCTTGCAATTTAACGCCATCTAATTGGTAATTTGCTGATTTACCCGCATTATTACCTTTGCCTTTAATCGCAACACCCATTGCACTAATATTTGTTTGTGCTTCTGCACTTGTTGCTTGCAAGCCATAGCTATTTAATACTGCTTTTTTGCCATCAACTTCACGAGTTTCAAAAGAGGTCATATTTTGCAAGCGATCAGACAATTTCACTTCTAAGCCTTGTCCATCTTGTGATGCTTCAACTTTAATGTTTCCTTTCGCTGTTGCTTCGCTGTTAAATTCGCCCTCGCCTTTGATCGAGACACTTTCACCGATATTCTTATGTACTTTCACATCGTCATTACCAGTAAAGTTCAAGCCCGCTTTAGCAACTGCTTGTAAATCACCAACTGTCGCAACATTGCTTAATTTAGCACTGCTATCAGCTTTCACTAAATCAGCGACTTTATCTGTTGCTTTAGTTGCGTCATTATAACCGTTGTCATAATCACTATTAGCTTTAGTTAACTCCGCTTTCGCTGTTTTTAACTCGTTTCTCGCAGTTTCTAAATCCGTTTTAGCTTGTGCTAATTTTTCTTTATTAGCTTGCAACGTTGCTTGAGCTTTTTCTTTCGCCTCACCATCAGGCATTGCGTCGATAGCTTGCTCTAAACTGCTTACCGCTAACGTTAAATCAGTAAAAGTTTGAGCTTTATCAGAAAGCGCTTTCGCTTTTTCGCCCACAACGCCCACTTTGTCATCAATCGCTTTAGCAAGTTCTGCTAATTTCGTTTTTTGATTTTCTGTTGGTGTGCTAACACCTAATCCGCTTGCCGCATTGCCTAACACAGTTGGTACATCGGTTTTACCCTCAGCATTCACTAAAGAAAGTTGTGGATTTTCTACCGCACTTTTATTCGCTTTCGGCATACCATTAGCTTCAATATCCGTTGCTTTATAGTATTTACCGTCATTGGCTTTCACTAAACGGTTACCTGCTTCATCAGTATAAACTAAAGTTCCAGCTTCACCATTGCGTAATGCGTTAGCTTTATCGTTAGCATTTTTGCCATTTAAGCCATCTTGTGCAGTTAAACCTTTATTAGCTGCTGCATCAGCATCGCTTGCTGCTTTGCCATCACGTCCATCAGCAAAGGTCATATTGTCGTCTTTGTCTAACATTGCACCTGTAGCTTTCACCAATTGTGAACCATTTACTGCATCTTTCGAATCAGTAGATAATTTACCGTCTTTAATATTGCTCACTACCATTGGAGTGGCTGTCGGCTCAGCTTTAATGACAACTTTTGCTTTTTCATCATCGTTTAGCTCAACTTTTTCACCATCTTGTTCTTTATAGAATTTACCGTCTTTGTCTTTGCTAACTTTGACATCATCTAAATAATAATCAAATGGGCGGTTGCCAGCAGCATCACTTAAAGCTTTTTCAAGCTTACTATCAACATAGTTTTTATTTGCTGCACTTGAGCCATCGGCTTTATCATCAAGATCTTTCAATCCTGTAATCACACCTGTTGCTTTATCACCATCTTTAGCAAAAGCAAGTGTCGCAGTATCTTTACCATCTTTATGAGTGGTAGTTAAACTTACTGCTTCTTTACCATCTTTACCATGAACCGTTAAACCATTTTTAGCATAAGTGGTATTAGTTTTATCACCACTTTTTGAATCACTATCACCAACGGTTAAGCCTTTGCTATTCAATGTTGCAGTGTTACCATCAATATCTAATAAAGTTACTCTATCAGCCTTATAAGTAGCATCATCACCTTTTTTATTTGATAAAGTTGCCCCTGTTCGACTATAGACTGCAATATTGCCTTTATCATCACTCATGGTATTTCCAGCAGCAGTTTGCTTATTAATAAGCGTTACTGTTGGATCATTACCATCTTTCGCCTCTAACGTATTTGCAATTGCAGTAGAAACATTTTCGCTATCACCGTTTTTCAGAGTAATATCGTCAGCAGTTTGAGTGTTGGTTTTATCACCATCTCTTAGTTTTAAACTTAATAAACCGTAATCAGCTTCTTTATCTGTCAATGGTAATAATCCTGTATCGTCAGCATAAGGCTTGAGATGTAAACCTGCACCATCTAACTTACTTTTTGCATAAAGTTCTGGATCATTTCTGACTTGTTTTGCTTTAGTTTCAAAAGAGTCCATATCTTTTAGCGATTCGTTGAGTGAAATTTCTAACTTACTGTCTTTATTGGTTACAGCGATATTATTGTCTGTACCTTTAAAGTTGTTAATATCTTTCACGCCACGACCCACAATCTCTAATTTTTCACCTAGATTTTTGTGAACATCTTTTCCGTCATTGCCTACAAAGTTCAAGCCTGATAATGCGATAGCTTTTAGATCCCCTACATTAACGGCTTTGTGAGTGTTAGTGTCAAATTTTCCAGCAACTAAATCTTTCACTAACTCAACCATTTTTCCTTGTTTAGCGGAATCTGGTTGACCTTGAATATCATCGATACCAAGACCTGATTTCAGATTTGTGATCGCAACAGGAGCTTTGCCTGAATCTTTTCCGCCTAACGTAATAGATGATTTAGTGTCATCATCATACTTAACCGCAGTTTTATCCGCATTGTCTTTTAATGTTTTCAGTGCATTGTCAACATATTTTTTGTTAGTTGCACTTGAATCATCAGAAGTATCTGTAAGATCTGCTAAGCCAGTGATTTTACCATCAGCACCTTTAGCAAAATTTATTTCGCCTTTGCCGTTTTTATTTTTAATGGAAAGCACTTCTTTATCTTCGTTTTCTCCATTTCTAATAGAGATGCCATCCGCAGTTGTGGTAACCTGTTCATTTCCGTATTTTACTGTTGTGCCATGCTCGGTATCCATAGCAACTAATTTATCTCCATCTTTAAGCAGGACTTTATCCAGCTTGTACTCAGCAGTTTTTCCATTACGTTTGTTAACTCCACTATCTTCAATCTCTTTGATCGCAGTGCCTGTGCCGTCAATAGTAGTTTTCACTTTTTGTTTGACATTTCCGCCTCTCACAGAGTCTGAAATAAATTCAGCAGATTCAAGATTTTTTAGTTTGTTAGCAAGTTCTACAGTTAATGTATCGTTTTCAGCTTTTACATTAATATTTCCATCAGCTCCTTTAAAATCTTGAGCTATTATTCCAGCACCTTTAATATTCAGTTTTTCACCAAGATTTCGGTGAACTTCGCCTGAATTACCTGCAAAATCTAAGCCTGATAATGCAATCGCTTTTAGATCACCAGCATTTACTGCTTTATGCAATGCGTCTTTGTCAGTATTTTTAAGCAAGCTATCCACTTTAGCTTTAGCAGTATTGGCATCAAGATTTGCTGTGCCATTGTCATCAAGACCAAGACCTGATTTGAGATTTTTAATTTCTACAGGAGGCTTCCCTGAACCTGCTCCGCCTAAAGTGAGCGATGTTTTATTTTCATCGTCATATTTGACCGCAGTTTTATCGGCATTGTCTTTTGAGGTTTTCAATGCGTTATCGACATAAGTTTTCACCGCACCTGCTGTTGCTACTTTGTCTTTATCAGCGTGATTGTCTGTATTTGGAATAGTTGTTGCTTTATTTAAGGTAAATGTTGCTTTACCCTCATCTTTAGCATCACCATTACCAACTGTTACAGTAATATCCTCATTACCAATAAGTTTAAAGGTGCTGTCTAATTTGCTTTCGTGTGTACCACCATTTTTATCAGCAAAAGTCAGTTTTTTACCGCCTAATACAGAACTAACATAAGTGTTTACTTGTTTATCGGTAACTAGTTTTGGTGTGCCGTCATTAGGCTTGTCGATACTTGCACCTGTACTTAAATTCGTAATCAGGGTGCTTTCATTTAAACCTACTTTAATAGTTGTTGATTTACCGTTATCAGCTTTCTCAGCTTTAACTGAAAGTGCAGATGAAGCCTTTTGATCTTTTTCCGCTTTAACTGCATCAGCTGCTAATTTTGAAATCACATCTTTGCCTGCTTGATCGATGTTATCCAATTGTTTATTGGCTTTTTTCTCAAGCTCTGTGTGCAATTGTCCACCATTGACTACATCTTTAGAACCCGCTGTGATACTGCCATCTTCAACACCCGTAATTTTTTTGTTTACGGTGATTTTGTCATCTTCTAAAGTGATTTTCGTACCGTTGCCGTTGGTGTCTTTTGCAATAGAAGTGATGCCTTTTAGAGTTGAGTTAAGTTTATGAGTAACAGCTCCGCTCGCACCCACTTCAACAGTGATATTAGTATCATTTTTAAAATCAAGACCTTCAGCTAATTTTACAGTTTGTCCATTCGTACCATTTGCTTTATATTTTAAAGTTTGGTTACTTTTCAGATTAGTGACTTCTGTTTTGATCTCTTTGATCTTATCGCTAGAATCCTTAATGTCATCTTTGATTTTCTTATCTAAACCAATAGTAATAGTTTGTCCATTACTTTGAACCGAAGTAGTTACTTCATTCGCAGTACCCGCTATTTTCAGTTTTTGCGTTTTTAGTGCTACGGTGCCGTGAGGACCAGTACCATTTTTAGAATTATCTGCTTCTAATTCTAACGTAGTACTAATACCATTAATTTTAGAGTTAAGATAAGTTTTCACTGCATTAGCGGTAACGACTTTATCTCCCTCAGCTCCATTTGTTGAATCATTTAGAGTTTTTACTTTATTTAATGTAAAAGTAATTGAATCACCATTAGCCGCCGAAGTCAGATCCGTGCCGTCACCTTTAATGGTTACTTTTGCTCCAAGTTGGCGAGTAAATTCTCCGCCTTTATTGTCTGCAAATTTTAGTCCTTTGTTGATGGTTTCGATGTTTTTATCAATTGCATCTTTGAAAGATGTAGGTTTTGCAACACTTGTATCTTTACCATTGACATCTTTCAATTTATCAAAACTTCCTTTTTTGAAACCCTCTTTTCCATTATCAGCTTTATCAACGCCAAGTACATCAGTAGCCAATGTCGCAAATACACTTGCCACACCGTAAAGTTGTCCGCCGTTGATAGCGTCAGTAGAAGTGGCGTCTAATTTACCCGCAGCTACATTAGTAATTAAGCGTTCTTTGCCTGTGTCACCAACGCTCACTACTGCTTTTTTCTTATCTGCATTAATGTTCTCTGAAGTTCCAGCCCCTTTCCAGCTAAATTTAACACTGCTTGAATCAGTACTGATTTCAGCACCATCAAGTGCGGTCATTTTTGCACTCGCTTTTGAGTTTTTACCCAACGCCACTGAATCGCCTGCGTTTGTTTCAACTAAAGCTGTGTCGCCAATAGCAACCGCACCTGCGACTTTGGCTTCGGCGTTGTAGCCCATAGCAATAGCGTGTTCTGCTGCGGTTTCAGTGTGTGCTTTAAAGCCAATGGCGATAGAATCTTTACCCTCAGCACGGTTGCCGTTGAAGTTAGATTCTTCAATTTCTGTTTTTGTTAATTGCGTAAGTCTCGCTTTTTTGTCATCGGTATTGTCTGCTTTAACAGCGTCATTAATTTTCTTCGTCCATTCATCGAGCTTCGCTTTTAATTCTGCATCAGAAGCACGTGAAAGTGCACCAGCTTCTAGTTTTTTAAGCTCCTCAATCACTTTTGTGATTTCAGATGCAGTGGTTGCGATATTATTATTTTTACCTAATTCGGTTACTTCTTTTTCGATTCCTTTTAACGATTCTTCATTAAAAGTTTCTTTACCGTTCGCTTTGCGGTTTAGCAAGTTAGCATATTGCCCTGCAATATTGACATAGCGTTCATAATTTTGTGTCGCTTTTTGTCCGTCGGTAATGCGTTTTGCTTCGCTATGTTGTGAAGTTTGATCCACACCAAAATAAGGAGTATGGCTAGCACCACCATTGAAAGAAAGTAAATTTACACGTTCTTCAAGGGATTTTAATTGCCCTACGTTAGCCACATCAGTATCTAAATAACCTGATGCCACGTTAACGATACGGCGTTCACGACCTTTACTCCCCACAGAAATTACGCCCGTTTGTCCGCTCGTTGGGATAATAATTGAGCCTTTTGGTGTGTAAGGTTTTGCTAATAAATCGCTATATAAGTAATCAGTTTCTGATTGATGACCTAAAGCAACGGAGTTATTTAAATAGGCGAGTGATTCAATCCCTAAAGCGAGAGAGTTATTTCCTTTATAATGATCTTTATTCTTGCCATTAGAAATACTGTTTAAAAATGTAGAGTTTTGACTTTCATCTTGTACTCTTGCACGATAACCAAGAGCGATACTATTTTTCCCTTCAGCGTAAGAACGCACCCCAATTGCCATAGCGTTATCCGCTCGATTTCCAGCATAGGCATAAGAACCAATAGCAAACGCATTTGAGGCATCAGCTAAGGCAGAATAACCTAACGCCAAGCTGTTTTGCCATAAAGCGAAAGAACGTCCACCAATAACTATGGCATTTTTTCCATCTCCAGTTTCACCATGTTTTTGGGTCTTTTTAATTTCCTTTCTACCAATGGTTAATAATATCTCACTTTCTGTGTCTAAAGGCATCGATTCAGTTGTAGTACCATTTTTTAGAATTTCGCTGGCTTTAGTATCAAATTCACTGGCGTCATCTAGCACAGTTTCATTTTTATTAAAGTTTTTATACAACTCAAGCCATTTGTTACCTTTATCTGCATTAAACTTCGCCCCAGCAGCTACCATTGAACCAATTGCAATAGTGTTTTCACCTACTGCTTTCGCATTGGAACCGTAAGACATTGCGCCTTTATTAGTGGATTCGTTAAAATTACCTATTGCTAGCGAGCCTTCAGCAAATACACGGCTTTCACGCCCAATTGCCGTACCGCCCTGGGCATCTCTAGAAACGAATGCACGCATACCTAATGTGGTGGAATAATCAGCTAAAGCAAAAGATAACGCCCCAAGGGAGGTGGAAAGTTTACCACTAGCCACGGTGCGTGAACCAATCGCAATTGATCCTAAGCCCCCTGCATAGGTTGGGGAGAATTGACGATTGTCTTGACCATTTGTAATATTATATTTATTTTTAAAGGATCTTTCATCAATAAAATATTGTCCGCTACCATTATTCCAAAGCTCACGGTAAATGGTATTTATCGTACTTTCTGGTAATTTATCATAAAAATTACTATCATCAATATCATCATTCCCGATAGCAACAGAAGATTTTCCCCTAGCGAAAACATCCGCCCCAATGGCAACAGATTGGTTATGTGCTGCAGAGTTGTTACCCACAGTAACAGATTGCGAGCCCCTTGCTTTAGCATCATTACCAATGGCTACCGCTTTTACCCCCATAACGGAGAAATTAACAACTCCTTGGGTACCACTTGGATTTAAAGCAATAAATTGGCAATATGAGTTATCACGATTATTTGAAAACCAACCATAATAATCACATTTTTTATTATGACCCCAATCACTTGCAATAGAACCTCCATCAACGTGTATTGGCGCGGCATAAGCAACATGTGGAGCAAAAAAATAAGACAGTATTGAAAGTGCAATTAATGCGGGTTTAAAGGAGAGGGGGGGTAACACATTGCAGGTTAATCCTGACCTGTTCGATTTTTTAGATGACAATACACGGCGATTACTTGCGATCTCCGAGACCACCTTGGTAACGCCAGTAGTGATGTTAAATTTAGTTTTGAAAATATGGTTCATCCTGATTCCTTTTTAATATATTAACAATCATTAACAGTGATAACACTTTATAGTGTAAATTTGTCATAATATCATATTAATATATGGATTGTATATATGAAAATATACTGTTTATTTTACATAATATGGTAAAAAGTGCGGTATGAAATAAAAAAATTTAGCCACCAATAAATTTAACTTGAAATCCTTTTTGCTCAAGTAACTGTTTAATTAACGGACGTTTATCACCTTGTATTTCAATACAGTGATTTTTTATAGCACCGCCACAAGCACAGCGTTTTTTTAATTCCGTTGCGAGAGATTTTAATTCGCTTTCAGTTAAATCTAATCCTGAAATAACACAGACCGCACTTCCTTTACGACCACTTACTTGCCGTTGAATGCGAACAATGCCATCGCCTTTGGCTTTTTCTGGCGGTGTAGGCACTGTTTTTATTCGCCCCACTTCTGTTGAATAAACTAATTCAGATTCGCTCATTTTAATTCAGCAATTGATTGGTTAATAGCTCGTAAAACTTGTGCTGGATTATCGGCTTGAGTAATTGGGCGACCAATAACCAAATAATCCGCTCCCGCTTGAATGGCTGCTGGTGGGGTCATCACACGGCGTTGATCGCCTAAATCAGAACCAACAGGACGAATACCTGGCGTGACAAGTTTGAAATCTTTACCGCAATGGTTACGTAAAATTTCCACTTCTTGCGGTGAACAAACTACGCCGTCAAGCCCTGCACGTTGGGTTAAATGTGCAAGACGGATCACTTGTTCCATTGGTGAAGCGTTAATGCCAATTTGCAATAAGTCTAAATCTTCCATACTAGTTAGCACGGTAACACCGATTAATAAAGGTGCATCTTTACCATAAGGCTGTAAAATTTGTTTGGCTTGTTCCATCATTGCTAGCCCACCGCTGGCGTGTAAATCCACCATCCATACGCCTAAATCTGCTGCAGAACGCACCGCTCTTGCAACAGTGTTTGGAATGTCGTGAAATTTTAAATCTAAAAAAACATCAAATTGCCGTTGGTGTAGGCATTTAATAAATTCCGTTCCTAAGGTGGTAAACATTTCTTTACCCACTTTTAGGCAACATAAGCTTGGATCAATTTGATCAACTAATGCTAAAGCCTGTGCTTCTTTTTCGTAATCCAATGCAACGATGATTTTATTATTCATATTTTTTCCTTTTTTGGCTGTTTAGGACTTGTTTTGTTTAATTATTGTTCGGCTATTGTTTAATTATCTTTCATTGGTATGATCGTTTCCCAACTGCGACAAGATGGGCAATACCAAGTTAATTTGTGCGTTTGATAACCGCAATTTGTGCAACGATAATCAAAGCCTTGTTTAATTTTTGCTCCAACAATGTTATGCAATAAAATAAGGCTCTCTTTTTCTTTTCCTTCGCCAGCATTATCAATTTGATACTGAATAAAACGGTAAAAAACAACTGTACTCGGATTCTGTTTAAGCTGGTGGTATAACTTAGTTTGTGCTGCTACAATGCCATATTTTTCTGCCACTAAATCTGCCAAGGCTAAATCTACCGCACTATTTTTAGTCATTTGAGTAGCCCGAATTAAAAATAATTCAAAATTTTCAAGTTGGTTTAATTCATCATAAGCATATTTTAGCATAGCTAGCACTTCGCCTACGTAATCTGCATTTTGTGCTAATACATTTTCTAAATTTTTGACCGCACTTTGATAATCCAATCGCAACATATAAGCTTGCGCTAATAAGATAGATGCTCTGACACAGTTAGAATAAATCTTTAATGCGATAGTGAGTAATTCAATAGACTTATTTTCTTGTTGTGGCGGTAGAGTTAAGGCATATTCACAATAATAATGAGCAAGGGGGCATGGATCAGTATCTGGTGCTATTTTTGCTAATTTTTCTGCAACATTAATGGCTTTTTTCCATTCTTTTGTTTTTTGATAAATGACGGCAAGTTGTTGTAAGGCATTTTTAGCAAATTCGGGTTCATCAATTAACACAATATAAAGAGCTTCTGCTCGATCATAAAAGCCGACAGCCATAAAATCTTTTGCTAGCTGTTGTTTCACTAATAATTTTTGTTCAAAACTATAATGCGGACTGCGATCAATTGTTTGGTGAATGCGTAACGCTCGATCAACTTCACCACGAGATCGAAAAAGATTGCCAAGGGTGAGTTCTGCTTCAAATTGCGATGTGCGTTCAAGATCATTTTCGGTTTCTTGTTTTTGTAAAATATTCAAAAACAAATCCACCGCTTTTTGTGGTTCATTAGATAACAACAAATTAACCCCCGTGACGTAATCTCGAGATAATTTGTTGCTTATATCTTCCTGATCTTTTTTAGCACTACGATGTCCCATATACCAACCATATGCGGCGGCAATGGGCAAAAGCAGGAAGAGTAATTCAAGCATTATACAGCCTTATTCTTAGCTGCACTTAACTCATTAATTAGTACAGTTTGACGTTTAACTTTACGAGAAAGGGCAAGATTTTTCAATTTTAATTTTAAATAGAAAAATCCTGTAATTAACCAGCCTAAAATTAGACCTAAACCAAATAAAACAGCGACCAGAGTTGAAAGCTGAACTTGATTTTGTGCGATAATATAATTGAAAGTGATAACTTGATCATTATTAGCCCCAACGGTGATGGCAATCAAAATAACAGCAAGTAAAATAACAAAAGCAAGAATATATTTAATCATGATTACTCTCCTAAATAGGCTTTATTGTTCTCATTATGCCAAAAATAAATATAAAAAACGACACTAAAGTGCCGTTTTTTCAGTTAGTCAAATATTAAGCATGAATATTCACGCGTTCTCTCAATAATTTTCCTGCTTTAAAGTGCGGTACCGCTTTTGCGGATAATTTCACTTGTTCGCCTGTTTTTGGATTGCGTCCTATTCTCGGTTGACGAAAATGAAGCGTGAAACTACCGAATCCTCGAATTTCAATGCGTCTGCCACGTTCTAACGCTAGCGACATTTGTTCTAAAATTTCTTTCACTAAAACTTCTACTTCTCTTGCTGAAAGAGATTTACTTTTTCGTGCTAAGTTTTCAATAAGTTCTGACTTATTCATAATATTCTCCTAACTTGTCAATGTCAGCGTAGCTAGACTTGACGCTACGCCGACTTTACAGGGAATTTTTTAATTATTCACCTTTAGCTGCTTTGAACGCTTCAGCCATTGCATTAGGAATAGCAACTTCTTCTTGCTTATTCAAGCTTGCTACCGCTGCTGCTTCTTCTGCTTGATCTTTCGCTTTAACAGACAAATGAACAAGACGAGCTTTACGATCTACACCTGTGTATTTCGCTTCAACTACATCGCCTGCTGCAACTTCGCTAGTCAAATCAGCTGCACGGATATAACCTTCCACGCCACCTTCTAATTCAACTTTCGCACCTTTGTTGTCAGCTTCAACAACTTTAGCAGAAATTACTGCACCTCTTTTGTTTACTGCAACAAAGTTATTAAACGGATCTTCTTCAAGTTGTTTGATACCTAAAGAAATACGCTCTTTAGCAGAATCCACTTGTAACACGATTGCTGATACTTCGTCGCCTTTTTTGTATTGACGAACAGCTTCTTCACCTGGTAAATTCCAAGAAATATCAGATAAGTGAACTAAACCGTCAATTCCACCTTCAAGACCGATGAAAATACCGAAGTCTGTAATAGATTTGATTTTACCTGAAACTTTGTCACCTTTGTTGTGAGTTTCTGCAAATTGTAACCATGGATTTGGTTTGCATTGTTTCAAGCCTAATGAAATACGACGACGTTCTTCATCAATTTCTAATACCATTACTTCAACTTCATCACCTAAGTTAACTACTTTAGATGGGTGAATATTTTTGTTTGTCCAATCCATTTCTGAAACGTGAACTAAACCTTCAACACCTTCTAAAATTTCAACAAAACAGCCGTAATCAGTTAAGTTAGTTACTTTACCTGTTAATTTGCTGTTCACTGGATGATTTTCAGCAATCGCCACCCAAGGATCTTGACCTAATTGTTTTAAGCCTAAAGATACACGAGAACGATCTCTGTCGAATTTTAATACTTTAACTGTGATTTCATCACCGACATTAACGATTTCACTTGGATGTTTAACACGTTTCCAAGCCATATCTGTGATGTGTAATAAACCATCAACACCACCTAAATCAACAAACGCACCGTATTCAGTTAAGTTTTTAACTGTACCTTTAACTTCTGAACCTTCTACTAGGTTAGCTAGGATTTCTTCACGGTCTTGACTATTTTCAGATTCAATCACCGCACGACGAGAAACTACTACGTTGTTGCGTTTTTGATCAAGTTTGATGACTTTAAATTCTAATTCTTTACCTTCAAGGTGTAGAGTGTCTCTTACTGGACGAGTATCCACTAATGAACCTGGTAAGAATGCACGTACACCGTTTAACTCAACTGTGAAACCACCTTTCACTTTACCGTTGATTAAACCGATAACAGTTGCCTGTTCTTCGTATGCTTTTTCTAATTCAATCCAAGACTCGTGACGAACTGCTTTTTCACGTGAAAGTTTAGTTTCACCGAAACCATCTTCCACCGCATCTAATACTACGTTTACTAGATCGCCTACTTGAACTTCTAATTCGCCTTGAGCGTTTTGAAATTCTTCCGCAGGAATACGAGATTCAGATTTTAAACCAGCATCAACATACACATAGCCTTTTTCAATAGCTACTACTGTACCGTTAACAATTGAACCTAAACGAGTTTCAAGGTCTTTTAATGATTCTTCAAAAAGTTGAGCAAAAGATTCTGACATAATTAATCTTCTAAATTTAAGTTAATAACGACCACTTTCATTCCAGCAAAAGTGGGGCTGATAATAAATGTTCATTCTTCCTTGAATAAACGGAAAAATTTAGCAAAAATGCACCGCTCTTAGTTAATCTTAATTGTTTAACTTCCCTTTGATATAACTCAAGGCTTGAGTTATCACTTCGTCAATGCTCATTGTTGTACTATCTAACAATAAAGCATCTTCTGCGGGCTTCAATGGAGCAAGAGTTCGATTGCGATCACGAAAATCGCGTTCTTTTATCTCGGCTAAAATCTGTGCAAAGTTACCATCAATTCCTTTATTTTGCAACTGTTTTAAGCGTCTTTTTGCTCTTTCTTCTGCACTTGCATCTAAAAATAATTTTACTTGTGCATTTGGAAAGACTACTGTTCCCATATCTCGTCCATCAGCAATTAAGCCTTTTTGGCTAGCAAAACTCCGTTGTAATGCGAGAAGTGCGGTGCGAACTTGCGGAAAAACAGCCACTTGTGATGCAGCCTCTGCGACAGCTTGAGTGCGAATTTGATTACTCACATTTTCACTATCTAACAAAATTTCCACTTCACCATTTTGTGGTAAAAATACTAGTTTTAGGTGTTGTGCCAATTCCGCAAGGGCTTTTTCGTCATCAAGTGCAATCTGTTGTTTTAGTGCTGCTAAAGCGGTGACACGATAAATTGCACCACTATCTAATAAAGCAAAGCCCAGTTTTTGTGCTAACGCATAGCAAAGTGTTCCTTTCCCTGTTCCACTTGGTCCATCAACAGTAATAATGACGTTTTTCATGTGTTCACCTTTTGCTAAAAAAGCGGTTATTTGTTCTGCTAGTTGTTGATACATTTCGTAACGTTTACGATACATCGAGCGTTTTTTGCTTTGTATTTGCTCTAACGGTTTTTGTTCAATTTCGGTAGGTATTAACCAGTAACCGTTGTTAGCTAAATTTGCTTGATTCTCTTGCCAAAATTCATCGTAATTGAACAATAATCTTGAATTATCATTCCAGCGATACTTTGCTTGTTTTTTATGCGGTATGCCGTACAGTTCACAATTTAATATTTGGCTTAACAACTTGAACGCATTCAATAACATAAACATTGGACGTACACCATGTAAGCTTTTCGTTGCATTACGAACCGTTTGTTGAGCTTGATCGTGATTTGGACCTTGAATAGAGGCGATCAATAACGCTGTTGGTGACAAAAAACAGAAAGAAGCATGATAAATGCTCTGCCCTTGCTGATCTACAATATTCAGTGAGAAAAACCCTTCAAGCGGATCAACTTGATTTATATTTAAATATAAATTTAACTCTTCTGTTAATGTTGCTAGCAATAATTTTTCTTGTTCAACCAGTTTTTTAATTTTAGTTTGTGGAAGATGACGTTCTGCTACTGTAAAAGAAGTAATTATCGTTTCTAATCGTTGCTGAGCATGAAAACTTCGATCACAAAACTTGGTAAGCAATCCATTAAAACGATAAGGGTGGCGAATAAACACTTTCTGCCAAAGTTGATGTTCAGCCAAAAAACCGCCTAGTTGCTTTAACTGTTTAGCATGTAACATTCGCCGTGCTTGGTAGCGTAAATATTCTCGCAATCGCTTTAATGCCCTTTTTTCATGAGGATACATGCTGTTAAAAGTTGTCAAAGAATATAAGTCAAACATGAGATTTGTTAAATATAAACTACAAAATAATGGCGTTATTATACCTGTTATTTACTAAAGTATTAACTATTAATTATTGGTAAGGTGAATGCAAAACCGCACTTTATTTTGTTAAAGTGCGGTCATTTTTAGTAGATTTTGTGCAAGTTATTTTTTGCTAAGTTGCGGTAACATGGTTTCATTACCAACTGTAAGTAAACCTGAATGAGTATAAATACCCAATTTGTCACGAGTATCAATAATATCAAGATTACGCATAGTAAGTTGCCCAATTCGATCTGCAGGATCAAAAGGAGCATTTTCTACTTTTTCCATACTCAAACGCTCAGGGTGATAAGTCATATTCGGTGAAACAGTATTTAAAATCGAATAATCGTTTCCACGACGCAATTCTAAAGTAACTTCACCTGTCACTGCTTTTGCAACCCAACGTTGTGCTGTTTCACGCAACATTAAGGCTTGTGGATCAAACCAGCGACCTTGATATAATAAACGTCCTAAACGTAAGCCGTTAATACGATATTGTTCAATTGTATCTTCATTGTGAATCGCTGTGATTAAGCGTTCATAAGCGATATGTAATAATGCCATGCCTGGTGCTTCATAAATACCACGACTTTTTGCTTCAATGATACGGTTTTCAATTTGATCTGACATGCCTAAACCGTGACGACCACCAATTTTATTAGCTTCTAAGAATAAATCTACCGCACTTGCAAAGGTTTTTCCATTTAATGCAACAGGAACACCTTCTTCAAATCTTACTGTTATTTCTTCCGCTTTAATCGCCACATCTTCTTTCCAAAATGCAACGCCCATTATTGGTTTAACAATGCGAATTCCGCTGTTTAAAAATTCGAGATCTTTAGCTTCATGTGTCGCACCAAGCATGTTGGAATCTGTAGAATAGGCTTTTTCTACTGACATTTTATAATCAAAGCCATTGGCAATGAGAAATTCGGACATTTCTTGACGACCGCCAAGTTCGTCAATAAAACGATTATCGAGCCAAGGTTTATAAATACGCAAACTTGGATTAGTTAATAATCCATAGCGGTAAAAACGTTCAATATCATTGCCTTTAAAAGTACTACCATCACCCCAAATATTAACGTCATCTTCTTTCATTGCTGAAACTAACATTGTTCCAGTTACCGCACGACCTAATGGCGTAGTGTTAAAATAGGTTACCCCACCTGTAGAAATATGAAATGCTCCACATTGAATAGCCGCAATACCTTCATGAGCTAATTGATTGCGGCAATCAATTAAACGTGCTTTTTCTGCACCGTATTCCATTGCTTTACGTGGAATAGCGTTGTAATCTTCTTCATCAGGTTGCCCTAAATTTGCGGTATAAGCGTAAGGCACTGCCCCCTTTTGACGCATCCAAAGCAATGCGGCACTTGTATCTAATCCACCAGAAAAAGCAATTCCAACTTTTTCGCCTACAGGAAGTTGTTGCAAAATTGTGTTCGACATAAATGACCTTCTAATTTAATTTGTTATTGTTTAAAAATGCACAGATAAAACGGCTCATTATCAACTAAAATTAGCGTAAAATCTACCGCACTTTTATTGAAATTCCTATTTAGTTAATAAATCTAACGCTTCTTGGTATTTTGCTACAGTTTTTTCAATAATTTCTTTTGGCACGGCAGGTGCTGGCGGTTCTTTATTCCAACCACTATTTTCTAACCAATCACGAATAAATTGTTTATCAAATGATGGTGGATTTGTCCCCTCTCGGTAAGTTTTTACTGACCAAAAACGACTTGAATCGGGCGTAAGTAATTCGTCCATTAAGGTGAGCGTGCCATTTTCATCTAAGCCAAATTCAAATTTAGTATCGCAAATAATGATACCTTTGGTTAACGCATATTCTGCGGCGGCTTGATAAAGTGCGGTGGATTTTTCTCTAATTTCCGCAGCGAGTTGTTTACCTATCTGTTTTTCACATTCTGCATAGCTAATGTTGACATCATGATCGCCCACCTCTGCTTTCACCGATGGTGTGAAAATAGGTTCGGGCAATTTACTCGCTTCTACTAATCCTGTTGGTAAAGCCAAGCCACAAATTGAGCCTGTTTTGTTATAATCTTTTAATCCACTTCCTGTCAAATAGCCACGTACGATAGCTTCAATTTTAATTGGCTTTAATCGTTTGCACACTACGGCACGATTTTTGATCATTTCTGCTTGTTGTTGCGATAAGACATCAAAAACACTGTCACCTGTGAAATGATTTGGCATAATATGAGCTAATTTTTTGAACCAAAAATTTGAAATTTGAGTCAAAATTTCTCCCTTACTTGGAATAGGATCATCTAAAATTACATCAAAAGCAGAAAGTCGATCTGTGGCAACCATTAACATACGTTTGTCATCAATTTCATAAAGATCTCGTACTTTACCTGAGTAAATTTTGTTTAAACTGAGTTGCGTCATTTTTACACCTTGCACTATTAAATAAAAAAGTAATGAGATATTGTACCGCACTTTTTAGTAAAAAATCACGCAAACGTTTGCTATTTTTAAAGATTTTTTCTTCTTCCGTAAAGTGATTGAGAAAATAGCTATTTTAAGGCACAATAAAAGATTATTAAATTTAATCAACCATTGTTATTATGTCTTTCAACGATTACCCACAGCAAGTCAATAAACGTCGCACTTTTGCGATCATTTCTCACCCCGATGCAGGGAAAACGACCATCACTGAAAAAGTGTTACTTTATGGTAATGCAATTCAAAAAGCTGGTTCTGTTAAAGGGAAAGGTTCTACCCAACACGCGAAATCTGACTGGATGGAAATGGAAAAACAACGGGGCATTTCAATTACGACTTCAGTTATGCAATTTCCTTATAATGATTGTCTAGTGAATCTCTTAGATACACCAGGACATGAGGATTTTTCAGAAGATACTTACCGCACTTTAACTGCGGTGGATAGCTGTTTGATGGTCATTGACAGTGCTAAAGGGGTGGAAGATCGAACCATTAAATTAATGGAAGTAACTCGCTTAAGAGATACGCCGATTTTAACTTTTATGAATAAGTTAGATCGTGATATTCGTGATCCAATGGAGTTGCTTGATGAAGTCGAAAACATACTCAAAATTCATTGTGCACCTATTACTTGGCCTATTGGTTGTGGGAAATTGTTTAAAGGCGTGTATCATCTCTATAAAGATGAAACGTATTTATATCAAACAGGGCAAGGTCATCGTATTCAAGATGTTAGAGTGATTAAGGGCTTGAATAATCCTGAATTAGATCAATACGTTGGCTCAGACTTAGCACAACAATTAAGAGATGAATTAGAATTAGTGCAAGGTGCATCTAATCCATTTGATCTTGATTTATTTTTACAAGGGGAATTAACCCCTGTCTTTTTCGGTACGGCTTTAGGTAATTTTGGCGTGGATCATTTTCTAGATGGATTAACGCAATGGTCGCCTGTACCACAAGCTCGCCAAGCAGATACTAGAGTAGTAGAAAGTGCGGAACAAAAATTCACTGGTTTTGTGTTTAAAATTCAAGCTAATATGGATCCTAAACATCGTGACCGAGTTGCGTTCATGCGAGTTGTGTCGGGTAAATATGAAAAAGGAATGAAACTACGTCATGTCAGAATTGGTAAAGATGTCGTAATTTCCGATGCTCTAACTTTTATGGCTGGAGATCGTTCTCATGCAGAAGAAGCCTATGCAGGTGATATTATTGGATTGCATAATCATGGCACTATTCAAATTGGCGATACTTTCACGCAAGGAGAAGAATTAAAATTTACGGGAATTCCAAATTTTGCACCTGAGTTATTTCGTCGCATTCGTCTTAAAGATCCGCTCAAACAAAAACAATTGCTGAAAGGATTAGTACAACTTTCCGAAGAAGGTGCTGTGCAAGTTTTTCGCCCACTTTCCAACAATGATTTAATTGTAGGTGCGGTGGGGATATTGCAATTTGACGTTGTGGTTTCACGTTTAAAAACGGAATATAACGTAGAAGCTATCTATGAAAATGTCAATGTTGCTACTGCACGTTGGGTAACTTGTACGGATAACAAAAAGCTTGAAGAATTTAAACGTAAAAATGAACAAAATCTCGCTTTAGACGGTGGTGATAATCTCACTTATATTGCCCCTACTATGGTGAATTTAAATCTCACTCAAGAACGTTATCCTGACGTGAGTTTCTTTAAAACGAGAGAACATTGATAAAAATAAACCGCACTTTTTAACCTCTGTCAAAGTGCGGTTTTATTTTTCATTATTTTAAATTAACTCTGCGTTTGAATCTTTTTAATAATATTGCTCGTCGAACAACCATCTTCAAAATTGAGAATTTTCACTTCACCACCGTTTTCCCATACTTCTTTGCTGCCTGCAATTTCCTCAGGTTTGTAGTCGCCACCTTTTACTAAAAAGTCAGGTAAAATTTCTCCAATTAAACGTTGCGGAGTATCTTCTTCAAAGGGAACAAGCCAATCTACTGAAGATAATCCTGCTAATACTGCCATTCTTGCGGCTAAATGATTAATTGGTCGAGTTTCTCCTTTTAAACGCTTCACTGAATGATCACTGTTTACTGCTACGATCAGGCGGTCTCCCAACTTGCGAGCTTTTTCTAAATAGGAAACGTGTCCTGGATGTAAAATGTCAAAACAACCATTCGTCATCACTATTTTTTCACCTCTCGCTTTAGCTAATTGTACGGCAGTTTTAAGCTCAGATTCAGACATGATTCCAAAACCACTTGCATTGCGATTATGGATTGCATTTTCTAATTCAACACTAGAAACTGTTGATGTCCCTAACTTACCTACTACTACTCCAGCTGCTGCATTCGCTAAATAACAAGCCTCTTCAAAACTTCGCCCATCAGCTAATGCGATAGCTAGCACACTAATGACTGTATCTCCTGCTCCTGTCACATCAAACACTTCTTTTGCTTGTGTCGGCAAATGGAATGGCGGTAAACTTGGTCGCAATAAAGTCATGCCCTTTTCTGAACGTGTTACTAACAACGCAGTCAAATTAATTTGCTCGATTAATTTTAACCCTTTTGTTACGATTTCTTCTTCATCATGACATTTACCTACAACCGCTTCAAACTCAGACATATTTGGCGTTAATAAAGTTGCTCCACGATAGCGTTGAAAATCCGTACCTTTAGGATCAATCAACACTGGCACGCCAACTTGACGAGCAACTTGAATCATCTGCTGCACTTGATTTAATGTGCCTTTTCCGTAGTCAGACAAAATTAATGCTCCGTAATTTTGTACCGCACTTTGTAGTTTTTTAATCAATTCATCACTTTGAACATTTTGAAAATCTTCTTCAAAATCAAGACGTAATAGCTGTTGATGACGAGATAAAATACGTAATTTAGTAATAGTTGGGTGAGTCTCTAATTTTGTAAAATCACAGTCAATATTATACTGTTCTAGTAAATTTGATAGCGTTGTACCTGCTTCATCTTTCCCTGTAAAACCTAACAAACGAACAGGAACATTTAAACTCGCAATATTCATCGCTACGTTTGCCGCTCCGCCAGCTCGATTTTCATGCTCTTGCACTCTTACTACTGGCACGGGTGCTTCTGGAGAAATGCGATTAGTCGCACCAAACCAATATCGATCTAACATTACATCGCCTAAAACTAATACTTTCGCTTGTGGAAATTGTGCTGAATACTGAGACATGTTTATTCCTCTTATTTGGAAATTTTGCACATTCTACCATAGCTCAAAAAAAAAAGCCTTTTCTCTATGGAGGAAAGGCTCTGTTAAAAAATCAAAATAATTAAAATTTATTTTTTCTTCGCTTTTGGATTCGGTAAATCTGTTACAGATCCTTCAAACACTTCAGCAGCAAGACCAACAGATTCATGTAAAGTCGGGTGTGCGTGAATCGTTAATGCAAGATCTTCTGCATCACAACCTATTTCAATTGCTAAACCAATTTCACCTAAGAGTTCGCCTCCATTTGTTCCTACAATTGCTCCGCCAATAATACGATGTGTATTTTTGTCAAAGATCAATTTAGTCATTCCATCAGCACAGTCTGAAGCAATTGCTCGACCAGAAGCCGCCCAAGGGAATTTGGCTACTTCATAGTTGATACCTTCCGCCTTACATTCTTTTTCAGTTCTACCTACCCAAGCTACTTCAGGTTCAGTATAAGCAATTGACGGGATCACTTTTGGATCAAAATAATGTTTTTTTCCTGCGATGACTTCTGCTGCAACATGCCCTTCATGCACACCTTTGTGAGCGAGCATTGGCTGACCGACAATATCACCAATAGCAAAAATATGAGGTACATTAGTACGCATTTGTTTATCTGTGCGAATGAAACCACGTTCATCTACTTCCACGCCAGCTACTTGAGCATCAATCATTTTTCCATTTGGTGTGCGACCAATCGCAACTAATACTGCGTCATAACGGCGAGTTTCTGTACCTGATTTGCTTTCCATTGATACATAAATACCATCTTCTTTTGCTTCAACCGCAGTTACTTTCGTTTCTAAAAGCAAACTAAACTTTTTCTCAATACGTTTAGTGTAAATTTGCACCATGTCTTTATCCGCAGCAGGAATAACTTGATCAAACATTTCTACTACATCAACTTTAGATCCTAAAGCATGATATACTGTTCCCATCTCCAAGCCGATAATGCCACCGCCCATAATTAATAGGTTTTGCGGTACTTCTTTTAACGCAAGTGCATCTGTCGAGTCCCAGATACGAGGATCTTCATGTGGTATGAATGGTAATTGAATTGGACGTGAACCCGCCGCAATAATCGCATTATCAAAATGAATTGTGGTTTCACCCTCTTCACCAGCGACTATAATCGTATTTGGACTTGAAAATTTACCAAAACCGTTCACTACTTGAACTTTACGCATTTTCGCCATACCAGCTAAACCGCCTGTTAACTGAGTAATTACTTTTTCTTTCCAACCACGAATTTTCTCAACGTCTGTATTTGGTTCACCAAATACGATACCGTGTGCAGCTAAGGCTTTTGCTTCTTCAATTACTTTTGCTACGTGTAACAAAGCTTTAGATGGGATACAACCTACATTTAAACATACACCGCCCAACGTAGAATGACGTTCAACTATGACGGTTTCTAAACCAAGATCCGCACAACGAAACGCTGCAGAATAGCCAGCAGGACCTGCACCAAGTACAACAACCTGAGTTTTGATTTCTTTATTCATTTTTACCTCGTTTACCGATTAAAAATTGGGCGATTCGCACCGCACTTTAGAATTTGCAAAAAGTGCTTTTCCAACAAGAAAAAGCACTCAATTTCCGTTACATAATTAAACGACGAAGATCGCTTAATACGCCATTAATATAGGTAATAAATCTTGCACCATCAGCACCATCAATCACTCGATGATCATACGATAATGATAGTGGTAACATTAAACGAGGTGTAAATTCTTTACCATTCCATACAGGTGTCATTTCAGATTTCGATACACCTAAAATAGCGACTTCAGGAGCATTCACTATCGGAGTGAAATGTGTTCCGCCAATACCACCAAGACTTGAAATAGTAAAACAACCACCTTGCATATCTGATGCGGTTAATTTACCTGCTCGAGCCTTTTTCGAAATTTCTGCCAACTCACGAGAAAGCTCAATTACACCTTTTTTATTTACATCGCGGAATACAGGTACAACTAAACCATTTGGCGTATCTACTGCAACACCAATATTAATATACTTTTTCAAAGTTAAACGCTGACCATCTTCAGATAGTGAACTGTTAAAACGTGGATAAGCTTCTAATGCTTTTGCAGCTGCTTTCATAATAAACACTAATGGAGTGATTTTTACATCCAGTTTTTGTTTTTCTGCTAACACATTTTGCTGTTTGCGGAAAGCTTCTAATTCTGTAATATCTGCTTTATCCCATTGAGTGACATGAGGTATCATCACCCAGTTACGATGTAAATTAGCACCCGAAATTTTTTGAATACGTCCTAATTCTACTTCTTCAGTCTCACCAAATTTACTGAAATCTACTTTCGGCCAAGGTAATAAGCCTAAGCCCGCTCCATTTGCGACAGCTGTACTTGGTTGTGCTGATACACTACCACTTTCTACTGCTTTAATTGCAGCTTTTACATAAGCCTGTACATCTTCTTTAAGAATGCGTCCTTTACGACCAGTGCCTTTTATCTTATCAAGATTTACCCCAAATTCACGGGCTAAACGACGAACTACAGGGGTCGCATGAGCAAAAGTTTTACTTGATGTTATTTCACTTTGATCTGCCACTTGTGTACTTGTTGATGTGGTTGGTGCTGGTTTTTCCACCGCACTTTGAATTTCAGGAACGGAAGCAGGAGCAGATGTAGCACTTACGACTTCAAACTTCATAATCAATGAGCCCGTTGAAACTTTATCACCAGATTTCACTAAAATTTCTTTTACTACACCAGCAAAAGGTGAAGGGACTTCCATTGAAGCTTTGTCACCCTCAACTGTAATCAAAGATTGTTCTTTTGTTACTGAATCACCTACTTTTACCATAATCTCAGTAACATTTACTTCATCACCACCAATATCAGGCACATTAACATCTTTCACTGCTAATGAAGTTGAAATAGATGAATTTGATGATACAACTGATTTTTCCTCTGCAGTTTGCTCTGTTGTGACTAGACCCGCAACTTCAAATTTCATTACTAATGATCCTGTTGAAACTTTATCGCCAACTTTGATTAAAATCTCTTTCACAACACCTGCTGTTGGTGCAGGAATTTCCATTGAAGTTTTATCACCTTCAACGTTCAAGATAGATTGATCTGCAACAACACTGTCACCTACTTTCACCATGATTTCAGTAACATTAACTTCATCGCTCCCAATGTCAGGCACGCTAATTTCTACTACAGAAGCTACCGCACTTTGTATAGAAGCTACAGACTCAGATTGTTCTGTAGCACTTTCTTGTCGTTCTTCTAGCACAAACATTGGTGTACCAGTAGAGACTTTATCCCCTACTTTTACTAACACGTTTTTAATTACTCCAGCTACTGGGGAAGGGACTTCCATTGAAGCTTTATCGCCTTCTACATTAATCACTGATTGTTCCACTTCAACGCTGTCACCTGCTTTTATCATCACTTCAGTAACAGTCACTTCATCTCCACCAATGTCTGGAATTTGAATTTCTTTTGACATGCTTTTGCCCTTATTTTTTCGTCGATCAACGTTAAAATATTGTCTCAAATTCACCGCACTTGCTTGTATTATTAAAATTTGAGACAACTGTCATTTCAATTTATGCTCAATTACCTATAGCATTATGCGTAAAGTGGATTCATTTTTTCTGCATCAATACCATATTTTTCAATAGCTTGAGCTACAACTTTAGTATCCACAGCTCCCTGTTTTGCTAACTCTGTTAATGCTGCAACTACTACATAATGAGCATTTACTTCAAAGTGTTCACGTAAATTCTCACGACTATCAGAACGACCAAATCCGTCAGTACCTAGCACACGATAGCTTTGTGCAGGTACATAAGCACGTACTTGATCAGCATAGAGTTTTACATAGTCAGTCGCAGCTACTGCTGGAAACTCGTTCATAACTTGAGCAATATAAGGAACTTTAGCTTTTTCCATTGGGTGTAATAAATTCCAACGATCAACATCTGCACCGTCACGGGCTAATTCAGTGAATGAAGTCACACTGTAAACATCTGAACTTACACCAAAATCATTCGCTAATAATTTAGCTGCTTCACGTACATGACGTAAGATCGAACCAGAACCCAATAATTGTACTCTTGCTTTGTCTTGTCCTGTCACTGTTTCAAACTTATAAATCCCTTTGCGAATCCCCTCTTCTGCACCTTTTGGCATTGCTGGTTGATCGTAGGTTTCATTCAAAGTTGTAATATAGTAATAAACATTTTCTTGTTCAGGACCATACATGCGACGAACACCATCTTGTACAATAACAGGTACTTCAAAAGCAAATGCTGGATCATAGGAAATACAATTTGGCACTACCGCAGACTGAATATGACTATGACCATCTTCATGCTGTAGCCCTTCTCCATTTAATGTCGTACGACCTGATGTACCACCGATCATAAAACCGCGTGCTTGTTGATCGCCTGCTGCCCACATTAGATCGCCAACACGTTGGAAACCAAACATAGAGTAATAAACAAAGAATGGAATCATCGGTACATTGTTGGTTGAATAGGATGTAGCCGCTGCTAACCAAGATGCTGTAGCCCCTTGTTCATTAATTCCCTCTTGCAATACTTGACCATCAACTGCTTCACGATAATAAGAAACTTGCTCGCGATCTTGTGGAGTATAATTTTGACCGTGCGGATTATAAATTCCCACTTGACGGAATAGCCCTTCCATACCAAAAGTACGAGCTTCATCAGCAATGATTGGAACAATATGTTTACCAATAGATTTATCTTTAAGTAACACATTTAAGGTTCTTACAAAGGACATTGTTGTTGAAATTGGACGATTTTGAGCTTCAAGCAATGATGCAAAATCATCTAGAGTTGGCACTTCAAACGGATAATCAAAACGTGGTAAACGACTTGGTAAGTAACCGTTTAAAGCTTGGCGATGTTCATGCAAATATTTATATTCTTCAGAATCTTTTTCAAATTTAATATAAGGTAATTTTTCAATTTCATCATCGGTAATGGATAAACAGAAACGATCACGCACATGTTTAACGCCTGACATATCCATTTTTTTAACTTGGTGAGCAATATTTTTACCTTCCGCAGCTTCTCCCATACCGTAACCTTTAATAGTTTTCATTAAAAGCACTACTGGTTTTTCTTTTACTTGTTTTGCTTTGTTAAAGGCTGCAAATACTTTTAATGGATCATGTCCACCACGATTTAATGCCCAAATTTCATCATCAGTCATTTCAGCTACAAGTGCTGCTGTTTCAGGATAACGACCAAAGAAATGTTGACGCACATAAGCTCCATCTTTTGATTTGAAAGTTTGATAATCACCATCAACTACTTCCATCATTAATTGTAATAAGCGACCTGTGGTATCACGCTGTAATAAACGATCCCAGCGACGTCCCCAAATTACTTTGATAACTTCCCAACCTGCACCGTTAAACATACCTTCAAGTTCTTGGATAATTTTACCATTACCACTAACAGGACCATCTAAACGTTGTAAATTACAGTTAATAACAAAAATTAAGTTATCTAATTTTTCACGTGCAGCAAAAGCTATTGCACCACGAGATTCTACTTCATCCATTTCGCCATCACCTAAGAAAGCATAAACGGTTTGATCAGAAGTATCTTTTAAGCCTCGATTATGTAAATATTTTAAGAAACGTGCTTGATAAATTGCATTCAATGGTCCTAACCCCATTGATACTGTTGGGAATTGCCAAAACTCTGGCATTAATTTCGGATGCGGATAAGAAGAGATACCTTTACCATCCACTTCTTGACGGAAATTATCTAGTTGTTGCTCAGTCAAACGTCCTTCTAAAAATGCACGAGCATAAATTCCTGGCGAAATATGTCCTTGAAAATAAACTAAATCACCACCGTTTTTTTCGGTACGAGCTTTAAAGAAATGGTTAAAACAGACTTCATAAATAGTTGCTGAAGACTGAAATGAAGACATATGACCACCTAACTCTAAGTCTTTTTTAGATGCTCTTAATACCATCATTATAGCATTCCAGCGAATGGCACCACGAATGCGGCGTTCTAAATCTAAATTACCAGGATAATTTGGTTCTTCTGAGGCTGGAATGGTATTGATGTAGTCAGTTGTTACGCCTGTAGGTAACGATACTGAGTTTGCTCTTGCACATTGCATTAATTGCTCAATAATAAATTGTGCTCTTTCAACACCTTCCTCACGAATGACTGAGTCAATTGCCAATAACCATTCATTAGTCTCGACTGGATCTACGTCATACTTAACCATATCTGACATAGTTTTTTCCTTACTTTGTTAAGTTAAAATTCAGCTTGAATTTGCTATATTGACAAAAACAAGCAACGGATAAATAACTAAAAAATTGTAATTAGATTAAATTAGTTGCTATTTTATAGCACTTCCAACAACATTACAAATATTTAACAATTTTAATAAATATTATTAGATTTTTTTAAAAAAAGATAGTAATTTTTTAATAAGAATGATCATCTAATTACAGATAAGAATTGACTTTGTAGAAATAAAAAAGCCCGTCTGAAACGAGCTTTTTAACAAAAACAAGCGGCTATTTTTTCAATAGGTCTCTAATTTCCGCCAATAGTTTCTCTTCATTTGATGGTTCAATCGGTGCAGGTTCTGGAGTTGGTTCTTCAGCTGGTTTTTTCAACTTATTAAGTGCTTTTATCATTAAGAAAATTGCAAAAGCAATAATAATAAAATCAAATACATTTTGAATAAAAGCACCGTAATTTAAAGTAACTGCAGGTATATCGCCAACTGCATCTTTTAGTACAATATGCAAATCTTTGAAATCAACACCACCTGTTAAAATACCTAAAACAGGCATAACTACATCACCGACAAGGGAACTCACAATTTTACCGAAAGCACCACCAATGATAACCCCCACAGCCATATCTACAACATTACCACGCATGGCAAACTGTTTAAACTCTTGAATAAAACTCATAAAATTCTCCTTTTTAATAAAGCTGATACAGAGTTATTCTAGAAAAGGGGACGTTGTAAGTATATTTATTTTACATTTAATTACATATAATTACAAAATCATAACAATACTATAATTAAATAAAAAAAGCACTCGGTTGGAATAATTTTTCAATCTCTGATATATGTTTTTTATCCGACACATATACTATGACATGATCATATTCTTGGATAATCACGTTTTTTCGAGCAATTAGTACTTCACCATCACGTAAAACCGCACCAATAATGACCCCCATAGGTAATTTCAGTTCAGCAATTTTACGTCCCACAACATTAGATGTGCTACTTTCACCATGTATAATAATTTCTAAGGCTTCTGCCCCGCCATGTCGTAACGATACTACAGTGGCTATATCACCTTTTCGAATATGTCCTAACAATGCAGAAATTGTTGCTTGTTGAGGTGAAATCGCATTATCAATTGTTCCGCCTTGAATTAAATTAATGTATGCCATTCTTTGAATCAGTACCATCGCTTTTTTAGCACCTAATCGTTTTGCCAAAAGAGCGGACATAATATTTGCTTCATCATCACTAGTTAAAGAAAGAAAAACATCAATATTTTCAATATGTTCCTCAAATAATAAGGATTCATCCGAAGCATCGCCACAAAATACTAATGTTTTAGCTAAATGCTCAGCAAACATAGCTGCTCTTTCAGCATTACGCTCAATTAATTTTACTGTACATTGATCTTCAAGGGCTTTTGCCACCCCAATCCCTATATTGCCACCACCAATAATCATAATTTTTTTATAAGGTTTCTCAAGGCGTTGTAACTCACTCATTACAGCTTTAATGTTAATAGTCTCGCAAATGAACGTTACTTCATCGCCTGCTTCAATAATAGTTGAACCTTGTGGGCGAATCACTTTACCTTGACGTAAAATAGACACAACACGGCAATCTATGTGAGGCATATGATCTTTTAAAGCCGATAATGCATAGCCAACTAAAGGACCTCCATAATAAGCTTTTGTTACGACAATACTTATTTTTCCATTTGCAAAATGTGAGACCTGTAAAGCACCTGGATAATCAATCAAACGAGTGATTTCATCTGTTACTAATTTCTCAGGAGAAATAATGTGATCAATAGGAATAACATCAGGGTGAAATAATTTATCTCGTTCTCTTAAATATTCTGCATTTCGAATACGAGCTATTTTTGTCGGTGTATTAAATAATGTATAAGCAACTTGGCAGGAAACAATATTGGTTTCATCAGAACTCGTTACTGCAACTAATAAGTCAGCATTAGCCGCACCTGCTTCTCGCAAAATTTTTGGTGAAGACGCATTTCCTTTAATTACTCTTAAATCATGTTTATCTTGTAAAAAGGCTAAACGATCATATTTATTATCAATTAATGTAATATCATTATCTTCACTAACAAGATTTTCTGCTAAAGTCGTGCCAACTTGTCCAGCACCTAAGATAATTATTTTCATTTCACTCTGAGCCTAGCTATTGTTAAATTTAGTTTATTTTACTCGTTTTCTCAATTTTGCATAATAGAAACCATCTCCACTGTTCTCCGTGGGAAAAAATTGGTAGCCAAGCATATTTTCTTGCAATGGAAATAGCAACGGTTCTAATATCGCATCAGATTGTGATTGCAAAAAAGCACTAATCTGTTGATGATTTTCTTCTTGTAGAACAGAGCAAGTAGCATATAGCAACACGCCTCCCTCTTTCAAGAGAGACCAAAGAGTCGTCAAAATTTGTTTTTGTAATTGGACTAATTCTTCAATATCTTGATCTCGACGTAACCATTTTATATCAGGGTGGCGACGAATAATGCCCGTTGCAGAACAAGGAGCATCAAGTAAAATTTTATCAAACTGTACCGCACTTTCTCCTAAAAAATCAGTTACTTGATTGAGCCACGAAGTAGGGTTAGTTGCATCGCCTTGAATCACTAAAGCGGTCTGTTGTAATCGTTGTAAATTTTGATTTACTCGCACTAGACGGTTTTGTTCAATGTCCAACGCCACTACTTTTCCTTTAGGAGCAAGCTCTAAAAGATGCGTAGTTTTACCACCTGGTGCAGCACAAGCATCTAGAATCAATTCATCATTCTGAGGTTCAAGTAACGAAGCTGCCCACTGTGCATGCAAATCTTGCACAGTTACCCAACCTTCAGTAAAGTGTGGTAGATTTTCTACTGAACTTGGCTGACTAAGCCGTACTGATTGTCTCCCCTCTGCGATTCCTTTAACACCAACTTGCTCTAATAATTGAATATAATGTTCTGAGTTACTGTAATTTTGATTTATTCGTAACCACATTGGCGGTTTTTGATTATTAGCCTCAATAATCTCTCGCCAATTTGAATAATATTTTTTTAATCGATTAATAAACCAATCTGGATGTAAAGTATGCCAATTCTGATCTACTTTAGCTAAAATTCCTGTTTTCTCACGCAAAAAGCGACGCAAAACAGCGTTTACTAAATTTTTAAATGCACCGACATTCAGACTTTCTGTCCCTTTTACAACTTCATCAACTGCAGCATGAGCAGGAACACGTAAATATAATAGTTGATATAAACCCACTAATAGCAAGCAATGTACAATTCGCTTTTTACCTTTTAATGGATTATCTAGTAACATAGCGATAATGCTGTCTAAACGAGGTAAAACACGACAAACGCCAAAACAAATTTCTTGTAATAAAGGTAAATCTTGTGGTTTTATTTTACTTTGTTGTTCAGGAATAAGTGTAGATAAAGATTTTCCTTGCTCTAAGACAAGAAAAAGTAATTGAGCAGCTAAAGCCCGCACAGAAAGCTTTACTGTTTTTTGTCTATTCTTTTGTTTTGCCATTTTCATTAATCCAACACTTTACCAACAGCAAACCAATCTGCTCTGCCATTCAACAAATCTTGAGCAGACATAACTTTCTTACCTGCTGGCTGTAATTGTAATAAATTCAGTACACCATCTGAAGTTGCGATTTGAATACCATTTTTATCTGCACTTAAAATTGTTCCTGCGACTTTATTTTGGTGAGGTAACACTTGAGCTTGATAGACTTTTAAAGTTTGCAAATTACCTTGTGGATCATTTAATGTAAAATAGCTAATCGGCCACGGATTAAAAGCTCGGATATTACGTTCAAGCTGAAGTGCAGTGTGATTCCAATTTATTTTAGCTTCTTCTTTGGATAATTTATCGGCGTAACTAGCAACATTATCATCTTGTTTTTGTGGACAAAACTTTCCCTCATCTAATTGATTTAAAACATCAATTAATGCTTTTGGTGCTATTTGAGCTAATTTTTGGTATAAATCAGCAGATGTGTCCGTTGGTTGAATATCACAATAAACTTTGTGTAACATATCGCCAGTATCTAATCCCTCATTCATTTGCATAATGGTTACACCTGTTTGTTGATCTCCCGCCCAAATAGCACGTTGAATAGGTGCTGCACCACGCCAACGTGGAAGCAATGAACCATGTACATTTAAGCAACCAAATTTTGGAATATCTAGCACCGCTTTTGGTAAAATTAAGCCATAAGCTACAACTACTATCACATCTGGATTTAATGCCAGCAATTCAGCTTGAGCTTGTTCTTTTCTCAAACTTTTTGGTTGATATACCAGTAGATTATGTTGTTCTGCTAATATTTTCACCGCACTTGCCTGTAATTTTTTACCTCGTCCTGCAGGTTTATCTGGTTGAGTATAAACTGCTATCACCTTATGCTGTGAATTAAGTAATTCTTGCAGATGCTGTGCTGCAAAATCAGGTGTGCCAGCAAAAATAATGTTTAATGGTTTCATTACATAATCCTTCAAAGTGCAGTCAATTTTGAGTTATTTTTGTTTAGCCAATTGTTTTTGTAATTTCAACAATTTCTCTTTCATACGTTGACGTTTTAAAGGTGACAAATAATCCGCAAACACCACTCCATTTAAGTGATCAATTTCATGCTGAATGCAAATCGCCAATAATTCATCTGCTTGTAAGATAAATTCTTCTCCTTTTCGATTAAAGGCTTTCACTGTCACTTTCTCTTTTCTTGGCACAAAGCCCCTTAATCCTGGTAATGAAAGGCAACCTTCTTCAATACCTGTTTCACCACAGCTTTCTATAATCTCTGGATTAATCAATACAATTTGATTTTCGCCTGTACCTTCAATATCAATAGTAATCACTCGTTTATGTACATTCACTTGAGTTGCTGCTAAACCAATTCCTTCTTGATGATACATCGTTTCAAACATATCATCTATAAACTGTGACAATGCTTCATCAAATACCGTAACAGGTTCAGCTACGATTTTTAATCTTTCATCGGGATAAATCAATACATCTAATAACGCCATAAGATCCTTTCTAATTTAATACAAAAATATATGGCTATTGTACCTATTTTTACGAAAAAGTTTAATAAAATGTGAAAAGGATTAGTGATTATTTCGATTGATAAAACTTCATAAGAAAGCACTGCTATTATAACATAATGGCAATATTTTAATTTTACAGAAAAAATACCGCACTTTACTATAATGAAAGTGCGGTAATTTTTCACATCATTAAGATGTTTATGTAACGTCGACAGGTTTTACAATTTCACTTGGATAACAACCTAATATTTTCAAATAATTGCTATATTGGCGTAATTCTTCTAATGCAATTTGAACACTTGGATTATTAATATTTGCATCAATTTCTAAATAAAACATTTCATCCCAAGTCTGACCATAAATCGGACGAGATTCTAATTTTGTCATATTTATATTATGCTTTTTAAACACCAATAATGCATCAACCAATGACCCTACTTGTTGCTTATTAGTTGTCATTAATAATAATGTCTTCGTATGTATCTGCGGAGCAACTACAATAGGTTGTTTAGCGACAATAATGAAACGAGTAATATTATTCTGTTGATTAGCAATATCAGTTTTTAGTACTTGAAGCCCATATAAATTTCCACCATCTGCATTACCTAATGCTGCAATATTAGGCTTATTAAGACTCGCTACTAATTGCATAGCATGAGAACTACTCTCACAATATTCAATATGAATACGATCCAAAGTACGAATAAAATTGCTACATTGTTGAATTACTTGAGGATGACTATACAATGTATCAATTTCGGTTAGATTTTGCTGACTATTCACTAGTACACAGTGTTTGATTGGATATGCCAATTCTCCTACTAATGATAATTCTGTGTGCTGCAACAAATCATAAACTTCATTAATAGAACCAGATGTAGTATTTTCTAGAGGAAGAATGCCGTAATCAGCTTCACCTGCTTGAACTTGTTCAAAAACCTGACTAAAAGAATCACAACTTATTTCAACTAACTCTTCTTGATAACGAGTTGCATAATTACGAGCAGCGAGATGCGAGTATGAGCCTCTCTTACCTAAAAAAGCAATATGAATATTTTGTTCACGCTGTTGATTTAGTTTTTTTTGTAAATACACTTGCTGAGTTAAAACTGAGTCTTCAATAATCCGTTGGAAAATTTGTGTAATATACTGAGCCTCAAGTTGGTAATGATGATTTTCTGCAAACTGAACCAATTCTCTCAATAATTGCTGTTCACGCTCGACGTCACGCAAAGATTTTTGTGTAATTTCTTTGCTACGTGCTACATCAAGTGCTAAACGATGTCGTTCTGATAATAATTTTAATAAACTACGATCGACTTGAGTAATTTGTTGACGTATTTCATTTAAATCAAAATTCATATTTTACCCTTTGTATTTTGCTAAATAAGAATAAAGAATATTTTATTTAGACGTTACTTTATATACTTTTAACTACAAAATTTGTGGTAAAGAAAAAAGCTATATTTCATCGAAATATAGCTTTTTAGTTAAAAACTAATTAAATCAAAACATAACCTGGTGCAACATAGCCTTGAAGTACTTGCTCTTTCTCATCAAATGACACAAATTCCCATGCTTCTTGATTAGATAGTAATGCTCTCAGTAATTTGTTATTTAAACCATGACCAGACTTATATGCCTTAAAATCACCAATGATATTGTAGCCCGCCATATAGAGATCACCGATAGCATCAAGCATCTTATGACGAACTAACTCATCTTTAAAACGTAGGCCATCTTCATTCAAAATACGATAATCATCAAGCACAATAGCATTATCCAAACTACCGCCTAATGCTAAGCCTTGCGATTGTAAATATTCAATATCCTTCATAAAACCAAATGTTCTTGCACGACTAAGTTGTTGAATAAATGCTTGAGCTGAAAAATCCATAACGTAGTTACAAACATTTTTATTGATTGCAGGATGATCAAAATCAATTGTGAAATCTAGACGGAAGCCATTATAAGGTTTGAATTCAGCCCACTTATCACCATCTTCTACTCGTACGTGCTGTTTCACTCGTATAAATTTCTTCGGTGCGTTTTGCTCTTCTATACCTGCATCGAGTAAAAGATAAATAAATGGACTTGAACTTCCATCCATAATAGGAAGTTCAGCAGAATCCACTTCAATAATAATATTGTCAATACCTAATCCTGCTAATGCGGCATTTAAATGTTCTACAGTAGAAATTTTCACACCACTTTCATTCACTAAACAAGTACAAAGCATAGTATCACGAACAGCATTCGCATCCGCAGGAAACATCACTGGCGGATTTAAATCTGTACGACAATACACAACTCCCGTATTAGTTGCTGCAGGACGCAAAGTGAGGGTAACTTTATTACCACTATGCAAACCCACACCTGTTACTTTAATACTTTGTTTTAGTGTTCTTTGTTTAATCATAATTTTTCTCTTCATTAATTAACGAATAACAGACCGCACTTCAACAGTTATTCATCTTTATTTCGCATAAAACTTTCTGCGTTAAAAATACTGCCTTCTCGTTTGAAGGAACTCAATCTATCAGTAATTGGAGTATCTAAAATACTTCGTCCTCCCATATCTGATCCTCGACTAACATCTTGTTTTTTGACCGCACCAATTTCATTACGTTCAGTTGCAAATGAGCGATTTTGCTCCGCAACTCCAGCATTACGATTAACCACTGGAGATTGTGCTTTAATTTGAATATCAGGAGCTAAAATATCACCAATACCCGTTGCAACAATTGTGACTCTAATTTCATCTGACATATCAGGTACTAATGTTGTTCCTACAACCACAGTAGCATCTTCTGATGCGAAAGCTTTCACAACGTCACCAACAATATTAAATTCGTCTAATGTTAAATCAAAACCGCCAGTAACATTAACGAGTACTCCCCTAGCACCCGATAAATCTACATCTTCCAACAGCGGACTCGCTACTGCTTCCTGAGCGGCTTTTTCTGCTCGTCCATCAGCAGGTGAACCTTGAACAACACCCGATCCCATCATTGCTCGTCCCATTTCAGACATGACTGTTCTCACATCAGCAAAATCCACGTTAATCAAACCAGGAGATGTAATCATGTCAGAAATACCTGTTACAGCATTACGTAAAATATCATTCGCTGTCGCAAACGCATCAATCAACGTAATATTCTTACCCAATACTTTTAATAATTTATCATTTGGAATGATAATCAGTGAATCAACATGTTTGGATAATTCTTTAATCCCCATTTCAGCGAATTGCATCCGCTTTCTACCTTCAAAAGAAAAAGGCTTTGTTACAACCGCAACGGTTAATATCCCTAATTCTTTAGCAATTTGAGCCACAATTGGAGCCGCACCAGTTCCAGTACCGCCACCCATGCCTGCTGCGATAAAAACCATATCAGCACCTTCTAGCATAGCACGCAACGCATCCTGATCATCTTCAGCTGCTTTGCGTCCTACATTAGGATTCGCTCCTGCACCTAATCCTTTAGTTGTCGCCCCACCAATTTGGACAGTTTGCTGTACATTGCTTTTCCGTAAAGCTTGTGCATCCGTATTTACTGCATAAAATATAATTCTATCATGCTCGTCATTTGCTGTAGGAAATGTTAATTCGTCAGAATTGAGCAACGTACCACCGATATTATCTTTAATCATATTGGCAACCATATGATTTACGGCATTGCCTCCGCCACCACCGACACCAACAACTTTAATGAGTGCACCATTCATATCGCCAAGATCGTAGTCAACCGGTTCAAACATAATTTTTTCTCCGTTATTGCCAATTCTCAGACCGGCACTAATTATCAAATAACCTAACTTACTCTTATTGTAGATGAAAAATCAAATTTTTCAAAACTCTGATTTGACTTTATTTGCGATTTTTTTCAATCCAGCCCATGCTGATTTTAACAATCCTTCCTCATTGTATGAATCTCTACCCATTTGATTTTCTTCTTGATCATTGTAATTATATTGTAATAATCCAACAACAGTAGAATATGATGGCTTATTAACATAATCTGTCAATCCTCCAATATTCAATGGACTGCCGATCCGCACTTGATAGCCAAATACTTTCATCGCACACTGTTTTAAATCTTCAATTTGAGAACCGCCCCCAGTTAAAACAATTCCCGCTATCAGTTCAAATTTCATTTGTTTGCTTTCTAATTCATATTTTAACTGAGTTAATTCATTTTTAACCAATCCCAATAGTTCCTCATAACGGGCAGAAGTTGCTACTGAAAGTTGATCTTTTGTTAATACTCTTGGAGCTCTACCACCAATTCCAATTACCTCAATCTTTTTATCACCTTGCAATGAAGGGGGATGCCAAGCACTACTATAATTTACTTTAATCCGTTCTGCTTCTGATCTAGAAGTTTCACAAAAATAAGCAATATCATCAGTTACTCGATTACCTGCGTAAGGAATCACTTTACTAAACCGCAATGCCCCGTTAGTATAAACAACAATATCCATAGTGCCCGCACCAAAATCTATTAAACAGACACCTAAATCTTTCTCGTCTTCTGTTAAAACAGAGCAAGCAGAAGCTACGCCTGAGAATACAATTTTATCTACTTTTAATTTACAACGTTCAACTGCTTTTTTTAAGTTATTTAGCCAATCTTGATGACAAGCTATCAAGTGAGCTTGAGCAGTCAGCCTCACACCTTGCAACCCCAAAGGATCTTTAATATTTACCTGTTTATCTACTTTGTATTCTTGCGGAATCACATGTAAAAGTGTTAGCCCTTCTCCCATCCTAACAGATCTTGCTGTATGAATAGCAGAATCAATTTCATCTTGAGTTACTTCACCCTCAGAAATAGGCACAAAACCACTCTCATTTAGACTTTGAATATGTTCCCCTGTAATAGCAAGCGTTACACCCATAATCTGGCAATCGGCTACAGACTCAGCAGCATCAATTGCACGTTGAATAGAAGCAACTACCGCACCTAAATCAGTAATGCTACCTTTATCTATACCTTTTGAAGGGCAACTGCCGACACCCAACACGTTAACTACACCATCAGGCAAGACCTCACCAACTACAGCAACTACTTTGGATGTTCCTACCTCTAAACCTACTATTGTTTTTGATTCCACAATCTTTGCCATTTTTTATCACTTCATCTTATTTTAATTTAATGTTTAATGGTCGACATCCTTAAATCCAACTGCCGCACCAACCTTATATCTCAAATCAACGTAAGATAATTTTTTATGCTCAGGTATTTCAATTTGTGGATAAATTGTAGCGAAACGGTCTAGCTTAGATTTCCACTCTCCACGTCCTAATTTCAACTGAACATCATTATCCAAAGTGATTTGCCACGCACCTCTATCATCAATTGAAACAGCTTTCAGTTTCAATCCCTTTAATCTTAAATCATGATAAATTTTATGCCAAGCCTCCATAACAAGTGAGCTTTGATAATCTGGACCAAATAATTGAGGCAAATTTTCTGCTTTTAATTTATCAGCGGGTAGTTTAAAAATTACTCCATCATCAGACAAAAATTCTGTTTCATTCCAAGTCGCCACAGGTGTATATTCACTTACCATAATGCTTAACCGATTTGGCCATATTTTTCTAACTACAGCCTCACGAATCCATGGCATTGTTTGAATTTGTTCACCTAGCACATCGATGTCTTGCCCAAAAAAACCCTTTAAACTACCAAATTTTTGCAATGCATCTCTGACATCATCGTCTGTAGTAAATGTTGGCGTTCCTAATAATGCAAATGCACTTATAGGCTGACTGTCTAGCTTTTCCAAACAAGATTGCCAATTTGTATAAAAATAGACTGCCACACTAATATACAAAAGTATAAGTAAAGATTTCAGCTGCACAAAAGACTTTGCTCTATCAGTATTATTCCTTATAGACGATTCGGTCTTGTGCCATAATTTACTCATTACAAACTTAGCTCCAAAATTTTTACAACAAGTTGCTCAAAAGAATACCCTACAGTAACCGCTGATTTTGGAAATAAGCTATGACTTGTCATGCCTGGATTTGTATTAACTTCAACTAAACGAAATTGCCCTTTCCCATCCAACATAACATCAATACGGCTCCAACCACGGGCACCAACAATTTCATAAGCACGCTTAACTAATTCGGCTAGCTCTTTTTCACGTTCTATTGTTAATCCTGATGGACAAAAATATTTTGTATTATCAGAAATATACTTAGCGTCATAATCGTAAAACTCTCCATCAGGTACTATTTTCACTGATGGTAGCACTTCATCACCAAGCACAGGCACTGTAAATTCTTCACCGCTCAACCATTCTTCAATCAATACTGTTTCATCATATTTTAAGGCAAATTCGACCGCACTTTTAAGTTGTTCAACGGTTTTAACTTTAGTTAAGCCTACACTAGACCCTTCAAGAGAGGGTTTTACCATTAATGGCAAGCCTAGCTTTTCGACAACTTTTTCTGGACTTAGTTCGCATGCATTTGATTTTGTTACAATTTCCATTTCAGCAACAGGTAATCCGAAAGCTTTCCATAACATTTTGGTTCGCATTTTATCCATTGTTAAAGCGGAGGTCATCACCCCACACCCTGTATAAGGCAATCCAATTTGCTCTAACAGACCTTGCATTGTACCATCTTCACCGCCACGACCATGCAAAATATTAAAAACTCGATCAAATCCTTGTTCTTTTAAAGTGGCTACAGGATAAGTTTTTGGATCAATAGGATAAGCATCAAACCCTTGATTTTTAAGAGCTTGTAACACTTCTTTTCCTGAGTTAAGTGACACCTCTCGCTCTGCTGATGTACCACCTAATAGGACTGCTATTTTTTGTTGTTTTAATGGTTTCATTTTATATTCTCTTATGTTATTTTTTTTGTCCACTCAGTAGCTAACTGACGAGATAATTTACTTACGTTTCCTGCCCCCTGAGCTAAAATCAGATCACCATCTTGAATTAAACGATCTAAAGTTTCTGCTAATTGACTCTGGTCTGCTACAAATACAGGATCAATTTTGCCTAAATTACGAATTGAGCGACAAAGTGAACGACTATCAGCACCTGGTATTGCCTCTTCTCCAGCACTATAAACATCAAACATGATCAAGACATCAACTTGTGAAAGAACTTGAACAAAATCATCAAATAAATCTCGAGTTCTAGAATAACGATGAGGTTGAAAAATCATCACAATTCGCTTATCTTTCCATCCTTTACGAGCTGCTTCAATAGTAACACTCACTTCTGTTGGATGATGTCCATAATCATCAACAAGCATCACTTTACCATTTGGACGCTGAAATTCTCCTAAAGGATCAAACCTCCTTCCTGCTCCTTGAAAATCTGCTAATGCGAGTAAAATGGCTTCATCATCAATGCCTTCTTCTTTTGCCACTGCTAATGCTGCGGTCGCATTCAAAGCATTGTGCTTACCAGGAACATTTAACATTATTTCGATCTTTCGACCATTTGGCATATTAACAATATAATAACCTTTAAATCCTACTTGATGATAATTTTCAATACGATAATCTGCTTTTTCATTAAAACCATAAGTGATCACTTGTCGTCCAATTTTTGGTATCAATTCATCTAATACAGGGTCATCAGCACATAACACGGCTAAACCATAAAAAGGCAAGTTATGTAAAAAATTCACATACGTTTGTTTCATCTCAGCAAAATCACCGTGATAAGTATCCATATGATCTGGCTCTATATTTGTTACGACTGATACCATTGGTTGTAGATGTAAAAATGATGCATCACTTTCATCTGCTTCCGCAATTAAATAACGACTACAACCTAAATAAGCGTTTGTCCCTGCAGATTTAACTAACCCACCATTGACAAAAGTAGGATCTAACCCAGCTTGAGCATAAATCATTGAAATCATGGCTGTTGTTGTTGTTTTCCCATGAGTACCTGCCACTGCAATACCATGCCGAAAACGCATAATCTCGGCTAACATTTGAGCTCGTTGGATGACTGGAATTCTTCTTTCTTTAGCGGCTAAAATTTCTATATTATCTGAGCTAATGGCACTAGACATTACAACTACACTAGCATTTTCCACATGCTCTGCTTCGTGAGAAAAATAGATCCTTGCTCCTAAAGCAGTAAGCCGATTAGTCACTGCACTTTCTGTAATATCTGAACCCGTTACTAAATAACCCTCATTAAGCAATACTTCCGCAATACCGCCCATTCCAGCACCACCAATACCAACAAAATGAATTTGTCGCACTCGTCGCATTTCAGGAATTATTTTTCTGATTTCTTCTTGAAATTTTGTCATTTTTTCTTGAAATTCTGTCATTTTCTATCTCAATTATTTTGCTACATCAATGATTATTTGTGCTACTTGCGAAGCTGCCTGTGGTGTTGACATTGCTTTTGCGTTAACTGCCATCACTAATAATTTATCACGATCTAAAGAAAGCAATAATTCAGTTAATTTTTCAGCTGTAAAATCAGATTGTTCAATAATCTTTGCTCCACCAGCATCTGCTAAATATTTTGCATTTAAATATTGTTGACGATCTTTATGTTCAAAAGGAATAAAAATAGCAGGAACGCCTACAGCTGCTAATTCAGATACTGTCAACGCTCCTGCACGACAGACAACAATATCTGCCCAGCTATAAGCTTTTGCCATATCATCAATAAATTCAGTGATGTTAACATCCACATTTGGAGAGTGCTGAGTATAAAGTGCGGTCACATTTTGAACTGAACCTGCTCCTACCTGATGATAAATTTCAAATTTTTCTGCTAACTGAGCCATTGCTTGTGGAATCGTAAAATTCAATATCCTAGCACCTTGACTACCACCAACAACTAACAAACGTAGTTTTCCTGCCCGCTTTTCTAATCGCTGTTGTGGAGATAACTCTCCAAATAAATCTGCTCGTACTGGATTACCAACTACTTCCGCTTGCTCAAATGCACTAGGAAATGCTTGTAATACTGTAGTTGCAATTTTAGCTAACCAACGATTAGTTAAACCTGCTACCGCATTTTGCTCATGCAATACAATAGGGATTCCGCTTAATTTGGCAGCAACGCCTCCTGGTCCTGATACATACCCCCCCATTCCTAGCACTACATTTGGTCGATAATGTTTAATAATTTTCTTTGCTTGAAAAATTGCTCGTAAAATCTTAAAAGGTGCAGTCAATAATGAGCTAATTCCTTTACCACGCAAGCCTGAAATTTGGATAAATTGAATAGGAATACCATGCTTAGGTACAATTTGTGCTTCCATACGGTCTTTTGTACCAAGCCAGCAAATATCCCATCCTTTTTTTTGCAATTCCTGTACCACTGCGATAGCTGGAAAAACATGCCCTCCCGTTCCTCCAGCCATGACTAATAATCTTTTTTTATTTTCCTTTATCACAACAAAATCCTTAATTATCTCGTAATCTAGCTTGCCCACCAACCATTAAACGATTTTCATGATCGATTCTTAATAAAATACTGATTGTAATCGACATGATGATTAAACTTGAACCTCCATAACTAATTAATGGAAACGTTAATCCTTTCGTAGGTAATAATCCTAATGCCATTCCTAGGTTCACAAATCCTTGAAAGAAGATCCAAATGCTAATGCCAAAAGCGAAAAACCCTTTAAATCTCTGTTCTAACTGTAAGGATTCTCGTCCAATTTTCATTGCCCTAAAAACTAATAATGCTAACAATATAACAATGAAAACAATACCAATAAAACCAAATTCTTCACCAATTACTGCCATTACAAAATCAGTATGAGCTTCAGGTAAGTTTCCTAATTTCTGAATAGAATTGCCCAGTCCTTCACCAAAAAATTCACCTCTACCAAA
The DNA here is from genome assembly GCF_042675725.1 of Seminibacterium arietis. Lineage (NCBI taxonomy): Bacteria > Pseudomonadati > Pseudomonadota > Gammaproteobacteria > Pasteurellales > Pasteurellaceae > Seminibacterium > Seminibacterium arietis. The sequence goes on from NZ_JBHTJN010000004.1 coordinate 216,204, forward strand.
TGCGATTAATGAATTAGACAGCTGGAAACCAGTACCGTAAGGATCTTTAAAAGGATCGATAAACCCTGTTACACGTTTTAAACGATACGCAGATGATACAGCCAACCAAACAATCAATAAAATGCCCAAAATTCCTAAGGCAATAAATTGCCCAAATTTTGCACCAGCAATAAATAATAGCCCAAAAGTAATAATAAAAAGTACCACTGTACTACCTAAATCTGGTTGCAAAATTAATAACCCACCAAAAATCCCCATTACAATCATTGGCTTAAATGCACTGAGTTTCTTGCTACGTACTTCATTATAACGCCGAGTAAAATAACTTGCTAAAAAACAAGTTAAAGCTAGCTTAGCAAATTCAGCTGGCTGAAAATTAAAAATCTGTAATGGAATCCAGCGTCTTGCCCCGTTAATTTCACGTCCAATACCAGGTAAAAGTACGAGTATCAATAAAATAAATGCAGCCCAAAAGAACCACCCATAGTATTTTTCCCACACAGATATTGGAACATTCAAGAAAAAATAACAAACAGCAATTGACATTAAAACATACACGCCATCACGTTTCGCAAAATAAAAAGGATCGTCAAATAACCGCACACCAACAGGAATAGATGCTGAAGATACTGCAATTAACCCGATCATCAATAAAATAATAAACAACCACAATAATGCTCTATCATAAAGCAAATTTGATGGCGTTAATTCTGTTATCCTTTTATAACTAGATTTCATTTTTTCTTTCAATTTTTCATTCTTTTAATTTTGCTAAACGAGTAAATTCATTACCACGGTGTTCAAAACATTTAAATTGATCAAGACTAGCACATGCTGGTGATAATAATACTACATCTCCTTCCTTTAAGTGCGGTCTAAAATGTTCAATTGCCTGTTCCATTGTATTAAAAAGCTTACTTTGAATAGACAATTTCGCTAATTCAGCACCGTCCCTACCAAAGCAATAACAATAAAAATTTGGTTTATTAATCAATGATGCTAATTCAGAAAAATCAGCTCCTTTTCCATCGCCACCTAACAATAAATATAAATTACTTTTTACTCTCAATCCCCTTAGTGCAGCTACTGTACTACCTACATTCGTAGCTTTAGAATCATTAATCCAGCGTACCCCATCAGCAAAATGTACTGTTTGAAAACGATGTGCTAGTCCACCAAATTGTCGAAGTGCGGTCTTAATTCCAGTTAAATTAATATTAGCAGCCTGAGCTAATGCAATTGCAGCGAGAGCATTTAAGTAATTATGACTTCCTGTAAGTTGCATTTCCTCACAAGCTAAGACTCGCTCTCCCTTTGCCATTAAATATATTTTATTATTAACAAGCTGAAGACAATAATCGGCATTTTTTTGTGCAAAACTAACTTGATTCTGCGAGCTTTGATGCTCTTCTTTAGTAAGTGGGTCGTCATCATTTACTACAGCTGTTTTTGCTTGATGATAAATTTTTAGTTTTTGCTGTTGATATTCTCTCAAGTCTTGATAACGATCCATATGATCTTCAGTAACATTTAGCACGGTTGCAGCGATTGCGTGCAAGCTGTAAGTAGTTTCTAATTGAAAACTTGATAGTTCTAGTACATAAATATCATAATTTTTTTCAAGTAAAGACAAAGCAGGAATACCTATATTCCCTCCCATACCTACTTCAAGGCCTGCATTTTTTGCCATTTCAGCGACTAATGTAGTTACTGTACTCTTTCCATTTGAACCCGTAATTGCAATAATTGGCTTATTAGTTTCACGGCAAAATAATTCAATATCACCAACCACTTCAATACCAGCCTCAAGTGCGGTATGAATTTCTCTTGTTTTGAGAGATACGCCTGGACTAATAACAATCAAGTCACTTTCCAGCAACCATTGTTGATTTAGCCCTCCAGTATGTAAAGGAATATCCGCTGCCAACTGATGTACACCTGATGGAGTGTCACGCGTGTCCATCACTAGCACTTTTGCTTGCTTAGACAGTAAAAAATCTACACAAGATAACCCTGTTTTGCCTAATCCTACTACACAAATAGATTTATTTTGATAATTGTTCATTTTTCACCACACTTATCGCAATTTCAAAGTAACTAAACTCAGTAATACTAGCATTAAAGAGATGATCCAAAACCGAATGATTACTCTTGGTTCTGGCCACCCTTTCAATTCAAAATGATGATGAATGGGTGCCATACGAAAAATCCGTTGTTTACGCAATTTATATGATCCTACTTGCAAAATCACGGACATTGCTTCCATTACAAATACACCACCCATAATGACTAACAGTAATTCTTGTCGAACTAAAACAGCTATAACACCTAATGCACCACCTAAAGCAAGAGAACCAACATCACCCATAAATACTTGAGCTGGATAAGTATTAAACCATAGAAAGCCTAGCCCAGCTCCCACTATCGCAGTACAAAATACAACTAATTCAGATGTATATTTAATGTGCGGAATATACAAATATTTTGCCCATTCTACATTACCTGTCGCCCAAGCAATCAGAGCAAAGCCTCCAGCGACAAAAACTATTGGCATAATCGCTAGACCATCTAAGCCATCCGTTAAATTTACCGCATTGCTCGTACCAACGATTACAAAATAAGCTAACACAATATAAAATACTCCCAGCTGTGGCATGACATCTTTAAAAAATGGCACGACTAGACGTGTAGCATCTGTATTTTTTCCTATTACATACATCCAAAATACTGCAACTAATGCTATCACTGACAACCAAAAATACTTCCAGCGAGGAATTAAACCATCTGTATTTTTATGCGTAATCTTACGATAATCATCTATAAACCCAACTGTGCCGTAGCCAAATAACACAAATAAGCTAATCCAAATATATAAATTAGATAAATTTGCCCATAACAACGTGCTTACCCCAATAGCAAATAAAATCATAATCCCACCCATAGTAGGAGTACCTTTCTTGCTTAAATGACTTTCAGGTCCATCATGACGGACTTCTTGCCCGAACTTCAGAATTTGCAGACGGCGGATTAAATGAGGCCCAATTAACAGAGATAATAAAAGAGCGGTTAATAATGCTAAAATTGCACGTACTGTAATATAAGATAGCACGTGAAAACCACTATAAAATTGCTGCAAATACTCAGCTAACCAAATTAACATATAAAATAATCCCTCAACGTATTGATAACATCTTCTGCCTGCATACTGCGAGAGGCTTTTGCTAATAATACTACTTGTCGTTTTTGTTCTAATTTTTCTTCAATTATATCAATGACAAAATCACTTAAAGTTTGCTTATTTTCAAAATGCTTACCGCCACAAATTTGTGAAATCACCGCACTTTGTGAACCAAAACTTACCACCAGATCTAGATTTGCTCTTTTCGCAGTTTCTCCTACTTGCACATGACAAGACTGACTATTTTCCCCCAATTCGCCCATATCACCAACAACAAAAATTCGAAATGCTTGGTATTTTTGCAAAACTGCAATTGCAGCTTGCATCGAATTTGGATTAGCGTTGTAAGTATCATCTAATAACAATAAATTCTCACAAGGCTGAATAGGAAATAATCGTCCTTTAACTTGAGATTTCTGTTCTAATCCTGCTTTCACTTGTATCAATGTTGCTCCTGCATTCATTGCTAAAGCGGTCGCTGCTAGAGCGTTGGCAACATTATGCTCACCTAAATAAGGAAGTTGAATTTGAATTTTCCCCTGTGGAGTACACAACAAAAAATCTGCTCTTTCTGGAGTAATTTTGATATTTTCAGCATAAAAATCTGCTTTTGAACTATGCAATGAGAAAGATTGGATTTGATGCAAACCTATTTCTTGTTGCCAAAATTTTAAATATTCACAGTCTAAATTAATCAACGCAATCCCATCATGCTTTAAGCTACGAAAAATCTCGCCTTTAGCTCTTGCGACCCCTTCAATTGAGCCAAATCCTTCTAAATGAGCAGAGGCAACATTATTAATCAATGCAACATCAGGTTCAGCTAAAGTTGTTGTATAAGCAATTTCTCCTTGATGATTAGCACCTAGCTCAACTACAGCATATTTGTGTTTAGGCGTTAGTCGCAATAAAGTTAATGGCACTCCAATATCATTGTTAAAATTACCCTTAGTAAATAAAACTTCATCTTTATCTTGTACCAAGTGCTGTAGAATTGCCGCAGTCATCTCTTTTACTGAAGTTTTTCCCGATGACCCAGTTATCACTAGTGTGCGTGGATTAATTCTTGCTTTTAACCATTTTGCAAGTTTTCCCAAAGCTAAACGAGTATCTGAAACAATTAATTGAGGGAAATTTGCTTCTGATGGTTGTTCTACTACTATTGCAACATTACCCTGTTCTATTGCATTTTTTAAATAATGATGAGCATCAAAATTTTCTCCTTTTAAAGCAAAAAATAATCCATTTTTTACAGGATTGCGACTATCTATACTAATTTCACTAACACTAATATTTCCATCACCAATTAATTTTGCTTCTAAAACATCAGCAATAGACTTAATTTCAATTTCTATCATTTTCTTACTTTTTAAATAAATTATTAACTACTTCTTGATCAGAAAAATACTGTTTTTCCGTACCAATAATTTGATAGTTCTCATGTCCTTTACCAGCAATCAAAATAACATCATTTTGATCCGCACTTTTAATCGCCTCTGTGATTGCCAATTTACGATCATGGATAATTGTCACCGCACTTAGATGTGTAAAACCTTGTTGAATATCTTGCATAATTTGAGCTGGATTTTCTGTACGAGGATTATCATCAGTAACGATTACAAAATCAGCTAGTTTTTCTGCAACTTCAGCCATTAAAGGACGCTTACCTCGATCTCGATCTCCGCCACAACCAAAAACGCAATATAACTTTCCATGACAATGAATACGAGAGGCTTGTAAAGCTTTTTCTAAAGCATCAGGTGTATGAGCGTAATCCACTATAACAGTGGGTTGATCTGCTACATTCAGCATTTCCATTCGTCCAGAAACACCTTTAAGCTGGCTTACGGTTTCGATTAATTCATGTAAATCATGCCCTAATGCAAGTAACGTTGCCATTGCCAATAACAAATTGGAGACATTAAATACACCTATTAATGGGCTATGTAATACACCATTTCCCCAACTAGATCGAAATACAATAATTGCACCTGTAGCATTAAAAGTCACTTTTTCTGCTTGCAACCAGCATCGATGTTGCCCCAATTGATAATCTGGATTGCAACTTACTGCTACTGCTTGAGGCAACTCCATTAACCATTGGTGTCCTATACTATCATCACCATTGATGATTTTTATATCACACTTTAATTCGGTGAATAATCGTTTTTTCGCCGCCGTGTAATTCTTCATTGTTTTATGGTAGTCCAAGTGATCACGAGTTAAATTAGTAAAAATTCCCACTGCAAACTGTAATGCTTCTACTCTTTGTTGTACTAAACCATGCGAAGATACTTCCATCGCAACAAAATCAGCCCCCTGTTTGACAAAATCGGCTAAATTTTGCTGAATTTCTACCGCACTTCCAGTTGTATTGGTACCTTCCTTAATTTCTCCAAATAAGCCGTTACCAATAGTTCCCATTACTGCACTTCTCTGACCGAGAAGCTGTGTCCATTGAGCAAGCAACTGAGAAACGGTAGTTTTGCCATTTGTTCCTGTAACGCCAACTAGTGTTAATTTATGTGATGGATTATCATAGAACTGACCTGCGATCTGTGATAAATGTTTAGCTAACTCATAATAGCCTATTAGTGGTACGCCATTATCCATTTTCACTATCAAATGTTGTTCAGCCGAATCTGTCTCAAAAAGCACCGCACTTGCTTCTTTTTGCAAAGCTTGCGTAATATAGTTTCGACCATCCGTCTGATGCCCTTTTATTGCAACGAAAAGACAGCCGACTGTCACAGAACGGCTGTCTAAGCTCATTGTTGTTAGTTTACCTATTGGGGGCAAGGAAGGCAAACCTAAAAGTGCAGCTAATTCCTGCATAATTTTACCTTTTATTATTTATTATCAGAGTTAATTTTTTGTTCGCTTAATCTCACTGTGCGTTTTACTGTACGTACTTGCTCCGTACTATCTTGCGGAACATTATTAGCTCGTAATGTGTATCCCATGATGCTAGAAAACACTGGGGCAGATATTGCACCGCCATAATATTTTCCTGCTTTTGGATCATTAATTAATACAATTAAGGCATAGCGTGGATTACTTATTGGAGCGATGCCTGCCGTATAAGCAATATATTTATCAACGTAACGCCCATTTTCTAATTTTTTCGCTGTTCCAGTTTTGACTCCAACACGATAACCTTCCACCATTGCACGTTTATTCTTTATCGCCACTTTTTCCATCATATTAACGACTTCTTTAGTAATTTTTTCAGAAAAAACTCGCTTCCCTAGCACTGGCGGATCAACTTTAGTAATAGATAAAGGACGATAAATCCCAAAACTTCCTAAAGCTGCATAAGCCCTAACGATTTGTAATGGAGTAGCATTAATACCGTAACCAAATGCAACATTAGCTCGCTCTATATCAGCCCAGCGTTTGCGATTTGCGTTTAAAACTCCAGATCGCTCACCAACTAAACCAAGCTCTGTTGGTCTACCTAAACCTGCGTTTAAATAAGTTTCCATCAACATATGAGGCTGCATACGCAATGCCAAGCGACTCACACCAAGGTTACTAGAATTTTCTAAAATTTGATCTAACGTCTGTTTATCACGAGGTGCAACATCTCTTACTTCATGCCCATTCAGTACTAAAGGACCAGTATTGATAACTTCATTTCTACCAACAACCCCCTGTTGAAGTGCGGTCAAAATCACAAAAGGTTTTACTGTTGAACCAGGCTCAAAGGTATCTGTAATAGCTCGATTTCTCAATAATTCTTCTTTGACCCCTATTCGTTTATTGGGATTATAAGAAGGTGCATTTGCCATTGCTAATACTTCACCTGTACGAATATCTACTAATACAGCTGTTCCTGATTCTGCTTTATTTTCAGTCACTGCTTTTTTTATTTCACGATACACCATTGATTGTAATTTTTCATCAATACTTAGAATTACATTCTGTGCATCATATTTTTTGATATCAGCAATATCTTCTACTACATTGCCATATTTATCTTTTCGATAAGTTCGTGAACCAGACTTTCCTATTAACAAAGAATTAAAACTTTTTTCAATTCCTTCGATACCTCGACCATCAGGATCCGTATAACCAATCAAATGAGCGGTTTCTTCTACTCTAGGATAAAAACGGCGAGCTTCTGTCTCTAATCTAATTCCTTTAATCTTTAATTGATTTATATAATCAGCAACTGTTTTTGACACTTGACGCGATAAGTACACAAATCGCGACGCTGGATCTTTTTCTACTCGTCTCAGTAAATTGTTGTAAGGTATTTTTAGTGCTTTTGCTAATGCCTTCCAACGTTCTTTATCCTGCAATGCATTTTCATCAAAAATAAATTTTGCATCAGCAATCACAGAATACATTGGGACACTCACTGATAATAGCTGTCCATTGCGATCTAAAATTGATCCTCGTACAGATAAAATTTTCTGCTTTCTCAAAGAGCGTTTATCAGCTTCATAATTAAGAGAATCTGAATTAATCACTTGAACATAAGTAGCACGGGCAATCAATGCCGTTAATCCTAAAATAACAGCAACTACTGCAAAACGAAATCGACCTTTGAGAAAACTTGTCTCATAAATAACTTTTGGCTTGTTGGGTTTAATCGCATTTTTTGATTGATTTCTTTTCACTTTGCTTTTTTTATTATTTATCATCATATTAGACACCTCAGATTACTCTAAGATTAATACTTCTTGTTCTGGAGCTATTTTTTTCATTTGTAACTTACCTGTTGCAATCGCTTCTATTCGAGTATTATCACTTTGAGTGATTTCTTCTAGTTGTAGGTTTCGAAACTCATTTTCTAATGCTTGATATTGCAACACCAAATCATTTTTTTCGCTCACTAATACTCGTGTACTGTTAGTCAACCAAATTGTACCAAGTGCAGTAACCACTACTGCTATCAGTAATAAAATCGGCAATTTATTCGCTACAAATAAATCTTCTAGGATAATGTTACGCAATGGATAACGTTCTGAACCTTCTAACATTACACCACCCTCTCAGCAATTCTTAGTACCGCACTTCTAGAACGAGGATTCGCCATAATTTCCTCATCTGTCGGCATAATTGCTTTACCTATCACTTTTAAAGTTTGATTACGTTGAATTTGATCTTCTCGTAAAGGTAAACCTTTAGGTATCATTTCACCTTTACTTTGTTTACGCATAAACTGTTTGACTATTCGATCTTCAAGAGAATGAAAACTAATAATAGATAATCTTCCTTGAGGAGCTAAAACTTGTAACGCACTTTGTAAAACTTGCTCTAACTCACTTAATTCATTATTAATAAAAATTCTAATTGCTTGAAAACTACGAGTAGCAGGGTGTTTATGTTTATCTTTAAACGGTATTGATCTAGAGATAAGTTCTGCTAATTGCAAAGTTCGAGTTAAAGGCTCCGTACCATTTTGTAATGCATTTCTATTATAATTAACAATAGCTTGTGCAATACGCTTAGCAAAACGCTCCTCACCAAAAGTTTTCAAAACCCAAGCAAGATCTTGTTCTGAAACTTGTTGAAGCCACTCAGCTACTGATAGTCCTTTAGTATTATCCATTCGCATATCTAATGGACCATCTTTCATAAAACTAAATCCTCGATTTGCATCATCAAGTTGTGGGGAAGAAACACCAAGATCTAATAAAATACCATCAATTTTCCCCACTAAATCTAATTTCTTACAAATTTCAGGAATTTGAGAAAAACTATTATGCTCAATTTGAAAACGAGGATCTTGAATTTGTGTCGCGACTTGTACCGCACTAGGATCTCGGTCAATGGCAATTAAACGAGAATTTTGTGGTAAACGAGATAAAATCAAACGAGAATGTCCTCCCCGTCCAAAAGTACCGTCAATATAGACCGCTCTTTCTTTTAGTGCTAACCCATCAACCGCTTCGTGCAATAATACGGTAAAATGGTCGGAGGAAGAAAAATTATTCTGCTTACTCATTTTTATTTATCATCAAAGTAAAATTGGAAGATAAGACGGCATATACGGAAATATGCCGTTTATCTTTACTAGTGCCGCTATCATTTGTGATAAAAATTATACTGATAGCATTTTTAAAACTTCAGATAATGCCAACTGTCCACTAGAACCTAACGCTATGTCTTTTTCAATTTGAGCCTGCCATTGTACATCGCTCCAAATCTCAAATTTATTTAACTGACCAACTAGCATAACGCTTTTTTCTAAATTGGCATGCTGACGTAATAGACTACCAATTAAAATTCGACCTGTAGCATCTAATTCACATTCTGTCGCATAACCTAGCATGACGCGTTGTACACTACGTTGAGTAGGATCGAAGTTGGATAATTTATACAATCTTTGCTCAACAAGCTCCCACTCTTGTAAGGGATATAACAATAGGCAAGGTTGGCGAATATCAACTGTACAAACCATTGCTCCTTGACTATGTTCAATAATCTCAGCACGATAACGGGTCGGGATAGCAATTCTTCCCTTTGAATCTAAATTCACCGCTGACGCACCACGAAACATAACTTTCCCCAATTTGATAATTTTGCGAGTTTCATTCATTAACTAGATAAAATATCCATTTTTTACCATAAAACACCACTTATTACCACTTTTCCTAAGTTTAGCCCTTGTTCACTCAAGTTGCAAGAAATTAATAACAATCTATTTAATTTTCTACGAAAAAAGAAAAAGCCGTCTGAATAATCAAATCAAACGGCCTTTCAAATATAAATTAAAAAAACTAACTTTCGTTTCCTTCATCCGTCGTTAAAGGTTTTAATAAAGTTAAGAACGCTAATGCAACAACAGCCGCTACAATAATGCCGCCCCATACAGATAATTGGTAATCTAAACCTAACCCAATGCCTGCATTCAAAATGAAAGTTGAACAAACTGCTGTCATAAAAATAGCAGGGATCGTTGCCAACCAGTGAAATTTTCTATTGCGATATAAAAATGCAGCCCCAACCCATAAAGTAACTGTTGCTGTAGTTTGATTTGCCCAACCGAAATAACGCCATAAAATGGAAAAATCAATGGTTGATACAAAATAACCAATAGCAAATAGAGGAATAGCAATCGTTAAACGTTTTACTAAATTACGCTGTTCATATTTAAAAAAATCCGCAATTAATAAGCGAGCAGCTCGGAATGCTGTATCTCCTGATGTTATAGGTAAAATGACTACACCTAACACGGCTAAAATACCACCGAAAAATCCTAACATGCCAACTGCTGAGTCATAAACAACTTTAGCGGGAGTTCCAGCTTTAATTGCTTCTACTAAAGTTGCTTGATCATCATAGAAACTTAAGCCAACCATACACCAAATTAAAGCGATTACGCCTTCACCTATCATTGCTCCATAAAAAATAAAACGTCCTTCTTTCTCATTTTGAGTACAGCGAGCCATCAGCGGAGACTGCGTTGCATGGAAACCTGAAACAGCTCCACAAGCAATCGTAATAAATAGAATTGGCCAAATCGGTAAATTAGATGGATGCATATTTTTAAAGAAATCAAATACACTAATGTCTGTACCTACGGTTCTAAAAAACGGGATCCCTTCAAAAATTAAACCAAATAACATACCGCACGTCATAAATAGCAGTAATGCGCCAAAAAGAGGATAAATACGCCCAATAATTTTATCAATTGGAACAAGTGTTGCGATAATATAATAAACAAAAATAATTGCTGTCCAAAGAGCTAAAATGCTCCCTTTACTAGCACCTGCTTCATCATTTACTGCGGCAACACCTACTGACCCAGAATTCATCAAATCTGTAGTAATATTTGTCAATAAAGAAGCTGGACTCGCTACAAACACGACACCCACAAGTAACAATAATAGAATTGCTAACACATTCATAAAATGTTTTGCGGGGTTACCTAAATATTTTCCTGCTAAATAAGGAATATTCGCTCCACCATTACGAATACTTAACATTCCTGTTAAATAATCATGTACTGCCCCTGCAAATACACAACCAAACACAATCCATAACATTGCGACAGGTCCATACAATGCACCTAAAATAGGACCAAAAATTGGACCAGTCCCGGCAATATTTAACAGTTGAATTAACCAAATTTTCTTTTTAGACATTGGCACGTAATCTACACCATCTTGCATTGATAATGCAGGTGTCTTACGTGTTGGATTAATCACAAAAATCTTCTCTATGAGTTTACTATAGAAAAAATACCCCATAAGAAGTAAAAGGACACACAAAAAAAACCACAACATAATAATCCTCTACAATTTAAGACCAAAAAAATACGTTTACTCTCTATTGAGCAAACGTATTCTATTGATTTGTTATAATTAAGTAAATAAAAGCAATTGTAGGTTAATAGAAATATTCTCAAAACGAGAGATACATCACATTTTATTGTTAGTTTTTTTATCGTCTATATCACATTCATCATCAAATCTTACTAAAGGCACACAGCTTCGACAAGCTCCATTATCTACGCCCAGTTGCTCACAAAGTTCATTATATTTTGCTATGATTTTACGAAACCAATTTTTTGAAGGGTTATTTTCTGTCATAATGTCACCTTGAATTGAAATTAAAGAAGAACAAAAATAATTCAAGTTAAATCATAAAATACTGTGATATTTTTGCAACATTTCTTTTACTTCTTGCCGATATAAACTAAGCGTTTGCTTTCTCCCTAAAGTAAAATTTGACTTTTCTGCTATCATCATCGCATCACAATAATCAGACAATAAACTATTGTCCGCTTCAACATATCGAAGTAAGCGACGAATAGCGGGCAATGTAGTCGATAAAGAGCGGTGAAAATTTGCAAAATTTTGTAAAGAAATCAAATCTTCTTCTCGCAAACACCAATCAATTGACGTAGTTGCGAAATATTTCGCTAAACAATGAAAAGAAAGTGAAATATTTCTTTTAAAATGCGAAATAGCTTTTTGGCAAAAATTTTCACCGCACTTTGATACTGCACGTAATGCAATGACAGAATAACACCCACTAGTTGCTTCTTGATTTTCCCCTACATGGACAATGTTAAACCCACATTTTTGCCAAAACTTTGCTAATTCAGGAGTATAACCAAAGCTCACTGAAATGAAATCCACTTGGGAATTTTCAACGACTTTTTCTATTAATTTCTGTCCGATTCCTTTCTGCTGCCAAGCAGGAAGTAAAGCTATTCGTGAAATACGTTTTGATTGTAGCTTACAGGCTTGTGATAAATTCATTTGATGACAAAGTTGTTGTGCTACTAAGTTTCCCCGAGGACGACGCACTCCTAATTGAATTTGCTTAATTAAGTTGAGATCTTGCATGTTGCCTTCAGCAACAGTCCATACTCCACCAATAACTTTTTGATCACATTCTGCTAGAGTAAAAAATTGATTTTCAGCATCAAACAAACGACGCAGATCTACAGGCGAAGTACGATAATGAGCGGCTACTAATAAACCGTAAAATTCACAAAAAGCATTCTTTATAAGCAAATCTTGTTGCGAAAATTCGCTAATGTTAATTTTAGATTCAATTTGAAATGGCTGCTTAGTAAGTTTATCTTCTGCATTAACCTGTAACAATTCATCAATAAAAGGCTCTATAGTATCATCTTGTCGCCAGCGTAAAGGTTTACATAATTCAAAACATGCTAAAGTGCGGTGATTTTTCTGCATAAATCGTAGCAAAAATCCACGTCCTGTACCTTCATAACTTTGCACCGTTGTAGTGCAAACAATACGGAAAAAATTTGAGATCAATTTTTGTAATAATGGAATGGGGAGCATGGCTGCTTCATCAATAATCAACCACTGAGTTTGATACTGCAATGGATTTTTTTCAATTTGTTCGCATAATAAATCGGGAGCTATAAACTTGAGATTTTTATTAGAAAATTTTTGTAAAATTTTGACCGCACTTTTATTCGGGGCTGTCATTATTACAGAATCAAGATGACTCGCTAAAAATCCAGCTAAAGCTGACTTTCCCCTACCTCGCTTTGCTGTAATGACATAGATTTGTTGCTTAGCATTTAAAATTTGTTCGATAATTTCTCGCTGTTCTAGTGTCGGCTGTAGCGACAGGCTTTGCTTTATATTAATAGTATTTGGCGTTACCTTAAAATTCAAATTTGGATTTAAGGATAAACTTTGTTGGTAAATAGGAAATCGATATTTTTCAACAAGTTTTTGAAAAAAATGAATAAAATTTGGAGTCTTGCTTGCTTGGTTTAATCCATTCCAACGCAAACTATCTTGATCAATTTGAGATCGAAGGCTTTCCCAGTGGTTAAATAATAAAACTAGCACCCCACCAGCCTGTAACGTCCCTACAGCTATAGCTAAAGCCTCTAAATTTATTCCAACACGGGCATCATAAATGATACATCGATGTTCTTGTCCTAGCTGATTTCTAGCTTTATTAAAGGGGACGTGCAAGGTAGAAAATTCAACTTCAAAAAGTGGATAATTTTCTTGATAAAAAACTACCGCACTTAACAATTTAGAAGAAAAAATTTTATCTACTTGTTGACGAAGCCAAACATCTTCTCCTACTAATAACGCAATTTGCCGAGCTAGCAATGTTCATTTTTCTCCGCTAAATAAGGATCTTCAAATCCTAAATTTTGCATAATTCGTGTTTCAAGGCTTTCCATTTCTTCAGCATCAATATCTTCAATGTGATCATAACCAAGCAAATGCAGACAACCATGCACAACCATATGAGCCCAATGTGCAACAAGCTGTTTATTTTGCTCTTTTGCCTCTTTTTCAACCACTTGACGGCAAATAACTAAATCACCGAGCAATGCCAATTCGACTTCATCAGGACACTCGAAAGGAAAAGATAAAACGTTTGTTGGGCGATCTTTACCGCGATAAATTAAATTTAACTGATGACTTTCATCTTCATCGACAATTCGTACAGTAATTTCAGGCTCATTACATTGCGGTTGAATTGCCAATGTTGCCCAATATTCAATTTGCTCCAATGTAGGCAAGTGTTCTGTATTTTCTGTAGCAACTTGCAAGTCAACTATCACTTTTCTCATTTTTTGTTCTCAATTTTTACTAAAACTGCGGTTAATTTTTACAAATTTTTCAACATTGCTAGCACCATTTCTGAAGATTGTTTTGCTGCTAACGGCAAAAACTCTTCAAAAGATACTGATGCACTACCATCCCCACTATCGGACACTGCACGTACGACTACAAAAGGTAGCTCGAAAGAATGGCACACTTGAGCAATTGCGGCTGCTTCCATTTCTACAGCGATCACATCAGGAAAGTCGCTCTTAATTTGATCGATTTTATCATTGCTATTAATAAAAGAGTCACCTGAACAAACTAAACCAAACTGTACATTCAAGCCTTGTTGTTTAGCAATTTGAGCGGCAAGTGCGGTTAGTTTTTTATCAGAAATAAAACGTTTTGGACACGCTGGTAGTTGCCCTTTAGCATAACCAAATGCTGTTACGTCCGCATCATGATAAGCTGTTTCTGTAGAAATAATCACATCACCGACTTTTAATCCTGTCGCAACACCTCCCGCAGAACCAGTATTAATAACAAGATCTGGCTTAATTATCTGTAAAAGTGCTGTAGTTCCAATAGTTGCCGCCACTTTACCAATACCAGATTGCAATAAAGCAATCTCTTTACCATCGATTTTGCCTTGATAAATCACAAAATTAGCAATTTTTATTTCATTCTTTTCCGTCATTAAAGCTGACAAAATTTCAACTTCTTGAGCCATCGCTCCTACAATACCTATTTTCATTTAGCTTCTCTTTCTATTTTATTAAGTAGAAAATCCAACACTGCGAAACTATATTCATCATTGTACAATGTGCTGGCAGTGAGTACATATTTACCATTAATAATCACGTATGGATAAGTGAATACACCATAATCTTCCGTCATTTTCACCGCACTTTTCACTAATTTTTTCACTTGAGATGAGTGAGACAACTTTTCAAACTCTTGTAAATTAACTTGCTGTTGTGTTAACCAACTAGCAAATTGATTTTTTCGCATTAACTCAATAAAGCGACGTTTTTCCGATGTTTCAAATAACAATAAATCTGAAACTTGTAACGCATTTAGGATTTGTAATGTGAAAAAAATTTGTGCAGATTTAGTTGCCGTTACAGTTGCTACGGGCATTTCCACAAATACGACTTTATCTCGATTTATTTGACTATAAAGAGTTAAAATTTCTTGTGCGAAAGAACATACTCGGCAATCATAATCAAAAAAAAAACTGAATCAGAATTTTATGATCTTCACGTTCAGGTAAATTAATCGGTTCCTGATAACTAAAATAATCTCTCCCATCTTGGAATGCTACTGCATCAGGCGTACTAGAGCTAGAATTTGATATTTTTTGTGCAAAAGCAGTAGAAATGCTAAAAAAATAACATAATCCCCATAAAATCCACCGCACTTTTTGCCCGTTCATCATCACCCTACCATCGGCTCAATATAATCTACTAACAGTTGTAAATTACGACTACCACGAAATTCATTAATATCTAATTTATAGGCCAATTTGACATTTTTAATTGATAAATCAGGATAATAGCGAGTATCTACATTAAATGCAATGGCATCAAGTAATGGTCCACCATGCTTAGGTTCTACTATCATCTTTAAATGCCGTTCACCGACTAAACGCTGCTGTAAAATTGTAAACTCACCATCAAAACAAGGTTCTGGGAAAGCCTGCCCCCAAGGTCCAGCTTGCTGCAATATTTCAGCGGTGTGTAAATTTAGTCGTTGTGGTGTTAATTCACCATCTGTCCATACTATATTTTTAACTGGTTGAGAATTCATAAATTCTGTAACTACTTTATTAAATTCTCGTTGAAAATCTACAAACAAATCAGCTTGAATGCTCAAACCAGCCGCCATTGCATGTCCACCAAATTTCAAAATCATTTCTGGATTACGAGAGTAAATCCGCTCCAAAATATCTCGAATATGAATCCCCTCTATTGAACGACCAGATCCCTTTAGCACGCCTTCTTGATCTGTTGCAAAAGCAATAACGGGGCGATGAAATTGATCTTTCAAACGTGAAGCTACAATTCCTAATACACCTTGATGCCAATCTGATTGATATAATGCAATACCAAGAGGTAAATTGGGTTGTTGTGCTGAGATTTTACGACAAATTTCAAGAGCTTCTGTTTTCATTCCTTGTTCAATTTCTTTACGAGTCTGATTTAAACTATCTAACTCTAACGCTAAAGCTCGTGCAATCTCAATATTTTCAGCGAGTAATAGTTTTACGCCTATCGTCATATTATCTAATCGTCCAGCAGCATTTAATCGTGGAGCGATAGAAAATCCCAAATCAGAGGCAGACAAATATTCAGCTTGACGATGGGCAACTTCTATTAACGCTTTAATGCCATAACAACAATGACCAGCTCGAATACGCTGTAGCCCTTGATGTACAAAAATACGGTTATTTTGATCTAATGGTACAACATCCGCAACAGTACCTAATGCGACAAGATCCAACAAATTAGCGAAATTTGGTTGAGATTTTTCATCAATTTTTCCTATTTCTCGTAATTTTGCTCGCAATGCTAACATCACATAAAATGCAACTCCGACGCCAGCTAAAAATTTTGATGGGAAACAACAATTCTCTAGATTAGGATTTACAATCGAATCAGCATTGGGGAGCGTTTCGGGTGGTAAATGATGATCAGTAATTAACACTTGTACACCATGCTGCTTTAAAAAAGCCACACCTTCATGAGAAGACACTCCATTATCTACCGTAATTAGTAAGTCAACATTTTTATGCAACGCTACTTTTGCGACATCAAGACTTAATCCATACCCTTGCTCAAAACGATTAGGGATTAAATAATCTACACAGTTAAATCCTAATTGATGTAAAGCAGATACTATTAATGCCGTGCTAGTTGCACCATCCGCATCAAAATCGCCGACAATGACAATATTCAACGAATGTTCCCTTGCATTAATCAATAAATCAACCGCACTTTCAATACCTTGCAGCAGCGTTGGAGCAAGCATGGATTTTAAAGTGTGATCTAACTGTTGTGTATTCTCAATTTGACGAGAACGATACAATTGATCTAGTAGCGGATCGTCACTTACTTTTTCGCCTTTTGGAATAGTACGTCGTTGAATCACTTTATTCACATCATCACTCTTTTTAATTTAAAAATCTTTTATTTCCAAAGCCCGTAATAAATCAGCAGGTTTTAAATAACCGCCTATCACATTCCCCTCTGCGGTAACAATTGCTGGTGTACCTTGCACACCAAACTGTGTGCCTAAATTATAATGACGTTTGACGATTAAAGGTGTTTTCAACATTTTTGGAAAATTACCTTTTTCAGCTTCGTTTAAGGCAAAAATAGGATCCTCCGCTGTCCAAATAGCTTCCATTTGACTTGCAGTTTTACTACTTAGACCCGCTCGTGGAAATGCTAAATATCGAACTGTAATACCCAATTTATTATACTCACTTACTTGCTGATGCAATAAATGGCAATAATGGCAACTAATATCCATAAATACTGTAACAACATATTTTTCATTTTTTGCAGGATACACTAGCATCTCTTTTTGCAATACATTTAACTTATCTGTTAACACTTTCCCTGTTAAATCCACCGCACTTTTATCAGTCAACTTAAATAATTTTCCTTGTAAAACATATTGTCCATCTTCTGAACTATAAAAAACACCTTGATCCGTTATCACTGTTTTTATACCGCTTAACGGCGAAGATTTGATTTCTACACCACTCATTCCAAGAGCTGTGAAGCGATTAATCAAAGCATCATTTGCTATCACAGAAAAAGTCGCAAAAATACCAAATGCGATTAAAAATTTTTTCATGCTAGATCCTATTTTCAAAACAAATTTTTTTACTAAAAGCCTCCGCATTCTATCACAAGCAAATCCTTATCGCCAATTGCTCACTACTGGTCAAATTACATAGTAACCGTGGAGAAAATAAACTTTATTACAACTTATTTGCACTATCCAATCGCTACAAAATAGCATATAATTTAAGATCAAGAGTTATTTTCTTAAATCAATTATGTTTGAAATAAATCCAATCAAAAACAAAATCCTTAATTTAGCCGACCGCACTTCGTTGCTTCGGGGGTATCTTTGACTTTGAGACAAAACTAGAACGTCTTGAAGAAGTTAATGCAGAACTTGAACAACCTGAGATTTGGAATAATCTAGAGCAAGCCCAAGCTTTAGGCAAAGAACGCTCAACATTAGAACAAGTTGTTGGCACTATTAGAGAGCTAGAACAGGGCTTTGAAGATGTAGACGGTTTATTGGAGCTTGCTATAGAAGCGGAAGATCAAGAAACATTTAATGAAGCTGTTGCAGAACTAGATATTCTTGAGAAAAAATTGTCTCAACTCGAATTTCATCGCATGTTTAGTGGCGTTAACGATGCTGCAGATTGCTATGTAGATTTGCAAGCGGGTTCAGGTGGTACAGAGGCCCAAGACTGGACAGAAATGTTGTTGCGTATGTATTTACGCTGGGCAGAGAGCAAAGGTTTTAAAACCGAACTGATGGAAGCTTCTGACGGTGATGTAGCTGGAATAAAATCCGCTACAATCAAAGTTTCTGGAGAATACGCTTTTGGCTGGTTGCGTACAGAAACAGGAATTCATCGTCTCGTCCGAAAAAGTCCTTTTGATTCCAATAATCGTCGTCACACTTCATTCAGTGCAGTATTTGTCTATCCTGAAATTGATGATGATATTGATATTGAAATCAATCCCGCCGATTTACGCATAGATGTATATCGTGCTTCTGGTGCAGGTGGTCAACACGTTAACCGTACTGAAAGTGCGGTGCGGATTACGCATATTCCAAGTGGTATCGTAGTGCAATGTCAAAATGATCGCTCTCAACACAAGAACAAAGAGCAATGTATGAAACAGTTAAAAGCAAAACTGTACGAAATGGAATTACAGAAAAAAAATGCAGAAAAACAAGCAATGGAAAATACTAAATCCGATATTGGTTGGGGAAGTCAAATCCGCTCCTATGTGTTAGACGATGCACGCATTAAAGACTTACGCACAGGTGTAGAAAATCGTAACACTCAAGCGGTACTAGATGGTGATTTAGATCGATTCATCGAAGCAAGCTTGAAAGCAGGTTTATAACAGTTTTTATAGAAAATGGCTCTAGCAGTCGCTTTCTATGAATAATTATCAAAAACATAAGGGTGAAAAAATGTCAGAACAACAAACAACAGAATTAGATTTTAACGGTGAAATAGCTGTTCGCCGTGAAAAGTTGACCGCACTTCGTCAAAAAGGCAATCCTTTTCCAAATAACTTTCGCCGTGATGCTTTAGCACAAGATTTGCATCATAAGTATAGTGAAATAGAAAGTGATGAACTAAAATCCCAACAAATTGAAGTAAAAGTCGCTGGTCGTATTATGACCCGTCGAGTGATGGGAAAGGCCACTTTTATTACTCTACAGGATATGAGCGGTCGTATTCAGCTTTATATCGCTCGAGATGCTTTAGCAGAAAGAGTTTACTCTGATGACGTAGGAAATTGGGATTTAGGTGATATTGTCGGTGTAAAAGGCACATTGTTTAAAACTAAAACAAACGAATTAACTGTACGTGCTTCAGAAGTACAATTACTAACTAAAGCATTACGTCCTCTTCCGAATAAATTCCATGGACTTTCTGATCAAGAAACGCGTTATCGCCAACGTTATTTAGATTTAATTTCTAATGAACAATCACGTCGCACTTTTATTATTCGTTCAAAAGTAGTAGCTGGCATTCGTAATTATTTCATTAATAAAGGATTCATTGAAGTTGAAACACCTATGCTACAAGTGATACCAGGCGGAGCATCTGCTAGACCATTTATCACCCACCACAATGCGTTAGATATTGATATGTATTTACGTATCGCCCCTGAACTCTATTTAAAACGGTTAGTGGTAGGTGGCTTAGAACGCGTATTTGAACTAAACCGCAACTTCCGCAATGAAGGGGTTTCTGTACGCCATAATCCTGAATTTACTATGCTTGAATATTATCAAGCCTATGCTGATTATCATGATCTTATGGACAATACTGAAGAATTATTGCGTCAATTAGCTTTAGATATTTTAGGCACAACAGTTGTACCTTACGGTGAATATGAATTTGATTTTGGTAAACCATTTGAACGTATCACTATGCATGATGCTGTATTAAAATATGGTGCAGATAAAGGCATCGTAAAAGAAGATTTATATAATTTTGAACGTGCATGTGCGGTAGCAAAAAAACTGGGAATTGAAGTGCAAAAATCTTGGGGGCTAGGTAGTATTGTCAATGCTATTTTTGAAGAGGTGGCGGAACATCATCTAATTCAGCCTACATTTTTAATGGCTCATCCTGCAGAAATTTCCCCTCTTGCCCGTCGTAACGATGAAAATCCAGAAGTAACAGATCGCTTTGAGCTATTTATTGGCGGTCGTGAAATCGGAAATGGTTTCTCAGAATTAAATGATGCAGAAGATCAAGCTGAACGATTTGATGCTCAAGTGGCAGCCAAAGAAGCAGGTGATGATGAAGCGATGTTCAAAGATGATGATTTTGTAACCGCACTTGAACACGGTTTACCACCTACTGCAGGTGAAGGATTAGGAATTGATCGCCTAGCGATGCTATTCGCCAATGCACCATCAATTCGAGATGTTATTCTATTCCCTGCAATGAAACAAAAAAACTAAGAAAGTAGATTAAAAAATTAATCATTCAGCAAAAACGCCACTTAAATGTGGCGTTTGTTTTATCTATTTTACTTAAAGTTAATTATTTTAAGCATTTCAAATAGCTATCTGCAGTGTATTGTAAGAAGTTAGCATAGGAATTTTTACCTAATTTTACAGCATCCCCCATTGGATCTAGTGTTCCTACTTTTACGCCAGTCGCTTTTTTCAAACCTTCTATTACTTTCGGTGTAAATTGTGGTTCAGCAAATAAGCATTGTACTTTATGTTCTTTAATTTCATGCTTAATTTTTGCTAAAGTTTTAGCGCCTGGTGCAACTAATGGATTAATAGTGAAATATCCCACTTGATTTAAGTCATATTCCTCATTGAAATAAGTGTAGGCGTCATGGAATACGTAAAACCCTTTTTTCTCAACAGGTTTTAATTGCTTTTCAATTTTGTCATCTACATCATCTAAAGTGCGGTTGAATTCCGCTAAATTTTTCTCAATAAGCGTTTTTTTCTCAGGATAAATTTCACTTAATCTTACCGCTACTTTTTTAGCAACTAATCCCGCAATATCAGGAGAATACCATACATGCCAATTAGTGCTTAAGCCTTGATGATTATGGTGTTCATGTCCATGATCATGTTTGTCAGCATGGTCATCATCGTGATCATGTTTATGTGCATGGTCGTGGTCATGATCATCATCGTGATTGTGTTTGTGAGCATGGTCATGATCATGGTCATCATCGTGATCGTGTTTGTGAGCATGGTCGTGATCATGTTCATCATCGTGATCGTGTTTGTGAGCATGGTCATGATCGTCGTCATCTCCATCATGGTGGTGATGATGTTCGCCTTTATGTAGCATATCATCAGAAATCTCTGACATCTCTGTAATAGTAATGACTTTTTTACGATCAACATCACGCAGCACTGACGTGTCTAAAAACATATCTACATCTTCACCAATCCATAAGATTAATTCAGCTGACTTAATTTTTTGTACATCAGAAGGTTTTAAACTATAGTCATGTGGTGATGCCCCTTTAGGCACTAATACATCAGTACTAGTTACTCCATCAGCAATTGATGAAGCAATAAAACCTAAAGGCTTTATTGAGGTTAAAACAGCTGCACTAGCAGCCATAGAAACAGACATAACAGCTGTTGCGACAATTGATTTAGCAAAAGTTTTTGTTAGATTCATAAATTTATCCTTTTGAAATGGAGTTCAAAACTTGCTTAGATTAAAGGTTTTTGTTATAAATTTCTATCTTTTTTTTTTAAAAAAAATAAGTCTATCAATTTTTTGATAACAATTTATCAATTACTCTGGATGCAGCAAAAAAACCAAATGTTGCAGTAACCATAGTCACCGCACCAAACCCATTGGCACAGTTCATAGTTGCAGATACTTCACAATCACCATCAACTTTTGGAAAGATCAATTGCTGGCTAGAAAAAACACAATCAATACCAAATTTACGCTTTCCATTTTGATTAAATCCATATTCTTTTCGTAAAACTGACCGCACTTTTGCCGCTAATGGATCCTGAATTGTTTTAGTTAAGTCTGCTATTTGAATTTGACTAGGATCTGTTTTTCCACCAGCACCTCCCACTGTTATTATGCGAATTTTATGTCTTTTGCAATAAGCAATCAATGCCGCTTTAGTACGTACATTATCAATTGCATCAATCACATAATCATAGTTACATTGCAAACAATCCGCCAAATTATCAGGAGAGATAAAATCATCAATAATATTTACTTTACATTGTGGATTGATCAACATCACTCTTTGTTTCATCACTTCTGTTTTTAATTGACCAACTGAACCACTCAACGCATGGATTTGACGATTAATATTAGTAACACAAATATCATCCATATCAATCATAGAAATTTGCCCAACACCTGTTCGAGCCAATGCTTCCACGATCCAAGATCCAACGCCACCAATTCCAATCACACAAACATGTGCTTGTGATAATTTTTGTAAAGCTACTTTGCCATACAATCGCCCAATACCACCGAATCGTTGTTCATAATTATCTAATCGTTCTATCATTGTAACAACCAAACTCGTCCGTAGTGTTTTGCTAAACCTGCAATATGTCCAGCTTTATCACCAATACCACGATATAAATCAAAATGCTGACCTTTAACAGCCCCCCCTACGTCTAATGCAACCATTAAACGTAAATGATGTTCACCACCCCATGTACCATCGTTATTAATAGTCGGCACTTCCATTAATAATACTGACCCTAATGGAATTAAATTACGATCTGCGGCTACTGCTGCCATTGGGATCAGAGGTACTCCAGCGGCACCTTTCACTTTGCCTTCAGGATCATTTTTAAAAAATACGTAAGAAGGATTACGCTCAAGCAAAGCTTGTAAACGCTCAGGATTCGCCGCTGCCCAGTTACGGATAGCTTGAATAGACACTTTTTCCTTAGGCACTTCCCCCTCTTCCACTAACAAACGCCCAATAGCGACATATTCAAAACCATTTTGTCCTGCATAAGCAAAATAACGTAGCTCACCATTACCGAAATCAACGTATCCACTGCCTTGTACACCAAGTAAAAAATTATCAATCATCGAATCACTATATGCCAATTCCAAACCTTTACCAGATAATGCTCCTGCGTAAATATCCGCACGACTTACTCGTTTTTGACTTGGTAAAGCATAAATAGGTTGATTAAATTTACCTGTAGGTTTATGACGAGCATGAATAACAGGGGAATAATATCCCGTCATCAACACATTTTGATAACCATCTTGTCCCTGCATTAATTGTGGTTGAATACCAAATTCTACTAGGGCATTAATTTCAGCTCCCGCTAATACCCAATTAGTGATTTTGCTATAGACTGAATGAAATTTATTAGTCAAACCTACAGAATATTCTCTTATACTAGAAAGTTGCGTTAAAAAATCACCTTGATTAACAACCGCACTTTGATTATCTACTACCTTTACTGGCTGTAGCACATTATGTTGATAACTACGATTTTGATATTTTGCTCCAAACATAGCTAGAGTAGAATCTTGAGCTGTTTTGCTAGCACAGCCTAACAATAAGATCGAACTAAAAAGTGCGGTCACTTTTTTCATATTTTGCCAACCAATATACATTAGTATCTCCTGACATCACTGCAATTGGAAAATATTATACGCTAACAAAAAAGACATGAAAACGATAGTATATAAACAATTAATTAGCTTAAAATGAATCTTTTGACTATTTTTATAACAATCAAAACTGATAAATTTATTTTTTCTTGCATAAATAAAAAAATAGCGTATAGTATCAGCTTCATCAGACGCGGGGTGGAGCAGCTTGGTAGCTCGTCGGGCTCATAACCCGAAGGTCGTTGGTTCAAATCCAGCCCCCGCAACCAAATTATACAAATCAACGAAATCTTCAAATATCTCAATAACGGTCATTCAACCAATCTAAATAAACTAGGTATACCCAACACATAAAACTCATCATAATGTTGGGCATAAATGCTATGCTATATTTGCTTTTGTTAAGATAGCCAATTCATCGGTACAATTACAATATCAGGGAATAAAGTAAGTAAGAAAAGAATTGCAAAATATACTATTAAAAATGGTAGAATTCCTTTTGATAATCTAGTAACACCAATTTTTGCTATACCTGATCCCACATATAACACTGTGCCAACAGGTGGTGTGATCAGACCAATAGATAAGTTAATTACCATCATGATTCCAAAATAAGTAATATCAATATTATAGGCTCTTAGTAATGGCGTAATGACTGGAACAAAAATTAATACTGCTGGAATTAAGTCCATTACACAGCCTACTAATAATAAGAAAAAAGTTAAGATTAACATCAATACCATTGGACTATCAGTCATCCCTTTAATCATACTTACTAAATCAGTAGGAATTTGTGCCACAGTAATAGCAAAACCAGAAATCATCGCAGCAGCTGCTACAAACATAACCATTGACGTGGTTTTTATAGTATTCAGAAAAACTTCTTGCAACGTTTTCCAATTTAAAGAGCGGTACAAAATACTAACTAATGTCGCATAAATTGCAGCAACTACTCCAGCTTCTGTTGGAGTAAAAATTCCACCACGTAACCCAACAATAATAATCATCGGTAACATTAATGGCAAAAATGCTTTCTTGAAAGCAATCCAACGCTGCTTTCCCGTTTGTTTAGGCTCAAGATTTTGTTGTTCATTGCGATATAAAAATTTCCACATTAACCACAACCCAATCACCATTAATAACCCTGGTACCGTTCCCCCCATGAATAATTTTGTAATTGAAGTACCCGCAGTAATTCCATAAACAATCATTGGAATACTCGGGGGAATCACTACAGAAATAATTCCTGCTGCACAAATTAGCCCTGTAGATCGTGCTGTATCATATTTTCTTGCAACCATCATTGGAATTAGAATTGCACCTAGTGCTGCTGTGTCAGCTACTGCCGAACCTGATAGCCCTGCGAAAATTAAACCTGAAATAATTGCAACATAGCCTAATCCACCTTTAATATGCCCTACCATACTCATAGCAAAATTAATAATTCTTTCAGAAATACCTCCATATTTCATAATTTCGCCTGTAAGCATAAAAAATGGGATTGCCATTAAAGGAAAATTATTTGTTCCCATTACGACATTTTCTGCTATTAATTGGGCATCAAACATATCCATTTTTATTAGCATAATACTTGCACTTAATATCATTGATAAAGCAACTGGCACCCCTAAAAATAAGAGTAAAAATAAACTACCTAAGAATAAAAACAACATTATTTATCACTCCCTTGTAATGCCCATTTTATATGTTTTGCTAAATTGATAAACACGATAAAAAAATAATATATTGATGAAATCACTGCAGCTAAATATAAAAATGCTGAGGAAATTTCTGTGGCGGGCATTTGCTGTGTATGTGTTAATAACATTAATTGATAGGCCCCTACACTAATAATTGCTGTTCCAATTAATACTAAAAAATCAGCTAAAAATATGATGTACATTTGAAGTTTAGCGGGAAGTGCTGAAACTATGACATCAACAGTTAAATGCCCTCTTTCTTTGGCAACTAAGATAATTCCAAGAAAAATCATATAAACAAAACAAATCCGTGCGAATTCTTCTGACCATGCAATACCTGAATCAAAGAAATATCGCAATAAAGCATTAAAAAACACCAAAGTAACCATGATAATTAATGCTAATACGGACAAGAATTTTAGTGTTTTATCTAGGTATTTTGATATTTCCATATTAACCTCTCTTTACAAAATTAAAATAGCGACCCTATCGAGTCGCTACTAAATAATTTATTTGGCATCATTAATTTTTTGGACGACATCTTTAGCCCAATCATATTTGTTATAAAGATTCTGATACATGCCTTCAACACCTTTTAACATATCTGCTTTAAATTCATCACTTGGAACAATAATTTGTTTAGCATTCTTACGGAAAAAATCTTTCACTTCTTGCTCGTATTTAATCGCTAATTCCCATTCTTTATCAGTATAAACTTTGGCAGCTTCTAAAAAGATAGCTTGATCTTCTTTTGGAATTTTATTCCAAGTTTTCAAACTCATTTGTAATAGACCAGGAGTAAATATATGATTAGTTTCAATAATATATTTTTGAACCTCGTATAAACCAGAGTCTTTGACTAACATATACGGATTTTCTTGTCCATCAATTACTTTCTGCTCAAGTGCGGTAAAAACTTCACTCAATGGCATACTTTGCGGATTTATATGCATTGAATTTGCCCAATCAACGAATAATGAATTTAGCGGAACTCTTAAGCGTAATCCTTTAAAATCATCAAATTTTTCGACTTTTTTATTTGATGAAATGACACGAAAACCATTCATTCCAAAGCTTAATAATTTAATTCCATATTTTTCCATTTTTTGCCCAATTTCTTGTGCAACTGGAGAATCAAATACTTTTTTAGCTTCAAGATTATCTTTAAATAAATAAGGCCACTCCCACACGCCAAATATTGGATCGACATTTTGTAGTAAACAGCCCGTAATTCCCATTTCAATGGTACCATTACGCAAGCCATTTAAGACTTGATCTTCACCGCCTAATTGATTATTTGGAAAAATGCGAATTTCATAACGATGATTTGTTTTTTCTTCTACAATTTTCTTGAAGTGTTCTTGCAAAACAATATGCGATGGATGTAAGTCAGAATTATAATGACCTAGTTTTATAATTGTTTTTGCCAATGTTTGAGTGCTAACTAAACAACCTAAAATTAACATTGCTTTTGTTAAATTTTTAATTTTCATTATGATACCCTCATTGATTTAACTAAATTAAAATACTGCATTAATTTTCAAATAATCTTCTGGATTATCTGAAAGCTCTTTCACATATTTTGGAATATCATCAAACGTAATAACTTTACTAATCATGTCATTTGGTCTGATTTTTCCATTTGCTAATAACTCCAACGCCTCTTCAAACTCTCCTTTACTTGTTCTTGCTCCATAAAGATTTAATTCTTTAAAAGTAATTAGATTTGTTGCCAATGATGTATCCGTTTTTGGCCAACCAGTGAAACCGATACGACCAGCAAAAGAAACATATTTCAACGTATTTTGAATAGCCACATTTGCTCCTGATGCTTCAATGACTACTTCAGCCATTTTGCCTTGAGTAATATCTTTAATACGCTCTAAATCATTTTCAGTTGATGGGTTAATTACATGTTTAATACCCAAAGATTGAGCATAATCCAAACGTTTATCAAGAATATCGACTAATATTGCTGTTGCACCATAAATTTGAGCCACCAATGCAGCCATTAATCCAATAGCACCAGCACCAATAACGACAACATGCTCGCCTTCTTTTACTTTAGTACGGTGAATTGCATGCAAAGAAATTGTTAGTGGTTCTGCTAGGGCTAATTCCTGAACTGGCATATTTGGTACTTTTACGACTAAGTGAGCAGGATGCCTAATGACCTCTTGCATACCACCATCAATATGCACACCAATTACACGTAAATTTTCACAGCAATTAGTTCTACCGATACTACAAGGGTAGCAATTACCACAATAGATATAAGGATCTACAATTACTTTATCACCTACTTTAATATTTTTCGGCATACCAATTCCAGATTCTATAATTGTTCCAATTATCTCATGACCTAAAATTCTTGGATAAGTAACTAGTGGGTTTGTACCACGATATGCTCCAATATCTGAACCACATATCCCCATACTTTCTACCTTAATCAACACATCTCTTTCCCCTTTCAATGGGAAATCTACTGATTTAACAGAAACATTTTCTGGCTCGGAAAGGCACACAGCTTTAACTTTTTTGCACATAGATAATATTCCTTACATTTAAATGAATTTTCAGAAATAAAATTTTATTTATTATTTATCGACTTAAATTGTACAAAAAAAAAACAACTGAACACCAAAAGATCTCAAATCTGTGAACCATATCACAGATTTTCTCAGGTTTTGGTTTACCAAATTAATGGGGAGAGAAAAGAAAAAGTGCGGTAAAAAAATAAAATATTTCACCGCACTTTTATAATAATATTTTTCTTTGCTACTGTAATTAAGCTAGCAAAATTGATAAGTAAATATTAGGCATTAACTAATTCTACAACTTCTTTAGTTAATCGACCAATTTCAACCCAATTTTTCGACTGTATTAGCGATTTCTCAACAAACCAAGAACCACCACAAGCTACAACATTTGGAATTGCTAAATAATCTTTAATATTATTTAAATTTACTCCTCCTGTTGGCATAATCTGTAATTGATTATAAGGACCAAGCAAAGCTTTGATCATTTTCACACCGCCACTGGCTTCTGCTGGGAAAAATTTAACTGCTGTTAGCCCCATTTCTAACGCGGCTTCCACAGACATCGGATTATTCACACCTGGAGTTACTGGAATATTCAGATCTTTGCAAAGTTGTACAATACGTGGGTTAAAACCTGGAGTGACAATAAAATCCGCCCCTGCATTTTTCGCTTGGAATACTTGCTCAGGTGTCAACACTGTACCTGCAGCAATTAAAATTTCAGGGTGATGTTGACGAATTAGACGAATTGCTTCCTCTGCTGCAGCTGAACGAAAAGTAATTTCTACTACAGGCAAACCATTCTCTGCTAATGTTTTACCTAAAGGTAAGATGTCTTCTGCGTAATCCAATGCAATGACTGGAACGACTTTAATTTGACGAAGTTTTTCAACAATTTGTACTGTTGTATATGCCATTTTTTAACCTTATTTGTTTTAGTTTAATATGAGTAATTTTATAATCCAACTACAACTGGACTACTGTTAAATAGATAACCATCAAAGTTAGGATCATCAATATCAGATAATTCAAACAGTTTTTGTTTTACATTTTCTAAATGTTGCCACATAGCTTTACGGGCTAAAGCTGGGTCTTTACGCTGAATAGCATTAAGAATACTTTCATGATCAAACAGCCACTGTTTACGATAATCAAAATTAGAAATTCGTGCATGTAAACCTTTCCACATCGGACTGTTTGTGCGATATTCCCATAAGCATTTTTGCATACGAATAAGCACTTCATTTTGTGTAATTTCAGCAATAGTACAATGAAACTCTTCATCTTCTACATATCCCTGGCTACCCAATTGAAGATTTTCTCTCTCTCGTCGTAAAATGTTTCGCAGTGAAATAATATCATTACGTGAAGCCTGAATAGCTGCAAATTCAGCTATACCACTTTCTAACAATTGACGAGCTTGCAACAATTCAAAAGGACCAATATCATCAGATTCAATGTAAGGAGCAGGCTGTCTTTGTTGATTTGGTAAGCCAATTACATATACTCCCGAACCTTTTTTTACTTCTACTAATCCCTCTAATTCGAGCATAATAATAGCCTCACGAATTACTGTGCGACTAACGCCAAATTGCTCAGCAAAATCTCGCTCTGGAGGTAAACGTTCACCAATTTTATAAACATTTCTACTCAAATCTTGTTTAAGTAGCTCACCAATTTTTTTGTAAGATCTGAGAGAATTTTCTTCAATTTTCATTTCTAAATTAAACCACACAAATAAAAGATAGTTGAATTATTCTAACATATCTGCCTATTTTTTGATTACCCCAATATAGGTGTTATACCAATTATATAATGCTGCTTAAAGTGCGGTCATTTTTAGAAAATGACTACACGTTAAACAAGCTAATTTTTATTTAAAAAAACCTTTTGCATTGTTATAGCAAATATTTTTCACCATTCCACCAATCAATTCCATATCATTTGGTGCTTCACCATTTTCAACCCATTTACCCAGCATTTCACATAAGATACGACGGAAATATTCATGACGGGTATAAGAAAGAAAACTACGAGAATCTGTCAACATCCCAACAAATTGACTTAACAAACCAAGCTGAGAGAGCTGTTGAAGCTGACGTTCCATTCCATCTTTTTGATCATTAAACCACCAACCAGAACCAAATTGAATTTTGCCAGCTACACCTCCACCTTGGAAATTGCCAATCATTGTACCAATCATCTCGTTATCACGTGGATTTAAGCAATAAAGAATAGTTTTAGGTAATTGATCAGTGCGTTCCATTTGATCTAATAATGCTGAAAGTTGCTCTGCATAATTACGATCTCCTATAGAATCAAATCCTGCATCCGCACCAAGCAACTTAAACATACGACTGTTATTATTGCGAATTGCTCCAATATGATATTGCATTACCCAACCTAATTTGTGATATTGTTTTCCCAACCACACTTGAACTGCGGTACTAAATTGAGCAATTTCTACTTCAGAAAGGGTATGACCTGATAAACGACGTTGTAAAATGCGATCTAATTCATTATCTGCTGGAATTGGAGCATAACGAACAATTTCAATACCATGATCAGCTGCTTTACAGCCATGAGCATCAAAATGAGCTAAACGTGTAAGTAAAACTTGTTTTAATTCACTAAAACTGTTGATTTTACTCCCTGCCTGTTCACCTAATTTAGCGATATATTCTACAAAGTCCGTACGCTCAATTTTAAATACGCGATCGGGGCGGAAAGTCGGCGTAACTTCAACATCAAAAGATTTATCTTCTGCTATTTGTCGATGATAAACTAAGCTATCAATCGGATCGTCCGTCGTACCAGCCATTACAACATTCATTTGCTTCATAATACCGCGAGCAGAATACTCTGTTTCACTCAAACAAGCATTACAATGTTCCCATACAGATTGAGCCGTTTTAGGACTAAATATAGTATCGGTGAGACCAAAAGGTCGCTTTAATTCTAAATGAACCCAATGGTAAATAGGATTGCCAATGCATTGAGGCACAACTGTTGCCCATTTTTGATATTTTTCAAAATTAGAGGCTTCACCTGTAATAAAATGCTCTTCTACACCAGCAGTACGCATCGCTCGCCATTTGTAATGATCACCCTCTAACCAAATTTCTGCCAAATCTTTAAATTGGCGATTTTCTGCAATTTCTTTTGGACTCAAATGACAGTGATAATCAAATATTGGCATATCTTTTGCATATTCATGATATAAACGTTGTGCTGTATCTGTAGAAAGTAAAAAATCAGAATTCATAAATGGTTTCATTATGTACCTCTATTAATAATTAAGAAATAGTTTTGGTAAAATTAAGCTAATATTAGGAATAAACGTTACTAACATTAAAGTAGCAAATAATACGAAGAAAAAAGGAATCATTGTTTTGATGACTTTATCAATACCCACTTTAGCAACTGAGCAACCGACAAACAACGCACTACCTACTGGAGGAGTACAAATACCAATACATAAGTTAAAAGTCATCATGATCCCAAAATGAACAGGATCAAGCCCCATTTCTACTGCAATTGGCAAGAAAATAGGAGTGAAAATTAACACCGCTGGAGTCATATCCATAAATGTACCTACTACTAATAAAATAATATTAATAGTCAGTAACACGATAATTGGATTATCCGAGATATAAGTAAATGCATCTTGAATCAAATAGGGAACATCTGCATTTGCCATTGCCCAAGACATTCCCGACGATGCTCCAATTAGCAATAATACTATAGCGGTTGTCACAGCCGACTCCAAAATCACTCGAGGTAATTCACTTAATTTTAATTCTTTATAAATAAAGACTGATAAAATCAAAGTATAAACCACAGCTATAGCAGAGCCCTCTGTTGCAGTAAAAATCCCAGCAATGATGCCTCCAATTACTATAACAATTAGCAATAAGGATGGAATTGCATCAATAGTTTTTACTAACACTTGTTTACAGGTTGCTTTTTCGCTTTTTGGATATTTACGTCTTGTTGCAATAAAACCTGCGACAAGCATCACGCCTAATCCCATTAGAATACCTGGTAAGTATCCTGCTAAAAAAAGAGCAAAAATTGACGTACCACCAGAAACTAAAGAATATACAATTAAAGTATTACTTGGCGGAATCAGCAATCCTGTCGGACAAGAGGCAATATTGACTGCTGCTGAGAGTTCTGGTTGGTATCCTTCTTTCTTTTGCAGTGGTGCCATAATTCCACCCATCGCTGCACTTGATGCTACCGCTGATCCTGAAATCGAGCCAAACATCATATTTGCTAATACATTACAGTGAAATAGTGAACCTGGTAATCTCGCTCCTAGCACTTTCGCTAACTCAATTAAACGGATTGCAATACCACCACGGTTCATAATATTGCCCGACAAAATAAAAAACGGAATAGCTAATAAAGCAAAATTATCTAGCCCTGATGCCATTTTTTGTGTAACAACCATCAATGCAGATTCAAAAAGCAATGACACACAAATAGTTAATAGTGTCGATATAGCAATGGAATATGAAATTGGTACAGATAATATTAATAAAACAGCAAAACTACCAAACAACGTTAAAATTGATGTTAATTCCATATCACACCTCGCTTTTCTCTACCACATTAAAATCAGCTACTTTTTTCACTAACTCAACTAGTGAGTAAAGTAAGATGATTATACCAGAAATTGGTAAACAAAGGTATACCAATCCCATATTTATTCCCAAAGAAGGAGAAATTTGTCCTGTAGCATAAGTATCTTTTACTAAAGTGAAGCCTCCATAAATCAACACTAAGCTAGTAAATAATACAGTAATTATTAAAATAATTAGCTCTAATATTAATTTACGTTTTCCTTTTTGTTTGAGCAAAAGCAAATCAATTGCTAAATGTTGCTTTAGCCCTGCTGCATAAGCAGCACCAATTAATCCCAGCCACATAAATAGAAAAGGGAAATTTTAAATTTCCCTCATCTCTACAACTACGTTTTATTTTTTAATAAAAAAATTAGCTTTTATAATCAAAATCTGGAACGCTATTCCAACGATCTTTGAAATAATGAGCCGCTAATTTAGGTTCACGTGTACGAGTAAATAAACCTTTTTTATTACCTTGTACTCGGAAAATACCATATTTAGTTTGAAAATCAGCAAAATTCCAGACATGTTCTCCAACAAAATAAGGAATTGCATCAATCACTTCATGATTTGCTTTATAATATTCGACCTGATATTCTTCTGTGAAAGGAGTGTTGAAATCCATATCGTGTAAACCTGCTATAGTATCTGCACCATATTCAGTAAACATTATTGGTTTTTCAGGGAAAAGACGATGCCAATGTTCAATCTCTTCTTGTAAAGCCTTTTTAGCTCCTACTAAATCAGCAGTATTTTTATACCAACCATAATAGCGATTTAAGCAGATCACGTCACTTAATGCCATTGCCTCATCTTTACCTGCTGGTGCCAATAAAATATTGACATAACAACAAGGCCGTTTTTGAGGATCAAGTTCTCTAGCTAACTCAAAGAGCGGTGCAAAATAATCATAAGCACCTTTTTCTGCAGTAGACGGTTCATTTGCAATTGACCACATTACTACGCACGCATAATTTTTATCTCGCTTAATTAATTCACGAATAACTTGTCGATGAGCTTCATGAGTGTTCAATGTTTCCCAAGTATTACGAGATTGATCTATTTGTAAAGTAAAACCAAAGTTATTCATCAACCCAACAGCAGTTGTTTCATCAATGACAACAAAACCCTCACGATCAGCTAAACGCATCATTTCTTCTGAATATGGATAATGAGATGTGCGGAAAGAATTTGCTCCCTGCCATTTCATTAGATTAATATCCATTACGTTTGCTGTATTACTTAAACCACGCCCATTGATATGCGTGTCTTCATGACGACCATAACCTTTAAAATAAAATGGCTTATCATTAATTAAGAACTGATTATTCTTGATTTCAACTGTACGCATTCCAAAAGGTTCAATATAACTATCTTCAACCTTACCTGACTCTAAAATTTCTATTACTGCACGATACAGATAAGCATTCATTGGTTGCCATCGAATCACATTTTCAATATTAAGACATTGCTCTTTTCCACCAATTGAAGTTGCAACTACCTGATCTTGCTCATCTAAAATAGAAATTCTAATTTGTTCTGCTTTTCCAATCACATCCACAATTAAATTGACTTTAGCCTGATCGCCTTTTAATTCATAAGTAACTGTAATGTCGTCAATATAGTTTAATGGTTTTGTCCAAATTCTTACTGGGCGATGAATCCCCGCATAATTAAAGAAATCAAAGTTTTCATCAACTTTTTTAATGATTTTACCATTTTCTCCTTCTATTTCAGTGTAATTCCCTACTGGTAATGTAGTATCATCTAAAATATTATTGGCTTTTACTGTTACAATATTTTCACCAAGTACCACGGCATCAGTAATATCAAACTCAAACGGTGTGAAACCACCACTATGTTTACCGACATTCTTATGATTGATCGATACTTCAGCATAATGTGTTACTGAACCAAAACGAAGAAACACTCGTTGCTTCAGCATTTCTTCCGTTACAAAAAATTTAGTTTGATAAAAAAAGTCACCAATATAATTCTTATATTCACTCAATACTAACTGATCATTAAATGAACCAGGCACAGCCATTGGTTGCCAATCTTGTTCCGCAAATTTAAATTGCCAAATACCACTTAAATCAATAAGCTGTCTTGTTTGTGTTGCAATTGGATATAACATATTTTTTCCTTATAATTATTAAAATAAACTAAGATTGCTATAACTAGCAATCTTAGCTGTTCTATTAAGATTGTTGTGACAATTTCTCTAATTCTTCCGCATTTTTCAAAACTACATCTTTTGAAAGTGGATATACAAATTTCAATAAAATACAAATAATTAAACAAGATACGGCTGGAGTTAATGTTGAGAATGTATAGATACTATCCAATACTTCTTTCGGCTGAGAAGCTAATGCTCCATTGTAGCCTATAAAACTCAAAGCAAAGCCACCTAAACCACCAGCTAATGCTTGTCCAATTTTTCGTGCAAAAGAATAAGTTGCATAAATTGTACCATCTTCACGACGTTTAGTTTTTAGATACTGGTGATCAATAACATCAGTAATAAATGCCCAAACAATAATATTAAAATAACTCAGACCTAATAAACCAAAGAATACGAAAGTTAAATAAAGCCAGACATTTTCTAATTTAGCAAAGTACAATACAACATAAATAATAGCAGAAAATAATAATCCTACCGTGGCTGATTCTTTTTTACCAAAACGTTTCACCAAACCTTGAGCAAATGGAGCAACAACAAACGTCGTAATCGCACTAAATACACCACCAATAGACAGAGCTAATTTATTATTAAAGTAATCAACATAGAGATATGGATTCATTGTACCGATCAATAAATTCGCTAATAGCAAAATAATGGCAATTAAGATGAAGATTTGTAATGCAGTATTACTTAACAAACTAGAAAAAATAGCTTTTACATCGTCCATGCAATGCTCTTTATTATGTTTTCTTCCCTCATTCTTTACTTGCACACGTTCTGTGCTGAAACGCCAACAAATTTGATATAAAACAAATGCAACAATCATAAATACAGCCATAATGTAAGTAAACATTTCTGGTATGATTTCTTGCTTACCATCAACTTCTCTATAAATTAAAAGTGGAACGCCAAAAGAAATGAAGAGTAACGCAATATTTGCTCCTACAGTGCGAAATACAGAAAGTGCGGCTCGTTCTTCTGGTTTTGTTGTGATTACTGTTGCCATTGAACCGTAAGGAATATTGATTGCCGTATAAGCAAAGCTTCCCCATACAATGTAAGTAATTGCAACATATGCTAATTTATAAGCATAATCCCAATCTTTTACAACGTGTAAAAACATCAAGAATCCCATGACACAAATAAATGGGGAGGCTCTACGAATTAAACCTCTAAAGCGACCTTCTGGATAAGGTTTAATTGTATCAACAATACGCCCCATTCCAATATCAGTAAAAGCATCAATAACACGAGATACTAGAAAGATAATACCAACTACGTAACCCTCGATTTGAAGCACGTTTGTATAGAACAACATTAAGAAAAAAGCCGACATCATAAAGCTAAAGTCATTTGCCATATCGCCAGCCATATAAGCTAACTTATCTCTCAGACAGAAAGTTTTTTTTGTAATCGATTGACCATTCATAAAAACTCCTAAAAATTAATTAACGGATAATAAAATCAGAGCTGAAAACCCAAAAGATTTTCAGCCCTAAGAATTAGAAAGTTAAATATAGGTATCCTTAAAGCCACAGTAAGCATCAATTGGACTTTTACCTTTAAATTCAGATTTACCCATTAACTTATCTACAAGCAATTCCATTGTCATCTGTTTTCCATCATATGCATTGATGTAGGTTTTTACTTGTGGTACATCAGCTAAATGAAATGGACATTGTACCGATACAAAAATAGTTGGCACTTCATGAACATAGAACGGAATATCTGGTGTACCTTTAGTAGCTTGCCAGACAACACGTTGTACAGTACTCATTTGTACATTTGCCACATTGATGATTAAATCATATTTATTCACTAAATCTGCAATTGGACGTTTTTGTGAGTATTCATTTCGAATAGTTTTAACTTGATCCTCATCTGACATTTTCAAAATATCATCCATCGGTGATTTATAAATCTCAACTTTAAAACCTTTCTCAATTAAAATTTCTTGTAAAATTTCAGTCGCACTTTTCTGACTACCCGCAACCATTTTACCAAAACCACCATCAACGCCTTTCACATTAACTAAAAGTACACGAGGATACTTTTGAGTTGTAACTGGGAATACATCTTCTTTGCTTTTTACTAAGGTAATTGCCTTATCCGCTACTTCAGCAAAAATAGCTTTATATTCAGGTAATCCAATTTTTGCTAGAGCTTCTTCTTTAGATGGTAAAATTTTCTCTTTAGTTATTTTGTGATAGCCTAATTTAGCTTTCAGACCTAAAGTACGAGTGATAGCGTCATGTAAACGTTCATCAGTGATGATACCTTTACGATAACCATCCATCATGTAGCCAAAATCTTCATCAGGATCATTAAAGAATAAGAACAAATCACAACCTGCTGCAATTGCAGTTGGTAACATTTCGCTACGTTTCATTGCAGAAGTCATCGCTACCATATGACTTGCATCAGTAACAACAACGCCATTAAATCCTAATTTTTCACGTAACAAGTTAGTCAAAATTGGTTTAGACAATGTAGCAGGTAAACAGTCTTCAAATTTTAGTGTTGGATCAAAATATTGTTCATAAGCAGGTAAGTGAATATGGCCTGCCATTAATGACGGTAACCCCGCATCAATCAAACCTTGATATACTTTACCATAAGTGCGGTCCCATTCTTCGCAAGAAAAACTATTAACACTAAAAGAAAGGTGCTGATCTCGTTCATCTACACCATCACCAGGAAAATGTTTTGCTGCTGGTAAAATTCCGCTTTCTTGAATTCCTTTCATATAAGCTAATGCCATCTCTAACACCGTATCAGGATCCGAACCAAAAACACGATTTGAAATAATTGGATTACGCCAGTTATAGCTAATATCTACAATTGGTGCAAAACTCCAGTTACAACCTATAGCAGCAGCTTCAATTCCTGCTACACGTCCCATTTCGTAAGCGTATTTAGCATCGCCTGTTGCTCCAATTTTAACTTGCAACCCAATCTCAGTTCCATCTGTACAAGCACCATTGCCACCCGTTTCAGTGTTAGCTGCAATTAGTAATGGAATTTTACTTTTTGTTTGTAAAATATAGTTTTGGTCATAAACTTCTTCAGCCTTACCTGGATTATAACGCACAGCCCCAATATGATATCTATTAACCATATCAGTTAAATACTCTTCTGTGCGACTTGATCCCATATTGACAAACAATTGACCAATTTTCTCTTCAAGAGTCATATTTTTGATAGTATCATTTACCCAAGCAATTTGTTCCGCATTCAAATTAAAAGGCTTTTTAGTTAAATCTACCGCCATTCTTTTCTCCTTTTATACCACTAAATTTTTATTAAACTTAGTAATAAGTTGTTGTTGATATTCTTCATTAAAATCTTGGTAAACTAATTTACCTAAAGCTTCTAATACAAGCTGATCCCAAGATTCATCTTCTTTTTTGCATAAAATTGGAAAGAAATTGGTCTGAGCTTGCTGTGCAGAATCCAAATCACCAGGTGAATCACCAACCATTAAAATATTTTTTGACTGATAACCATATTCTCTCAAATGATTAAGACAAAATGCTTTTGTACCTTGATCTTGCCCAAATACTAGATCAACAAAAGGAAGTAAACCATGACGAGTCCATTCATCTATAATAGCTTCGTTATTCGCTGAACTCACCACCGCAATATCAGCAAACTGTTTAATTATAGCCATTGAACGTAGTACATTATTGAAAGGAGCATCATGTTCACGCAGTGTTTTTATTCCAATATTAACTTTCTCAGACCATTGCAATGCTAATTCCAAGTCTTTTCCACCGCACTTTTCAATCTCTTTGACTAAAGAACGATTTGATAACTCATTAGTTGTTGCTACCCAATTCTGTAAGCGACTAAAATCGCCCTCATAGCCATATTCTTCTAAAGAAAGTACTAGACCTTTAAAACGGTTACAACCTCGAGTTTGTGAATACAAATTAATGCGATCCCAAATCTCAATAAAACGTTCACTATCTTTTAAATCAAAAACGTCTACTAAGTAAGGACCAAAACATTTCTGATGTTTAATATCCATTGTATCCATTGCACAACCATCAGAATCAATACAAACAATAAAGTCTTTTTGTTTTTTAAATGACTGATTCACTTTAAACCCCACTATATGCAGAGAATCCGCCATCAATTGGCAATACAACACCATTTACAAAACTTGCGTAATTTTCATCCATTAAGAATAAAATACTCCCCATCAATTCTTCAGCTTCACCAAAGCGTCCCATTGGAGTATTATTCAAAATTTTCCCAGCTCGAGCTGTCGGTTTTCCTTCCGCATCAAATAGTAAACCACGATTTTGGTTACTAACTAAAAATCCAGGTGCAATTGCATTACAACGAATTCCCACATGTGAAAAATAAACTGCTAACCATTGGGTAAAATTACTAATCGCAGCCTTAGCACCTGAATATGCAGGAATTTTAGTTAATGGAGTGTAAGCATTCATACTTGAAATATTTACAATATTAGCTCCTTTTTTACCAATCATATCCTTAGCAAATACTTGAGTTGGTAACAATGTACCTAAATAATTCAAATTGAATACAAATTCAACCCCAGCTTTATCTAGTTCAAAGAAAGATTTCGTACTTTCTGCTAAATTCATTTCATGGAATTCGTTATCAGTAGTTGCTTTTGGATTGTTACCACCAGCACCATTGATTAAAATATCACAAGTTCCAAAATCTGTTGCAATAGCATCACGTGTTGCTTGAATGCTTACTAAATCAAGCACATTGGTTTGGTAAGCTTTCGCAATACCACCTTCTTTTACGATTTCATCTGCATAAGCTGTTGCTGATTCTAAGTTAATATCTAAAAGTGCAACTTTTGCACCAGTTTTAGCAATCTCTTTTGCGAAATACGCACAAAGCACACCACCAGCACCAGTTACAACAACAACTTTATCTTTAAAATTGTGATTTTTTGCAATAGTCATTACGATAATCTCCTATATAAATAATTTTTGAATCGTACTCAATACAATTTGCAATGATGACATAAATCTTGAGTTTATGTTTCTTACTCTACCTTTTTTTGGTTTATAGGTATACCAATTTTTACTAAAAATGTGATCTTGATCACAAAAATATTTTTGTGGTTTACCAATTTGTTTTTTTACATTATAATGAAAAAAATCAGAAAACACCCTAATCAAACTTCCTTAAACAATATAGAGAGGACATAAAAAATGGAACAAACATGGCGTTGGTACGGACCTAAAGATCCTGTTTCTTTAGCTGATGTTAAACAAGCAGGGGCAACAGGTATTGTTACTGCTCTTCACCATATCCCAAATGGTCAAATTTGGAGTATCGAAGAAATTGAAAAACGTAAAGCAATGATTGAAGAAGCTGGATTAACTTGGTCAGTAGTTGAAAGTGTACCAGTTCACGAAGAAATCAAAACTCAATCAGGTCAATATCAAACTTGGATTGATAATTATAAACAGACTTTGAGAAATTTAGCAAAATGTGGAATAGATACTGTTTGCTATAACTTTATGCCTGTTCTTGACTGGACAAGAACAGATTTGGCATACCAAATGCCTGATGGTTCAAAAGCATTGAGATTTGATCATATTGCTTTTGCAGCTTTTGAATTACATATTCTAAAACGCCCAGGAGCTGAAGCAACCTATTCAGAAGAAGATCGTAAAGCGGCTAAAACATATTTTGATAACATGACTGAAGCTGACATTAAGTTGCTTACTAATAACATTATCGCGGGTCTACCAGGAGCAGAAGAAGGTTATACATTAGAGGAATTCCAAAAACAATTAGATCGTTATAATGATATTACACCCGAAAAATTCCGCACTCATTTAAAATATTTCTTGAATGAAATTATTCCTGTAGCTGAAGAAGTTGGAATTAAAATGGCGATTCATCCAGATGACCCTCCTAGACCAATTTTAGGACTACCAAGAATCGTATCAACTATTGAAGATATGCAATGGTTTGTTGATGTAGAGCCACTATCAGCCAACGGTTTTACTATGTGTACAGGTTCATATGGCGTACGTGCAGATAATGATCTTGTAAAAATGACTGAGCAATTCGCAGATCGTATTTACTTTGCTCATTTACGTTCAACTGCTCGTGAAGAAAATCAACTTTGCTTCCATGAAGCAGATCATTTAGATGGTGATGTAGATATGTATGGTGTGGTTAAGGCGTTATTAACTGAAGAATATCGTCGAAAAGATGCAGGTATTACTCGGTTAATTCCAATGCGTCCAGACCATGGTCATCAAATGCTTGATGATTTAAATAAGAGAACTAATCCAGGTTACTCAGCAATAGGTCGCCTAAGAGGGTTAGCGGAGTTTCGTGGCTTAGAGCTAGGTCTGAAAAAAGCTTTCTTTGAGAAAAACTAGCAAGCTATATGAAAGGGCGGTAAATTGATATTTACCGCCTTTTTTGAGTACTAATAGCACCCAAATATTATACAAATCTTCTTTTAGATAGATAAATTTACAGATTATTTAACCGCACTTGTGCAGATTGAATCTCTGCTTGACTACCAGATTTCAATACTTTCTCAAAGACTGCTTTTGCACCCTCTTTATCGCTTTTTGCTAATAAAATTTCGCCTAGCAATAAATTTTTCCCACTTTCCCAAGCTTCTCCTTTTACTATATTAAGAGAGTTTGCCGCTCCATCAAAATTTTGCAATTGAAATTGTACACTCGCAAGACGTAACGCAGTAATTGATAAAAGAATCTCATTATTTGTTACAGCAGGATCTTTTAACGCAAGAAGTAGTAATTTTTCTGCCTTTTTGAAATCTTGCTCAAGTACTGCAGATTTTGCACCATCTAAATAAGCAAATACCGCATAACCCGTTCCAGAATGTTGAATCCCAAATTGTTCAATTTGATTATTTTTGTTTTTAGAGTGAATCAATTGATTATATTCTACAGAACTTTGTTGCATTTTTGCCACTTGATAATCTTGCCAATAACGCCATCCAAATACGCCACCAAAAACTAATACAAAAATGACAATCATAGATTTATAATTTTCTTTAATCCAAGATTTTAGTTCATTCAGTTCTTGTTCTTCTTCAGCACTGTAAGCCATTTTTTTCTCCGTTAAAATAGTTTCTTAAATAATCTGTTATTTTGGTTAGCTCAATACTACGTTGCTCTGTATCATTTAATAAATCTTTAATAATAACTTGTTGTTGTTGTACTTCCGCTTCACCAATCACTAAAGCTAATTTTGCACCACTCTTATCTGCTCGTTTAAATTGCTTTTTAAAACTTCCACCGCTACAGTTTAACTGTACTCGCAAACGTGGTAGTGTAGAACGAATTCTTTCGGCTAGTTCAAATGCTGGTGTCGTAGTATTTTGTCCCGAATGAATCAAATAAACATCTACTGTTTTCTGCAAGTCAATAGTTTTATTTACTTCTTGAACGAGTAGAACTAAACGTTCTAATCCCATTGCAAACCCAACTCCACTAGTAGCATGTCCGCCAAGTTGCTCGACTAATCCGTCATATCGTCCACCACCACAAACCGTTCCTTGTGCACCTAAACTTTGAGTTACCCATTCAAATACTGTTTTATTGTAATAGTCTAAACCACGTACGAGTTTCTGATTTATTTCATATCTGATACCTACTGCATCTAACAACGTACAAAGATGACGGAAATGTTCACGGCTTTCATCGTCCAAATAATCATGCAGTTTAGGAGCATTATTTAATACTTCCTGCACCACCTGATTTTTACTATCTAAAATCCGTAATGGATTAGTAGTTAGACGACGTTTACAGTCATCATCTAAAATATCTAGATGATTCTGCAGAAAATCAACTAATGCTTGACGATAATTTTTACGAGCTTCTAATGAGCCAATACTATTGAGCTGCAAAGTAACATGTTCAAAAATACCTAGCTCTTTCCATAAACGTGCGGTTAATAAAATAAGTTCAGCATCAATTTCCGCATTTGGAATACCAAAAACTTCCACGCCAACTTGGTGAAATTGACGATAACGACCTTTTTGTGGGCGTTCATAACGAAACATCGATCCCATGTACCATAAGCGTTGTTCTTGATTATAAAGTAGACCATGTTCAATACCTGCCCGAACACAACCTGCCGTTCCTTCTGGACGTAAAGATAAGCTTTCCCCATCCCTATCTTCAAAAGTAAACATTTCTTTTTCTACTACATCAGTAACTTCACCGATAGCTCGTGCAAACAATGGAGTTTTCTCCACTATCGGCATACGGATTTCATTGTAGCCATAAGACGACATGGTATTACGGACTTTATCTTCTACCCATTGCCACAATGGGGTTTCTACTGGCAGACAATCATTCATTCCTCTAATTGCCTGAATCGTTTTTGCCACACCTTACTCCTTAAATAATTCGTTTATTTGGATCCTGCCGAGAAACTTTTGCTCGGATCTTAGCTTCTAGCTGTTCGATCAGTGCATCATTATCGAACCGCTCTTTTTGCCGCTCACCATTTAAATAATAACCACTCTTTTTGTTACCGCCTGTTACTCCTAAATCTGAAATCAAAGCTTCACCAGGTCCATTTACTACACAACCAATAATAGACACATCAAGAGGAGTAATAATATCTTCAAGACGCTGTTCTAATGCATTAACCGTCCCAATCACATCAAATTCTTGTCTTGAACAAGTTGGACAAGCTATAAAATTAATACCACGTGAACGTATCCGCAATGATTTTAAAATATCA
Source organism: Seminibacterium arietis (assembly GCF_042675725.1). NCBI lineage: Bacteria > Pseudomonadati > Pseudomonadota > Gammaproteobacteria > Pasteurellales > Pasteurellaceae > Seminibacterium > Seminibacterium arietis. The sequence continues at coordinate 260,078 of NZ_JBHTJN010000004.1, forward strand.
AACCCAACTTTTATCTCTTCCACAGGATCTGCTGCCAGTGACACTCGCAAAGTATCGCCAATACCCTCTGCAAGTAATATCCCTAAGCCAATTGCAGATTTCACCGCACCAGCCCTTGCTCCACCAGCTTCAGTAATACCTAAATGTAATGGCTGTTTAATAGATTTAGCTAATAAACGATAACTTTCTATTGCTAGAAAAACATCCGATGCTTTTACACTAACTTTAAATTGATCGAAATTAAAACGATCTAAAATCTCCACATGCCGTAATGCACTTTCTAGTAAAGCCTTAGCAGTGGGTTCACCATACTTTTCTTGAATATCTTTTTCTAGTGAGCCTGCATTTACACCTATGCGAATAGGAATATTTTTATCTTTAGCACAATCCACTACTGCACGAATACGATCCTCACGTCCAATATTACCTGGGTTAATCCGCAAACAATCTACACCGTACTCTGCGACTTTTAAGGCGATTCGATAATCAAAATGAATATCTGCAATCAAGGGAACGCTTACTTTCTGCTTAATAACTTTAAACGCTTCCGCTGCATCCATTGTGGGAACGGAAATTCGAACAATATCAGCTCCCACTCGTTCTAACGATCTAATTTGATTCACTGTAGCTTCTACATCAGTAGTACGAGTATTAGTCATTGATTGTACAGCTATAGGAGCATCTCCTCCAATCGGCACATTTCCAACAAAAATTTTTGTCGATTCTCGACGTTTAATAGTTGATTTTATTGACATATTTTCTCTTTAATCGTTGAAATCCTTATTGCAATCTAAATTTTGCTACACGTCCATCCACTGTTAATGGATACGATTGCCCTTTATAAGTAATTTTTACATTAGCAGGTGCTCCAATAATCAGCGAATAAGCTGATTGATTAAAAGTTAAAATTTCACCCTTTTTATATTCTTTTTCAGCTAATACTTTACCTTTACTGTCTTTTACACTAAGCCAACAGCTGGCATTAGTGATCTCAATAACTAAATTACTGTTCAAAACAGCTGAATTTTCTACCGCACTTACATCATCATTAAGATGATTTGGATTAGTTTTCTCTATATTTTCTTGAGCTGAATTTGCTGAGTTGGTTGCAACATTATTTTTATTTTCAACAGACTGTTCGTTTGATTTTAAATCAACAACTAAGTTATTCACTAAATTTTCTTGTTTTGGATTTTGTTGGTCTTTTTGTTCATTAACGGAGGTTTTAGCCATCTCTACTTCACTTACTTCTGAAGCCACAGTACTATGCTGATTTTGCACTGGTATATCCACAGCTAATTTATTTGTATCATTATTGTTCTTTTCATTAGTAGTCATATAATTTTGCACCAATGTTTCACGTTCTGCTGTAGTCTTTTGATGATTTTCCCACCACCAAAGTGCGGTCAATCCAAATAAAATAATTAAAATAATAATAGTTAAACAACCAATCCAACGATGATTATGACTATGTTTATTAGTTACTTTTTTCACTTTACTGCTTTTATTTAAATCCACTTGCATATCTGCATCAATAACTTCTAAAGCAGGCAACCAGATATGTTCAGGCAAACGTAAAAATTTAGCATAATTACGCACATATCCTTTCATAAAAGCAGGTGGGATAAATTTTTGAGAAAACTCATTATTTTCAATATGCTGCAAAACTGAAGGTCGTAAATTAATTTGCTCAGATACTTGTTCAAAAGAAAGATTTTGTGCTTCTCTCGCTTGACGTAGTTGTTCACCTAAAGTTAACTGCGTTTGCTCTTGTTCAGTTGCAATATTCATAACAAATCTACCCAATATTTACGTTTTATTTAACTGATAAAGTTTAAAGTTGAATGCTTTGTTTTGCAACCTTTATTCAAAATAAATCTATTCGGATCTTAAATTAAGACTTAGATCATAATTTTTTATACTTTTTTGCTCTTTCAGGGGCAATTTTTTCTAATAAATAATAGTATTTTTGATAAAGCGGACTATTATTCTCTGATAAAGCACAAAGCATAATATTTTCATAAGTATCTGCTTGATGATAATAAGTAGCAATGGAAAGTGCGGTCTGGAATTGCTGATAAGCAAGCTTAAATTGTCTTTGTGAACAAAGAAAAGCTCCATAGTTATTAAATAGATCACCTTGCTGATTATCTAGCTTAATAGCTTGTTGGTAACTTTTTTGTGCTTTTTCATTATCGCCTTGCAATTGATAAAAATATGCTAACGCACCATGCACTAAATAGTAATTTGGTGCATAAGACAAAGCTCTATCTAAATTTAATTTAGCCTGTGCCGTATCGCCTAGAGATAAATAACCCAAACTTAATTCTACACGAGCTTTAGCTGCTAATTTTCTGTCAAAAAGAGAACTATCTTTCGAACTCACGCAACCGAAAAGAAAAATAGAAAGAGAAAGTGAAATCAATAGGTTAAATCTCATCATTTTCATTACTTTCTCCTTTATATCTTTATTTAGTTTAACTAAGACACTTGTGCAACTGAAATAGAGTGACCAAATTGTTTTTTCTGAGCTGTTCGCTTAGTTCTATCAATCACATCACCCGCCAGCTGCCCACAAGCTGCATCAATATCATCACCCCTTGTTTTTCGTATAATGACAGTAAACCCATACTCCATCAAAGTTTTTTGAAAACGATCAATTCTTGAATTTGAACTTTTCGCATAAGGTGCTTGTGGAAACGGATTCCAAGGAATTAAATTAATTTTACATGGTGTATTCTTCAATACTTTTGCTAGTTGATGAGCATGTTCAACGCTATCATTTATCTGATTGAGCATAACATATTCAATTGTTACTTTCCCATGATTCGCATTTGACACTGATAAATACCGATTTACTGCGTCCATCAACATCTTAATATTATATTTTTTGTTAAGCGGTACAATTTCATCACGTAATTCATCGTTTGGTGCATGCAATGAAATTGCTAAGGCAACATCGATCATCTCATGCAACTTATCCAATGCGGGTACAACTCCTGAAGTGGATAAAGTAACTCTCCGTTTAGATAAACCATAAGCAAAATCATCTAACATAATTTCCATTGCTGGAACAACATTTGCTACATTTAACAGTGGCTCTCCCATTCCCATCATTACCACATTTGTAATAGGTCTTACCCCTGTCACACCAAAATTACCAATAATTTTTGAGGCTCGCCATACTTGACCAATGATTTCAGACACCGTTAAATTACGGTTAAAACCCTGTTGTGCGGTAGAGCAAAAAGTACAAGCTAATGCACATCCAACTTGTGATGACACACAGAGAGTTGCACGATCGACTTCTGGAATATACACGGTTTCAACTTGTTGATCTCCCACTTGCATTGCCCATTTGATCGTGCCATCAGTAGAACGCTGTTCTACTGCTACTTCAGGAGCTTTAATTTCTGCTACACTTTTTAATTTATCACGTAACTTTTTATTTATATTGGTCATATTGTCAAAATTATCTTCACCAAAATGATAAATCCATTTGACTAATTGATCCGCACGAAAAGGTTTCTCATCTAATTCTTTAAAAAATTCTCGCATTTGTTGACGAGTTAAATTCATTAGATTTATTTTATCTGACATCTGTGCCTCGTTATTACACTTTATGGCAATAAAAATTAGGTTGCGATTGTACTGACTTCGTACCTATTAATCTAGCAGTTTTCACTGTTATTACAAAGAAAATGAAAAATGACCGCTCTTTTTTACGATCTAGATCGCAATATGAATAAAAAGTGCGGTCATTTTTTTACGATTCTTCTACATCGCCAAGTAAAGCAGCGTATTTTAGTGTACTTGGACTAGCCTCAAGTGCTATTTTTAACACCATCGTTAGCGGAACTGAAAGGAGCATTCCTACAGTACCTAGTAGCCAGCCCCAAAATAAAAGGGAAAGAAATACTACTAAAGTTGATAAACCAAGTGATCGCCCTGTCATCTTAGGCTCAAGGATATTACCAATCACAATATTAATAACAATAATACCAACAGAGACGCCAAAACAAGTAGCAAAACCGTTTAGCAGTAAAGTCTGTAAAATAATTGGAACAGCCGCAATGATTGACCCAATATTAGGAATGTAATTAAGTAAAAACGTTAGTGTTGCCCATAAAATAGCATATTGTACGTTAGCAACTTTTAACAGTATAAATAGTACTACACCTGTGATTAGGCTGATAATAGTTTTTACTCCCAGATAATTAATTACCCCTTGTAAAATACGATCAATGTAATTTTCCTGCTGAACAATTTGATCTTGACGACTAAATGCTACAGAAAATTTATGTTTTGCACTAGGTGCTTCTAATAGCATCAAAATCACTACTAAAAATAAAACAAACACATTAGTCACCACTCCCGAAAAACTCAGTAGCAATTTACTTACTAGGTTCATCATTACACTGGGGTCAAATTGCTCAATAACTTGTTCTCGATAAACATCAAGCGACAAATGAAAGCGTTCTGCAATTACACTAAGATCCTTAAGTCGCTCAGAAAGTAAAATTCGATATTGAGGAATTGATTGAGTAAATTCATGAATAGTGTTATTAATTAAACCTACTAATAAGAAGAAAACAATAACGATTAATAGAAATAGCACACTGATAGCTAGCCAACGAGGAATCCTACGTTCAGTCATGAAACGAATAACAGGCGAACAAATAATCGCTATAAATAATGAAAGTAAAAAAGGAACAACTATTTCACTAGCCAGCTTTATTCCAGCGAAGATAATTACAATTGCAGCGGTTGCCATTAAAAAACGGGTAAAACTGAATTCTCTTTTCATAGATTACACCGCATTTTCGTTCTCTTCACCTGTACGAATACGAATTACACGTTCTACGTCATAAACAAAGATTTTTCCGTCACCAATTTTACCAGTTTGAGCTACCTCAATAATAGTTTCAATACATTGTCCAGCTAACTCATCAGCGATCACGATTTCCATTTTTACTTTAGGCAAAAAATCCACCATATACTCAGCACCACGGTAGAGTTCAGTATGCCCTTTTTGTCGTCCAAAACCTCTGACTTCGGTTACCGTCATACCTGTAATACCAATATCGGATAGGGCTTCACGTACATCATCAAGTTTAAAAGGCTTAATAATAGCTTCGATTTTTTTCATTTTCATATTCTCCATGATATTTAATCTTCAACATTTTAATATTCATGTTAAAGTTATTTTTTTGCTGATTTAGGTCGAAAACTAGCAATAATCTCAGATTTCGTATCAATATAAATTCCACTAAGTAATTGCAAACAATATGGCACAGCTGAAAAAATACCTTTTACTAATACATTACCTTCTTTATCTTTTACCCCTTCAAGGGTTTCTTTAATCGCTTTCGGTTGACCTGGTAAATTCAGAATCAAGCATTCTTTACGAATGACACCTACTTGACGAGATAAAATAGCAGTAGGAACAAAATGCAAACTAATTTGCCTCATTTGTTCACCAAATCCTGGCATTTCACGATCAGCTATAGCTAATGTAGCATCTGGAGTCACATCTCGCTTAGCAGGTCCTGTCCCTCCTGTAGTTAAAATTAAATGGCAGTGATAGTCATCCACTAATTGGGATAATGTTTGTTCAATCACTTCTTTTTCATCAGGAATTAAACGAGTTTCAACCTCAAAGGGTTCAGTTAATACGTTCTGTAACCAATCTATCAATTCAGGAATACCTTGATCTTGGTAAATACCTTGTGATGCACGATCTGACACCGAAACTAAACCAATTTTCAAAAGTGCGGTCATTTTTTTCTCTCTTTTAAAATGGGAAAAGCACTGGCACTAAAAAAACTGTGACCAGCATAATCAAAATAGTAAAAGGTACACCAATCTTTACAAAATCACTAAAACTATAATTGCCTGCACCTAAAACCATAGTATTTACAGGAGATGAAATTGGCGTCATAAAAGCAGCAGAGGCTGCAATTGCTACGGTCATTGCAAAAGGCACTGGTGATAATTGTAGATATTGAGCCAAACTAATCGCAATAGGTGCAACCAAAATTGCAGTTGCTGTGTTAGATATAAACAACCCAATTACAGCAGTGAGAGTAAACAAACTTACTAAAATCCAATGTTTTCCCATTGTTCCTACTGTATGCACCATAAAATCTACAATCAGTTTAATTCCTCCCGTCTTTTCAAGTGCAATCGAAAATGGCATCATGCCTACGATTAAAATAATACTAGCCCAATGAATTGAATTATAGGCACTTTTCGCATCAATACAACGAAATTTTGCTAATAATAAGCAAGCAATTAATGCTGCTACAACATTTGGTACAATACCTGTCACCATCAACCCCACCATCACGGCTATTGAAAAAATAGCATGTGGTGCCTGACTTTGTGCAGGCACAGCTCTTTCAATTTCCGCAGGATAATCAAGCATAAAAAAACTACTCGCTTTGCTCCGCATGTCTTGAATCAACTTCCATGCACCAACGACTAACAATAAGTCTCCTGCTGTAATCGGCAAATCAATTAGATTGCCTGTTAAAACTTCGTTATTACGTTTAATTCCAACTACGTTCAAACCATAACGTGAACGAAACTGTAGTTCAGCTAAAGTTTTTCCAAGTGAATTACTTTCAGGTTTTGGGGTTATTTCAACCATCCCCATAGATTTAGATTGGTTGCTAAAATTCGCCCTACGAATTTCTGCTGCTTCTAAATTATGGTATTGGCAAAATTGACTAAGTTCAAATTTAGGATCGCTAATGTCAATTAACAAAATGTCCTTTTCTTTGACTTCTCGTTTACCTAATTCAGAAGAATAAAATACAGGACGAAAATGCTTCCAACGTTCAATAGCTAAAACATTTACTGAATAAAGTGACCGCAGTTTTAATTCTTCAAGATTCCTACCTACAAAGTCTGAACCTGTCCGTACTACTACACGCTTAATACGATCACTTAATTGATAGCCTTCTATCAATTCTTTCATAGAATATTGATTTGGTTGTTCGCCTTTTTCTGATTCTGTTCCAGCTAGCCAATGTCGAACAAACAACATGTAAACAATACCAATGACAAGAATAAAAACTCCAATTGGTGTAAAGGAAAAAAAGCTCAACCTTTGATGAGTCTCACGTATTAATTCTGCATTAACAACAAGATTGGGAGGAGTTGCAATTAAAGTCATCATACCACTAATTAAACCAGCTACGCTTAAAGGCATCATCAAGCGTCTTGTTGAAATATTCATTTGCCGACAAATCATCAACACTACAGGAATAAAAATCGCTACTACACCAGTAGAACTCATAAATGATCCTAAACCAGCAACAGCAAGCATTAATAGCACTAAAACTTTAGTTTCACTATTCTTTGATGCTGTCATTAACCATTCGCTTACCTGATAAGCAATCCCTGTTCGCACTAGTCCTTCCCCAATAATAAATAACAAAGCAATCAAAATAATATTTGGATCACTAAATCCTGAAAGAACTTCCTCTGTAGTTAAGATACCGCTCAAACTGAAAGCTAAGATCACTAATAATGCTACAGCATCCATTCTTACTTTACTGCGAACGAACAAAAAAATTGTTATTGCTAAGAAAAAAACAACCCAAAATAAAGCATTTGAGAAGATGAGCTGATAAGCATAATTAAATAATTCAGACATTTTTACTCCAAATTTGAGTGTAATTGGCTCTATTATAATGATTCTAATAATTTTCTAACAGGGGCAAAACTGCGACGATACTGAGGCAAAACACCAAATTGCTGCAATTTTTCTAAGTGTAATTTAGTAGGATAACCTTTATGCTGTGCAAAACCATACTGAGGATATTGTTGATCTAATGCTATCATTTCTTGATCCCGCGCCACTTTTGCCAAAATAGAAGCAGCACTAATCTCTGCGACAAGACTATCACCCTTTACTACTGATTGAGCAGGCATAGGCAAATCAGGGATACGATTGCCATCCACCAACACAAAGTGCGGTTGAATTTTTAAATTTTTTACCGCTCTTTGCATCGCTAACATTGTTGCATGTAGAATATTAAGTTCGTCAATTTCTTCTACTTCAGCACGTCCTAGCGACCAGGCGAGTGCTTTTTGCTTGACTTCATTAGCTAGCAACAAACGTTTTTTTTCTGATAATTTTTTACTATCTGCTAATCCAATAATAGGATTGCTAGGATCTAAAATGACGGCGGCAGTAACAACTGCCCCTACTAGAGGTCCTCTTCCTACTTCGTCCACACCTGCTATCAATTCATAATTAGGATAAACAAACTCAGCCACTATTTACTCTCCAGTAATTCTATCACTGCCTGAGCGGCCTGCTCGTCTGCATTACATTTAATTAAGCGATGAAGCTCTGTAAAACGCTGAATTAGATTATTACGATGCCGTATCGCTCGTTGATTTTGATCTAAATATATTGATAGTTTTTCTACTAATTTTTCTGGTTCACAATCTTGTTGGATTAGTTCGGGTACAATCAATTCATTCGCCAGTAAATTCGGTAGTGAAATGTAAGATGTTTTTACTAATCTCTTAGCTAAAAAATAAGTAAAAGGTTTCATTTTATAGCCAACAACCATTGGAGATTTACACAGCATGCATTCTAGAGCTGCGGTTCCTGAAGCTAGTAATGTGGCTTGACTAGCAATCATTGCCTGTCTAGCACATCCATCTAATAAAATCATCGCTAAATTAGGTGCTATATTTGCTTTAATCTGCTCAAATTGCTGGCGACGTTTTGAATTGGCTAAAGGTACTAAAAACTGCAAATCTGGATATTTTTGTTTAAGTAAAAGAGCTGCTTGTAAAAAAGGTTCAGCTAAAAACTCTACTTCCGAACTACGACTGCCTACTAATAAAGATACATAACGTTGATTAGGATCAAGATGTAAAAATTGGCAAGCTGCAAGATGATCTGGTTCAATTGGAATAGCATCTGCCATAGTATGTCCGATAAAACGACAAGGTACGTTAAATCGGTCATAAAAGGCTTTTTCAAAAGGTAGAAAAGCAAGCACTAAGTTAGTTGCAGCGGCAATTTTTTTCACTCGATTTTGTCGCCACGCCCATACTGAAGGACTAACATAGTGTACGGTTTTAATACCGTTCTTTTTCATTTTTAATTCGATATCTAAGTTAAAATCAGGGGAATCAATGCCAATGAAAATATCTGGCTTCTGTTGCAACATATAGTCAATTACTGAGCGTCGAATTTTCAACAAACGTGGTAAATGCTTAACGACTTCCACTAACCCCATAACTGACAGCTCTTCCATATCAACTAAAGTTTCACAGCCTTGAGCAAGCATTTGTTTACCTGCGATACCAATGAAACGAGCTTCTGAATAATGTGCTTTTAAACTACGAATTAACCCTGCTCCTAAAATATCACCAGATACTTCTCCCACAACAATTGCAATTGTTGGATTGTTCCGCATTTTCATTAATCCTTATAAAAAAACACCGCACTTTTATATTTCTAAAAAGTGCGGTGAGATTCTCAATTTTATCAGCGAATAATACCGCGAGTAGAGCGTTTGAAAAAATCCAAAAAGAAACTTACCGCACTTTCAGTACGTGCATATTGTTCAATTTCAGGAATAACTTCTTCGAGAGTTTTACCACTACGATAAATCAGTTTATACACATTACGAATAGCACGCATAGTTGGCTTCTCAAACCCACGTCGCTTTAATCCTTCAATATTCACTCCAAACGGACGAGCATGATTCCCTTGAGCAAGTACGTAAGGCGGAATATCTTGACTCACCATTGTTCCTCCTCCAAGCATCACATGCGAACCAATTACTACGAACTGATGAATTGCTGACATACCGCCAACAATAACAAAATCATCCATTTGCACATGTCCAGCTAAAGTTGCGTTGTTAGCTAGAATACAGCGATTCTTAATTTTACAATCATGAGCAATATGAGCATTGATCATAAATAAATTATCATCACCAATACGAGTAACCCCACCACCTTGAACAGTTCCACGATGAATAGTTACACTCTCACGAATACGATTACGATGACCAATAATAGTTTTTGTCGGCTCATCACGATATTTTAGATCCTGATTCACTTCACCAATGCTAGCAAACTGGAAAATCTGATTATCTTCACCGATTGTAGTAACGCCTTTCACTACTACATGAGAGTGTAATATTGTGCCTTTACCAATTTCAACTTGGTTTCCTACGATACAAAATGGACCAATAACAACATTCTCAGCAATTTTTGCTCCCTCTTCCACAATTGAAGATGGATGGATTTTTGCACTTGGGTGAATCATAGCTACTCCTTATCTACGGGCACACATTAATTTAGCTTCACAGGCAACTTCTCCATTTACAGTAGCTACACCAGTAAATGCAGTGATTCCTCGTCTTTCCTTAATCACTTCAACGTATAATTCCATTTGATCACCAGGTAAAACTGGGCGTTTAAAGCGAGCCTCATCAACGCCTGCAAAATAAAATAATTCATCGCCTTTTAATTCATGCGTTTTAAATGCAAGAATACCCATTGATTGAGCAAGTGCTTCTAAAATTAAGACACCAGGTAAGATAGGTTGCTCTGGAAAATGCCCCGTAAAACAAGGCTCATTAACACTTATATTTTTGATTGCTTTTAACCATTTTCCTTCATCAAAATCTACTACACGATCAACAAGTAAAAAAGGATAACGATGAGGAAGCAATGACATAATTTCTTTGGCTTCAATAATTCTTGGGGTACGTTCAGATTTCAAAATAATATCCTTCGAATAAAAATAATAAAAACTAGCTTGAAGAAAATTATACGATATTTAATTAATCAATACAAAAAAAGCTATCTTAGAACAACATCACATATTAACTTTAGCTTAGTTTCTTCTCTAATGTTTTCAATCGCTTATGGATTTTTTCTATATCTAATGTAAGTGCAGCTGTTTTTCTCCATTGTTTATTAGTTTGCAATGGAATACCTGATGAATATATTCCTGGTTCAGTAATTGGACGCATTACCATCCCCATACCCGTAATAGTAACTTTATCACAGATCTCCATATGTCCATTTAAGACACTAGCACCACCAATTAAACAATAACGACCTACTTTCAAACTACCAGCCATAATTACCCCACCAGCCACCGCCGTACCAGTACCAATATGTACGTTGTGAGCAATCTGGCAAAGATTATCAATAATCACGTTGTCTTCAATTACAGTGGCCTCTAATGCTCCACGATCAATACAAGTACAGGCACCTATTTCTACATTGTCACCAATGATCACTGTACCTGTTTGAGGAATTTTTATCCAGCGACCACGATCGTTAGCATAACCAAATCCATCGCTACCAATCACTGCCCCTGATTGAATTAAACAGTTATTACCAATTTGTACGTTGTGATAAATACTTACGTTCGCCCAAAGCTGAGTATTCGAACCAATCTTTGCATTCTTGCCGACGAAACAACCAGCTCCAATCACTACATTGTCGCCTAATTCGACATTATCTTCAATTACAGCATTTGCTCCAACTGATACATTACAACCTAATTTTGCAGTTGATGAAACGACCGCACTCGATGCGATTTCGCAAGCAGCTTTTGGCGTATTATCCATAAATTGAGCTAACACCGCATAAGCAACATAAGGATCATTAACAATTAATAAATTGCTATCTGAGGAACAAAAATCGACATCGCTTTGAGCTACAACTAAAATCCCTGCTTGGGAATCACGCAATAGCTCACGAAATTTAGGATTGGAAATAAAAGTAAGCTGATTCTTCAATGCTTTATCTAGCGGAGCAATGCTATCAACCAAAACATCGGCGTTACCTCGTATAGTGCCGCCGACTTTTTCCGCTAATATTCTAAGTGAATATTGTTGCATTATTTTGCCTTAGCTGGAGCTGGAAGTGCTTTCAAAACATCTTGAGTGATGTTTTTGCCATCAGCTATATACACAGCATTTCTTTCTTCTAAAACCGCAGTGAAATTTTTCTCTTTTGCTACTTTTTTAGTTGCTTCGGCAATATCATTCAAAAATCGTTTTGTTAGTTCATGATCTCGTTTCTGATTATCTTGATCAAACTTAGCTACATTTTTCTGATGTTCTGCTACTAAAGCATTCAATTCAGCATTACGTTTTTCAGCTAACTTATTAATTTCATCTTGACGCTTTTTAATATCTGCTTGACGTAATTTTTTTGCATCTTTTTCTAATGCTTTAACTTTTCCTTCGATTTCTTTTTCGAAAGACATTTTTTTCTCTTGTAACGCTTTTTCTGAATTTTTCAATTTTTCCAATGGTGCTTTAATTTCCGCATTAAATTTTTCTAATTCTGCTGGACGTGTAGGGTGGTTAATAATTAAATAATCCACATTAACAAATCCAATATTATCATCAGCCATTGCAACAGATGAACCTAATGCTAATGCTAAAGAAAGTGCGGTCAATTTTACTGCTTTTTTCATACTGAAATTTTCCTTAAAAATTAATTTAAACTACTTGCTGTTACACCACTGACAAGTAGTGGTGTAACTTCAAAATTAGACTTTTAGATCTAATATAAGTTCGGGTTAGAATGAGCCACCAATACTAAATTGGAATTGCTCAATTTCATCACCTTCATATTTTTTAACTGGTTTCGCATAAGAGAATACTAAAGGTCCTATTGGTGATTGCCACTGGAATGCGACACCAGCAGATGCACGAATACGACTAGGATCACTGTAATCTGGTAATTTAAGATTAGCAAACTTCGCTTTATCTTCTGCTTTCCAACGAGTATTCCACACAGAAGCCATATCAACAAACAATGAAGTTCTCACTGAACGTTGATTCTTATCAGCAACAAAAGGCGTTGGCACAATCAATTCAGCACTTGCTGTAACCATCGCATTACCACCAATAATATCTTTGCTCACATTACAATAGCCCGCCGTGCTATTTTGACAATTTTGTGCTAAATAGATTGCATTTGGTCCAATTGCACCATAAGCAAAACCACGTAAACTACCAATTCCTCCAGCAGAATAATTTTGATAGAAAGGTAAGCGTTTACCACTTAATCCATCAGCATAAGCAGCTGTTGCCTTAGCGGATACAATCCAAGTGTGATCACGATCTAATGGATAGAAACTTTGTACATCAGCACTCAACTTATAATATTTATTATCTGATCCAGGAATAGTCACTTTACCGCTAGCAGAAGCTCTTGTTCCTTTAGTTGGGAAGTAACCTCTATTCAAACTATTATAATTCCAACCAAAAGAAAGCTCAAAATCACTCGCTTTAATTTTCCATGTGTCAAAATTCATGGATTTCATATATAAAGAGCGGTTATATTCTGGTGTAATATTTTTTAGTTTATTGTAGATGTAACCTAAACCAATATAATAAGAGTTATTTTCATTTACTGGGAAACCTAAATTTACACTCGCTCCATACATGGTTCGACCATAAGTAGAAGAGGTTTTACTTTTTGAATTGTCATAATCTTCAAAGAAGATATTTCCACCTAAACTAACGCCATCTTTGGTGAAATAAGGTTCAGTATAACCTAAATTCAAACTAGTACCATAGTCGTTACGGGAACCAGCAAGGCTAATAGATGATCCCATTCCTAAGAAATTGTCTTGCTTAACACTTGCTTGATAACTGAATCCACTCTCCGTACCATAACCGATACCAAAGTTCAAACTACCTGTGTTACGTTCTTTTACTCGATAAATAACATCAAGTTGATCAAAAACACCTGGTACTGTTTCAGTACGAGATTCTACTGTTTCAAAAAATCCCGTGCGTTCTAATCGCAATTTACCTAATTCAACTAGTTGAGAAGACAGCCATGTTCCTTCTTGTTGACGCATTTCTTGTCGTAGAGTTTTATCCGCACTTACTGTATTGCCTTCAAAACGAATTTGACGAACAGAGTAACGACGACCAGCATCAACTACAAATGTTATTGACATCGTATTATCATTCTCATTAAATTGAGGACTAATGTTCACTGTCGAGGTTGCATAACCTTGCTCACCTAATTTTGCTTTAATAGCATTTTCTACATAGGAAACATCACTGACACGATAAGTATCATTCATTCTAATTTTTTTCAGTAATGGTTCTAATTCTTCCGACATGCCTCCAACATCGCCTACAATTCGAACATTAGTGACTCGATACTGCTCACCTTCATTAATTGCTATTCGAACTCTAGCTTCCGTTTTATCTTCATTCAATTGAACATCCGTTCCAGAAATCTGAAATTTTACATATCCGTTTTCAAGATAGAAATTACGTAATGCTTCTAAATCTTTACCAAATTGTACAGAATCAAATTTATTACCAAAAAACTTCCACCAAGCATCAGATTGCAATTGCATTTGTTCTTCTAGTTTTCCTGCACTAAAAGCCTTGTTGCCCTCAAATTTAATGTCTTTTAATAGTGCAACGTCATTTTCTTTAAATTTTAGTTTTAATTCAGCACCATTATTTGCTATTGGCGTAATAATAGTTTCAATAGTTGCATTGTACCGTCCTACGCTACGATAATGATCTAGCATACTTTGGCGAAACGCTTCTAATTTATCACGATCCAATACATTTCCAATAGCAAAACCATTAGCATTTAAGTTTTCTTTAATTGCTTCACTTGGAATTGAATCATTTCCTTCCAATACAACTTCACTGATAATCGGGCGTTGTTGTACAGAAATTAATAACGTATTCCCTTCCCTTGTAGCTCTGACATTCTCATAGCCACGTAAAAATAAAGTTCTTACTACATTAGCAATATCATTATCCGTTGCTTTCTGTCCTATTCGAACAGGTAAGCTAGACAAGACATTATCATCCATTCCTGATTGAATACCATCAATCCGAATATCTTGTATCACGAAAGGTGCAGCAATAGTAGCCGTCGAACCCAACAGAAGACTAGCAATCAAAAGTTTTTTCATCGTTACCTTTGTCCTTGTTATTAAAAATAAATTATAGACGTAAAAAATCATTAAATAATGCTAAAGCAGTTAGCATTAACAACAACGTCGCACCAATCCGATATGCAACATTCTGCACAGATTCTGAGATAGGTTTTCCTTTCACAGCTTCGGCTAATAAAAATATCAAGTGTCCTCCATCTAATACTGGTAAAGGGAATAAATTCATTATACCTAAGTTAACACTAATTAACGCCATAAAACTAAGATAATACACTAAACCAATTTGTGAAGAAATTCCCGCACCTTTTGCAATAGAAATCGGACCACTCAAATTATTCACCGACAAATCACCAGTAAACAATTTACCTATAACTTTTATTGTCAGCCAAGATAGCTGAAATGTTTTCTCAACCCCTTTCAAAAGAGAATCAAGCATATCATATTTTATTTCGGTTTGATACTCATTAGCAATCGGTTGCACTGTAGGTGAAATACCAACATAATATTTCTTTTTAGCATTTAATTCAGGCTGCAATAGTATTTTAAAAAATTCACCCGCTCGCTCAACTTGCAACTTAATCGTTTTACCTTCTTGAACAGTTTTAACAAATTCCATCCATTCAAGGGAAGATCCATCTTCTTTGAACAACTGATCACCAATTAATATTCCAGCTCGTGCTGCTGGTGAATTTTCTGCAACGTTAGACACTCTCATTTCAACTTTAGTTCTTACAGGTTCAATACCTAAAGAATCAAAGGCACTCTGTTTTTCTGGATTAAATTGCCAATTTGTGAGATCTAATACTTTATATTGTTCAACACTCGAACCAAAGGGAGACACTGATAATTGAACTGATGACTCACCCAACTTAGTAGCTAATAGCATGTTGATAGTTTCCCAATCAGGAGCTGGTGTACCATCAACCGCTAAAATTTGAACATTCGCTTGCATTCCAGCTTTAGCAGCAATAGAGTGAGGTCGGATTTGTTCGATAACAGGTTTAACGGAAGGAATTCCGATCAAATACACTATAGAATAAGCAAAAATTGCAAAAATAAAATTCGCAAGCGGACCAGCAGCGATCACAAAGGATCGTTGTAATACCGTTTTATTATTGAAAGATTGAGCTTTTAATTCTGTAGGTACACTCTGATTCCGCTCATCTAGCATTTTTACATATCCACCAAGCGGAATAATTGAAACTGCAAATTCTGTCCCTTTTTTATCAATTTTAGACCATAGCACTTTACCAAAACCAATAGAAAAACGTTCTACTTTAATACCGCACTTTCTTGCAGCCCAAAAGTGACCATACTCATGAACAAAAACTAAAATAGAGATGGCTATCAAAAATGAAAACAAAGACCACAAAAATGACATAAATATCTTATAACTCTCTATAACACGTAAAAATAAAAATAGGCAAAAAAGGGAACTGCCGCGGTTAAACTATCAATGCGATCCAACACGCCACCATGCCCTGGTATAAGCTGGCTACTATCTTTAATTTTACATTCTCGCTTAAACATACTTTCTGTTAAATCACCTAATATAGAAATTGCGACAGTACAAACAGAGAGTCCTATAAAAAGTGCGGTTGGTAAACGAAATAAATTTTGTGGTGTAAGCTGAACAAAAAGAGTTGCTAAAACTGCAGCGGTTATTAACCCTCCAAATACACCTTCCCAAGTTTTCCCTGGAGAGACTTTTGGTGCTAATTTGTGTTTACCAAATTTCCTACCTACAAAATATGCTCCTGAGTCCGCTGCCCAAACCAATATAAATACATAAAGCAATAGCCATAATCCCTGATATTGCTCGACATAATAATGCTCTAAACGTAAACGTAAAACAGCTGTAAAAAAAGGAATTAAAGTGAGAAAAGAAAAAATTAATTGTAAAAACGCAGATTTTCCCCAAATATTCGCACTATTTGGATAGTTAACGACGAAAATTAATGCTGCTGCCCACCATAAAACAGAGGAAAGTAGCAATAAAGCAGAGTAATTTTCAAAAACTCGTCCAACTCGTAAATAACGAGCTTCACCGAAAATCCAAATAAATAAAAAACAACCTACTAATCCTGCAATTAATAATCGCCAAAAGCCCGTCTTAATCTGAGCGAATTGAGTCCACTCCCACACCCCTAAAGTAACAACGACACCCAAAGTCAAAGCTAAGTAAAAAGGGGAAAACCAAATTAAAGCAATCAATACTGCAACAATTAGTACGACAGCTGATATAATGCGTTGTTTAAGCACAATTTACTCCTTTATTCTATCCCACCAAAACGGCGATGACGCTTTTGATAAGCCTGTACTGCTTGTTCAAATTCTTCTTCATTAAAATCTGGCCATAATACTTGTGAAAAATATAATTCCGCATAAGCAATTTGCCATAATAAAAAATTACTAATTCGCAATTCACCACTCGTGCGAATTAATAAATCCACAGCTGGTTGATCTTGTGTCACTAGATATTGTTCAAACAACTGTGGTGAAATTTGATCCACTTCTAATTGTTGATCTTTTACCATATTAGCCACTTTCTGAACCGCTTGCACAATATCCCACTGTCCACCATAGTTAGCGGCAATATTTAGCACAAGTGCGGTATTATTTTCAGTTAATTTTTCCGCCCTAGCAATTTTACGACGTAAACTTTCACTGAAACGAGACGTATCACCAATAATTTTCAAACGTATATTATTTTGATGTAACTTTTTTACTTCAAGATCTAACGCTTGCATAAATAATGTCATTAACGCAGTGATCTCCTGCTCGGGACGATTCCAGTTTTCACTGCTAAAAGCATATAAAGTTAAAAATTTAACGCCAATTTTTCGAGCATAAGAAACTGCATTTCGTACAGCAATCACTCCATTCTTATGACCAAAAACACGCATTTTTCCTTTCTGTTTAGCCCAACGACCATTACCATCCATAATAATAGCAACATGTTGGGGAATAGGCTCTACAGCTATATTTGTCATTATTTACTACAAACTCTATATCAAGTTAATTATTCACGACTATATCACAACTTCACTATAGTGGCTATGTACAAGCCGTTATCATTGCTCAAAATTAACACAATGCTAATGCCATTTTTCTTGCTCTATAATCTACATCAAGTACATCATCAATACTGTAAATTTGTTGTACGGGTATTTCTTCTACTATAGTTCGATTAACTTTAGCTATATCAGTAAATTTAATCCGTCTATTTAAAAATGCTTCTACTGCCACTTCATTTGCAGCATTCATAGCGGTAGTAGCGTATTGCCCAGCGGCGAAAGCATCCATTGCCAATTTTAAGTTAGGATAACGAGCAAAATCTGGTTGTAAAAAAGTCAATCCGTTCAATTGATAAAAATCAAGTGGTTCTACTCCTGCGAAAATACGATCAGGATATGCCATAGTTTCCGCAATAGGCGTTCGCATATCAGGATTACCCATTTGGGCAATCACTGAACCATCAACATATCGAACCATAGAATGGATAATAGATTGTGGATGAATGATCACTTCTATTTGTTCAGCATCAGCATTAAATAGCCATCTAGCTTCAATATATTCCAACCCTTTATTCATCATCGTAGCAGAATCGACAGAAATCTTTTTCCCCATAGACCAATTAGGATGAGCTATTGCTTGTTCTGGTGTAATGTTATCAAATGTATCTATCGTTCTATTTCTAAAAGGTCCTCCTGATCCCGTCAGCACAATTTTGCTAATCCCTAACTGCGATAAAGGACAAAAACCAATTTGTTGCTGAGCTTGTGGAGGTAAAGATTGAAAAATTGCATTATGTTCACTATCTACAGGCAATAACTTGGCGTTATTTTTTTTCACTTCTTCAATAAATAACTGCCCACAAGTCACCAAACTTTCTTTATTTGCCAGCAACACTTTCTTACCTGCTTGTACAGCGGAAAGCGTTGGTAACAAACCTGCTGCTCCAACAATAGCCGCCATTACTTGATCTGCCTCATCATGAGCCGCCAATTCACAAATGGCTTGCTGCCCTGACAACACTTGCGTTTTAGAATTAAGTGCGGTCAAATTTTCCGATAATTTTTTAGCAGCCAACTTATCATCTAAAGCAGCAAAGTGCGGTTGAAATTTTATACATTGTTCAGTCATAAGATCAACATTTCGACCTCCAACTAAAGCAAAGACTTGATATTTTTCAGGATTATGTTCAATCACTGAAAGGGTACTCTTACCAATTGAGCCAGTTGATCCTAAAATCACAATTTGTTGTTTTTTCATTAATTTTCACCGCACTTTCTGATTTTCAATGTATCTCATGCTGACAAAACAAAGGACGCAACAGCGTCCCCTCTGAGCGTTATTAAAATTAGAAGGCTAGTAGCTCTTTTTCTTTATCTGCTAGCACTTCATCAACTTTTTTCACATATGAATCAGTTAGTTTTTGAACCTCGTCTTGTGCTTTACGCTCTTCGTCTTCACTAATTTCTTTATCTTTTAATAAAGCTTTAATTTGATCGTTAGCATCACGGCGAACATTACGCACCGCGATTCTGCCTTGTTCTGCTTCTGCTTTCACGATTTTGATTAAATCACGACGACGTTCTTCTGTTAACGGAGGTAACGGCACACGAATCGTTGTTCCAGCAGAAGATGGATTTAAACCCAAATCAGAAGTTAAAATCGCTTTTTCAACAGCACTAATTAAACTACGATCAAATACGGTAACTGCTAATGTTCTGGCATCTTCTGCAACTACATTTGCTAATTGACGTAATGGCGTTGGAGAACCATAATATTCCACTTGAATGCCGTCTAACAAACTTGGTTGAGCTCGCCCTGTTCTCACTTTCGCAATATGATGTCTAAAATTTTCAAGACTTTTTTCCATACGCTGTTGCGTATCTTTTTTAATTTCGTTAATCACAATATTTCCTTAAATCTTAATTAATTTTTATTACAAATTAGCGTACCTTCAGCTTCACCCAAAATGACTTTGCGTAACGCCCCTGCTTTACCCATATTAAACACACGAATTGGCATGCCGTGATCCCGTGCCAAAGTAAATGCTGCTAAATCCATTACTTGTAACTCTCTGTCAATTACTTCAGCGTAAGTCAAATGAGGATACAATACAGCTGAAGCATTTTTTGTTGGATCACAATTATAAACACCATCAACTTTAGTTGCTTTCAGTACTACATCTGCTTCAATTTCAATACCTCGCAAACAGGCTGCAGAATCAGTCGTAAAAAATGGACTACCAGTGCCACCAGAAAAAATGACAACCCGTTTTTCACGCAACATTTTAATTGCTTCCGACCAGTTATAAGTATCACAAATTCCATTTAACTGAAAAGCCGACATCAGTTTTGCATTAACATCAGCACGATGCAATGCATCACGCATCGCTAAACCATTCATTACTGTAGCCAACATCCCCATATGGTCGCCAACCACACGATTCATACCCGCTTTTGCTAATTTTGCACCACGGAATAAATTTCCTCCCCCTAATACAACTCCAACTTCTACATTCATTGCAATCAATTCTTTAATCTCAATAGCCATTCTATCTAAAATAGAAGGATCGATACCAAAGCCTTCATCACCTTGTAAAGCCTCTCCACTTAATTTAAGTAGAATACGTTTATAGACAGGTTTGCTCATTTCTTCCTCACAAAAATCGGATATAAAATTCCGCCTATTATAGAGCAACATCTCCGTTGTGAAAATAGGTGACCGACAAAAATAACCCATAGAGTCACAGAAAAAAATCAAGTAGAATAGCGAACGGTTTAATCTTTCTGTTGAGTACAAAGAAAATGAAAAGCGATTACACAAACAAGCTAGCAATCCGATTTATCATGTCAATAATTGGACTAACCGCCTTGTATTTTGCAAGTAAATTAGCGTTGATGGGATCGGGTCATTTTCCGAATCCATCATTATCAAATATTCTGCTATTTGCTTCTTTAATTATTATCTTAAATTCATCAAAACACTTATTTTATCTTATTCTGTTACCAATAATTTTAGTTTATGCACTTTATTCACCTATTGGTTTAGATTTTGGACCACCATCTTATCAATATATTGCTTCTGTCTTTGCAACTAATTTGCAAGAAAGTAAAGAGTTTTTCTTACAACTTTCTGTCATAAATTATTTAATGCCAATCGCAATCATTAGCTTAGTGTTTGTTTTCCGTTTTTGTACCCAAAAATTCCATCTCTATTTACATAAAAATAAAATATTTCTTGCGGCGTTAATTATTTTTGCTTTATTCGACAATGTTCCTTTTACGCCATTGAAAGAGGCTATTTTAGCAGGCAATAAAGTTACAAACGAATTGTCTATGCTCAATAGTTTAAGCATTGAAAGTCGCTGGGGAAAATCAGAATTAAGCGAACAAACTAAATATGATGATTACATTCTAATCATAGGTGAAAGTGCAAGAAAAGATTATCATCATGCTTATGGGTATCCTATAGAAAATACGCCTTTTATGTCTTCTGCTAACGGAACATTAATTGATGGTTTTACTTCTGGAGGAACAAACACTATTGCTTCACTTAAATTAATGCTTACTAAAGCTGATACAAAAAATTGGGAAGGAAATTATAGTTTAACGTTAATTGATCTAATTAAATCCGCTGGGATAAAAACTTATTGGTTATCTAATCAAGGGTATTTTGGACAATTTAACACTCCTATTTCTGCTATTGCAGATAAAAGTGATGAAAAAATTTTTCTAAAGAGCGGTGATTTTCAAAACCAGAATATAAGCGATTTTGAATTATTGCCTAAGTTTACACAGCTCATTCAACAACCGCATCAAGGAAAACGCTTTATCATTTTACATTTATATGGTTCACATCCTATTGCTTGTGATCGTCTAACTGATTACCATAAAATTTATGATGATAATAAAATTGCTAAAAAGTACTTCAATGTAAATTGTTATATTTCTTCTATTAAAAAAACAGATGAACTCCTTAAACGAGTCTATCAAAAGCTTACTGATAATTATCAAAAAAATAACCGCACTTTTTCAATAATCTATTTTTCTGATCATGGTTTAGCTCATCAAATTACGGAAGACAATATTTCAATTCACAATAGCAATGGAAAAAGTAAACGACATTTTAATATACCGCTGTTTAAAATCTCTAGTGATGATCAGCAAAGAAAAGTGTATCATGTGTTTAAATCAGGTCTAAATTTCACCGACGGTATCGCAAATTGGATTGGTATTAAAAATCCATTACTCAATACAAATATTGATCTTTTCAGCAATCAAGCAGATCAAAACGATTACGGACTACAAAAACAAATTGACAAAATTGAGGCGGCAGACGCCCCAGCTGTCATTATTCCTGTGAACTAAAATATAAAAAGTGCGGTAAATTTTCTCAAAACTTACCGCACTTTTAACATCAATACATGATTTCTATTTAGCCATTTCAAATTCAATTAACATCATCAAAATATGAATCACTTTAATATGCACTTCTTGGATACGATCTGCATATCCAAAATGTGGCACACGAATTTCAACATCGGCTAACCCTGCCATTTTACCGCCGTCTTTACCTGTTAAAGCAATTACTTTCATTCCTTTCTGTTTTGCCGCTGCAATCGCATTCAAAATATTTTTTGAATTACCTGACGTTGACAAACCAAACAGCACATCGCCAGCTTGTCCTACTGCTTCTACATAACGAGAAAATACATATTCGTAACCAAAGTCATTACTTACGCAGCTTAAATGACTAACATCAGAAATAGCGATCGCTGGATACCCTGGGCGATTTTCTCGATAACGTCCTGTTAATTCTTCGGCAAAGTGCATTGCATCACAATGAGAACCGCCATTACCACAAGACAGCACTTTTCCACCTTGTTTAAAACTATTTGAAATCAACAACGCCGCTTGCTGAATTAAACGGATATTGTTCTCATCATTGACAAATTGAGCTAATACTTCTTGTGCTTCCACAAGTTCTGCTTTAATTTGAGTTAAATACATTCTCTTCTCCCAACAAAGGATTATAACTAAGCGAAATCATTTTAAACTATTCCTGTATTGCGATCTATCAACATTTTTTCTTACTGATTTGATTGTTCTATTCACTCACAGTACATATTTAGGCTTAATCAGCTAATTTTTGTATTAAATCTGCAATAAAATTCAACCGCTCTTGATGACTCTCTAAATTTTTATTTATACGAAATTTAGTTGGACCATCAAATCGATACACCTTAGGATCTTGTTGAATTAGTTGTAGAAATTTCATTGGATCTAGTTCTGCGTTAGCACTAAATTCAATAAATCCACCTTGTGCAGTAAAGTCGATTTTTGTCATTAAAAGTGATTTTGCTGATAAACGTATTTCTGCCACTTTTAATAAATTTTTTGCAGGTTCTGGTAATAAGCCAAAACGATCAATTAATTCAACTTTGAGATCATCTAGTTCCTGCTTGCTTTCTGCTCCTGCAATACGTTTATAAAAAGACAAACGCATATTCACATCACCTAAATAATCTTCAGGTAAAAGCGTTGGTATTCGTAAATCGATTTCAACTTGCTGGCGAGTGAGTTCATCTAAGGAGGGTTCTCTTCCTGCTTTCAATGTATCAACCGCACTTTCTAGTAATTCCATGTACAAAGAAAAACCTATGCTCTCAATTTGACCACTTTGTTCATCACCAAGTAATTCTCCTGCTCCTCGAATTTCAAGATCATGAGTTGCTAACACAAAACCAGCCCCAAGATTATCTAAATTTTCTAAAGCGTCTAAACGTTTTATTGCATCTTTTGTCATCATTTTTGGATGTGGTGTCAATAAATAAGCATAGGCTTGATGATGAGAACGCCCCACTCTTCCACGCAATTGATGCAATTGAGCTAATCCAAAATGATCCGCTCGTTCAATAATAATGGTATTCGCAGTGGGTACATCGATCCCTGTTTCAATAATAGTAGAACAAACTAGCACATTAAATCGCTGATGATAAAAATCTGACATAACCCGTTCAAGTTCACGTTCCCGCATTTGCCCATGACCAATAATAATGCGAGCTTCTGGCACAAGTGCGGTCAGTTTTTCTGCACAATTTTGAATACTGGCAACATCGTTATGTAAATAATAAACTTGTCCCCCTCGCAAAATCTCTCGCAAAATAGCTTCACGAATAATTAAATCATCTGTTTGTCGCACAAAAGTTTTAATACTTAAACGACGAGCGGGTGGAGTAGAAATAATAGATAAATCGCGAATACCGTTCATCGCCATATTTAAAGTTCGTGGAATCGGCGTAGCCGTTAACGTTAAAATATCGATATTAGCACGCAATTGTTTGATTTTTTCTTTTTGTCGTACGCCAAAACGATGTTCTTCATCAATGATGAGCAATCCTAGATCGCTAAATTTGACATCATTTTGAATTAACTTATGTGTGCCAATTAAAATATCCACTTTGCCATCAATAACGTTCTGTAAAATCTGTTTTTGTTCTTTTGCTGTTTTAAAACGAGAAAGGACTTCTACATTAACGGGCAAGTTAGCAAAGCGATCTTTAAAATTTTCATAATGCTGTTGTGCTAATAAAGTAGTAGGGACCAATACTGCCACTTGCTTGTGATTCATTACAGCTAAAAAAGCTGCTCGCATTGCTACTTCTGTTTTACCAAATCCAACATCACCACAAACTAAGCGATCCATTGCTTTTGCTTGACACATATCAGAAATTACCGCATTAATTGCCATTTTTTGATCTGCGGTTTCTTCAAAAGGGAAAGTGGCTACAAATTGTGAAAATTCATCACGATCGTAATGAAAAGCAAAGCCTTTTTGCACTTCTCTTTGAGAATACACATCAAGTAATTCTGCCGCTACATCCCGAATCTTTTCCGCTGCTTTTTGACGAGTTCGTACCCAAGCGTCACTGCCTAATTTATGTAACGGAGCATTTTCATCTGAACCACCTACATAACGGCTAATCAAATGCAATGAAGTAACAGGCACATAAAGTTTAGATTGATTTGCATATTCCAATAATAAGAATTCTGCATTAATACCGCTATTTTTTAATGTAACTAAACCACCATAACGACCAACGCCATGATCTAAATGCACCACTGGCTGCCCAATTTTCAACTCCGCAAGATGACGAATCAATGTATCAGGATTTACTATTTTACGTTTATCTCTCGTACGTTGTTGTACCCGCTCACCCAATAAATCCGTTTCACAAATTATCGCAAGATCATTTTCATCAGCATGTAAAATAAAACCTTTTTCTAAACTTGCGATAAATAGACCGCACTTTGTTTCACTTGCTGTTAGTTGTTGAAGCTGTTTTGGTTTTAATTTGAGTGGTGATAGTAAGTCAAGTAACGTTTCACGTCTTCCTTCACTTTCCACAACAAAAATAATATTCCCCTCAAATTGTTCAATAAATTGGCGTAATGCTTTTAGCGGTTCTTTTTGTTGAGATTGTAAAGCCACATCAGGCAATGGAGAAACAGGTAAATTCTTTTGTTTGATTGATTGACGTACAATTTTTTCTGCTCGTAAATTGATAACAGGATAATTTTTCAACAAACTCTGAATTTGTTGAATGTTAATCCAAAGCTGATTAGGTTCAAGTAAAGGTCGCATAGGATCGACTCGATAGCTCTCATAGCGTTTACAAATATCTTGATAAAAACGCTCTGCTTGAGTTTGATTATGCTCATAATTAACAAACAATGTATCCGCTGGCAAATATTCAAATAATGTTGCCATACGATCAAAAAATAAAGGTTGCCAATATTCAATTCCTGACACCCAAGTACCTTTACTGATTTGCTGATAGATATGTTCAGGATCACGGCGAATTTCACTAAAAGTACTACGAAACTTACCACGAAAAAATTCGATACCCTTACTATCAGAAGGAAATTCTCTTGCTGGCAATAAATTAATAGCATTAATTTCTTTTAAAGTACGCTGTGAATCCACGTCAAAAGTGCGAATACTATCAATTTCATCATCAAAAAAGTCTAAGCGAAAAGGCTCGTCACTTCCCATAGGAAATAAGTCTAACAACGCTCCTCGCACCGCATATTCACCATGTTCCAACACTTGCTCTACTGCTCGATAACCAGCATTTTCAAGCTGTAAACGCAATTTATCGATTACCAAAGTATCACCACGTTTAATTAACAGCACATTGTGTTGTAAAAATTCAGGCGGGCAAACTAACTGCATTAGCGTAGTAATAGGCACAATAAACACGCCTTGTTTACTCTGTTGTAGATGAAATAACGCACTTAAGCGAGCCGAAATGATTTCCTGATGAGGCGAAAAACTGTCGTAAGGTAATGTTTCCCAATCTGGAAATAGCGTCACTTGACAATCTGACAGCTCTCGCAACACTTTTTCTAAATGTACCGCACTTTTTACTTCATCAGTAACAACTACAGTCAAACCTTTATAGCGTTGGGCGATTTCGGTAATAGTTAAGGCTTCACTGCTGGCGATCACATTAGCAATAATTTTGTGATCTTTCGCTTGAGTTGGAATATTAAGATTAAAATAGCTCATAAAGTGCGGTGCTTTTCAATATTTATTTAATTGCGGGCTAGTGTAGCGTAAATTACAATATTTGCAAGAACATACTGTTTAAAAAAACAGTAAAATACAAACTAGTAAACTAGCAAAATTGTATTTTACGCCAAACTAAAAACTTACTGTAAAGATCGAATTTTATTGCACACATCATCAAGATTAGAGGCAAAATTTATTCGATTAATTTCACTTATTTTATTAGAACGTACAATCATGCGTAGCGGTTGAAACTGCATATTGCACATATAAAGCTGCTGTTGTGGTTGCATATGCTGTACAAACCGAGTAAGAGCTTGAATACCTCCCATATCTAATACTGTCACCGCATCACATTGCAATACAATATGTTTAATTGAGTGTGAAGAAGTGCAAGTTTTTTCGTGTAAATCTGCAAATAAGTTATCAGCAGCCGCAAAAAACAAAGGACCACTAATACGATATATTACTGTTTCAGCCAGATCTTCTGGCACGGCTTGTTCTAAAGATTTCGTCATTTCCGCAATAGTGCGAATGAATAATAAACTCGCAAACAACACACCAACAGTAATCGCAATGACCATATCAAATATCACTGTTAAAATTAAACAAGTGATCAATACCGCAACTTCATTAGGACCAGAACGGCGAATCAATTGAATGATTTGTGGAATATCCGCCATATTCCATGCCACTAATAACAATAATGCTGCCATAGAAGATAGTGGCAAATAAGATAAGGCTTGAGCAAAAAACAACAAGGCAAACAGCACCAACAAAGCATGTATCACGCCTGAAAGTGGTGAAAATCCGCCCGATTTCACATTTGCCGTAGAACGTGCTATCGCGGCAGTTGCAGTAATTCCGCCTAAAAAAGGCGATACAATATTGCCTAATCCTTGTGCTAATAATTCGTTATTAGAATGATGTTTAGTACCTGTCATATTATCTAAAATCACCGCACATAGTAAAGATTCTATCGCCCCTAAGATTGCCATCGAAAAAGCGGCAGGTAATAAGGTTTGGATGCTGTGCAAATCCCAATTAATCGTTTCTCCTTGCGAGTTGGGAATATTCCATGGCAACACAAATTCAGGCAATACATCGGGAATGCCGTAGCCTGTTGTGCCATCGGATAAAGTGTAACTAAAGGCGGTGCCAATCGTTTTTACTTCAAATCCCATTGACGCTAACAACAACGAAAGCAATGTACCAATTACTACCGCAATCAAATGTCCTGGTATTCGTAAACGCAATCTATACCATTGTGTTAACACTAATAATGTAACGCCACCCACTATTGCATCTGCCCAGTTGACAGTTGGAAGTGCGGTAAAAATCGCTTGTGTTTTACCGATATAATCTGCGGGTAGCTGTGTAACCTGTAAGCCTAAAAAATCCTTGATTTGTAAGGTTGCAATGACAATACCAATACCGCAAGTAAATCCTAAAGTGACAGGTAGCGGAATATATTCAATTAATCGCCCTAAACGAAGTAATGCCATTAGAATCAAAATGATACCTGATAGCAAAGTTGCCATTAGCAAGCCACTTAATCCGAATTGTTGAGTAATTGGATATAAAATCACCACAAAGGCGGCAGTTGGACCCGAAATATTAAACCGTGAGCCACCCGTTACTCCAATCACAATGCCTGCTACAATTGCGGTATATAGCCCATGTTGCGGTGCAACTCCACTTGCAATAGCCAACGCCATTGATAACGGAATCGCAATAATACCGACCGTCAACCCTGCAATAATATCTCTTGCTAAATGAGTTTTGCTATAGCCTGCTTTAAAGCTGTCTTTTAATGCACTGAAAGGTTTTACAGCGAGGAATACGTCTTTAGTTAAAAACCATTTTTTTAACATAGTTGATTATTTGATAGAAATTAAGAGGCTTTATTTTAGCTTAAATTAATGCCGAGAAGAACTATTGTTTACTTATTTTGCCTTAAAAATGCTGTTGGATTACCCAACCAGAGCAATAAAAATAAAAAACACTTGACGAAATTAATCAAAAAATTTATATTTTCGCCCTATCCTTTGGTGAGATGTCCGAGTGGTTGAAGGAGCACGCCTGGAAAGCGTGTATGTGCGAAAGTGCATCAGGGGTTCGAATCCCCTTCTCACCGCCATGTCTTAAGCGACTAGCCGTTAACTCAATATCAAAAATTTGCCAAAACGCACCGCACTTTTAACATCATTTAATTATAGCAATAACGTTGAAACGAAAAGCAAAAAATAAAAAGCCGCTTTTAAGCGGCTTTCAACAAGTAATGTTATTGCACTAACAAATTAGAACAATACACGTAAACCAGCGTGAACAACTTTTTCTTTACCGTCTTTGCTCATGTCAGCTAAACCAACTTCACCTTTTGATTTACCGCCTTCTAAGTAAACAAGAACATTTTTAGCAAATTTGTGATCTGCACCAACAAACCATCCTTTAAGTTTACCTTTAGTTGTTTTATCAGCTTTAGTAAGTTTACCGTTACCCCAGTAATATTGACCGTAAATTGAGTTCACGTCAGTGAATTGATATTTAGCACCCACTTCAAATAGGTCACGTTTTAATTTTCCAGCTTCTGTTGAAGGAGTACCTTTTTCGTTAGCCCAGTTGAAAGCAACAGCTACAGGACCATGAGAAACTTCTGCACCCACTGCTAATCCTTTTAATTTATGACTTTCAACTTTATCAACTTTGTGTTCAGCAATACGTTTTTGGCTATACGCTGCGATTAAATTCACACCGAAATCATCATATGAAGTTTCGTATTTCGCACCTACAACAAAACCATCTGCATTCGGTTCTCCTTTCTTGTTAGAACCACTGAAGACATAGTCAGCTTCTAAAGTAAGACCGTCTAAATCAGGTGATTGTAAACGAATTACTTTGTCACCAGAAGAAATAACAGTATTTGCACCAAAACCGTTGTAAGTGTAGTCTGCAACAGTAACATCATCACCGATAGTTAATTGTTTACCGAATGTTAATGTACCGACGTTATCATGTTTTAATCCTGCATAGAGGCGTTTTAATACAATATCTTTAAATTCATTATTTTTATTACCGAAACGTAATTCAGCAGCACCTAATGCACTAAAACCAGTTCCTAATTCTTGTGATGCATCAATACGGAAACGAGAACCGTTGTCATACAAATCTGTACGTGTTTCTTTTGTTTTAGAAACAACTAAAGCAACACGACCGCTTACACCAATTTTAGTGCCATCTTGGTTATACACCACAGTGGCGTTTGCTGAAGTTGCGGCAACCGCTGCAACTGCTAATGCTACTAATGTCTTTTTCATAATAAAATTCCTTACAGAATCAAAAATAATAATAACACAAAAGCAGGCTTGAAACTCAAGCTTACTTTCACGAAAAGCATTGCTATATTTTCAGAAAATATATAGCGTGTCAACGAAAAAAAGAAAAAGTTCTTTCAATTTAGTGATCCAGATCACAATTATGATAAATTGTTTTGTTCATTATTAAAGCGATTATCATACCTATCACGATTACCGCTTAAAAAACATACTGTTAAAATGGCAACGATGCCAATCCCAAAGCATATTTCAACGCCTGTTTTTTCACAAATCCTGCTCTATTAATCGCTAACAATGCCACATTACGAGCAATTTTGAGCGGTAAAATATCTTCTTTAAAACTTTTATAAAATAAATCCATCGCTGATTGCATCAACAAATTATCGGCTTTACGTTGCCGTTGATAGCGTTTTAATACTGTATCAGATGCAAAATTTTGTTGATTTTTGACCGCACTTTCTAGCACCTCGAGCAATGTTTTGACATCCTTAAATCCTAAATTGACCCCTTGCCCAGCTAGAGGATTAATCGTGTGTGCTGAGTCGCCCACTAGCACCACGCCTTGTTTGAAATAATGTTGTGCGTGACGGCGGATTAATTCAAAACTGCCCGCACACTGCACGCTAACTTTACCTAAACGTGGCGGAAAATAATGATGAATTTGTTCTGCCAGTTTTTCTGCTGAAAGCGTACTAAGCTGCCGAATTTTTTGTGGGCTGTCATACCACACTAAACAAGCCTGATGATTGCATAAAGGCAAAAACGCACGAGGACCTGTTGGGTAAAATTGTTGCCATGTAGTATCTTGCTGTGGTAATTCAGTGTTGACCACAATCAACATGCAATTTTGTCGATACTGCCACCCCGTTAACCCAATGCCTGCTAATTGGCGAAACTGTGAATTCGCCCCATCAGCTGCAATCACTAACGGTGCGGTATAAACTTCATCATTTTCTAAACGAATTTGCCAGTTTTCACCGCACTTTTCACTCTGTTTAACGGAAAACCCAACACTAGTTGTCACATTTTCAAATTGAGTTAGCGTTTTCCATAACCCTAACTGAATCACATTATTTTCTACCATGTAGCCTAATTCAGATAAATTAAGCTGTTCGCTACGAAATGAGATTGAAAATCCGTCAATTTCCCACGTTTCTAGCCCTTGATAAGGACAAACTCGCATTGCTTCAATATGTTGCCATGCACCGAGTTGCTTTAATAAATCGACTGATGCAACGCTAACGGCGGAAATCCGCAGGTCGTAAGGCATGTCGTGGCAAAAGTGCGGTAGTGGTGAACGCTCAATTAAATGAATTTGTAATCCTAATTTTGCTAATTCTACAGCACAAGCTGCCCCCACCATACCGCCACCAACAATAATGATCTCTTTTTGCTGTTGCATTTTTAGCCCCTTTGTTTTTATGCGTTACACTTGATTTTTGCTTTACTCACTTTAAGTTTGTATTCTCTATTCTACTCATTCCAACTAAAATTCAAAAGAAAATCTGATTTAGACTAGCCACCATCAATACAAGGCTGTAAAATAGCCAATCAATTTTTTATCGGATAATTTATTTACTGCTATATGACGCAAAAATTACATATTAAAACTTGGGGCTGTCAAATGAATGAGTATGACAGCTCAAAAATGGCGGATTTACTCAATAGTACACACGGCTTTGAATTAACAGAAATTCCTGAAGAAGCCGATGTATTGTTGCTAAATACTTGCTCGATTCGTGAAAAAGCACAAGAAAAAGTGTTCCATCAGTTGGGGCGTTGGAAAGAATTAAAGAAAAACAATCCTGCACTGGTAATTGGCGTGGGGGGCTGTGTGGCTTCACAAGAAGGGGAGCATATTCGCACTCGAGCTCCTTTCGTTGATATTATTTTTGGTCCGCAAACGCTACATCGTTTACCTGAAATGATCAATCAAATTCGTGGCGGTAAAAGTGCGGTAGTTGATGTCAGTTTTCCTGAAATCGAGAAGTTTGATCGCCTGCCTGAACCAAAAGCAGAAGGACCAACCGCTTTTGTTTCTATTATGGAAGGTTGTAATAAATATTGCTCATTCTGTGTAGTTCCTTACACTCGTGGAGAAGAAGTAAGCCGCCCACTCGATGATGTGTTATTTGAAATAGCACAATTAGCAGAACAAGGCGTGCGTGAAGTCAACTTATTAGGACAAAATGTGAACGCTTATCGAGGACCAACTTATGATGGTGGAATTTGCACTTTTGCTGAATTGTTGCGTTTAGTTGCTGCAATTGATGGCATCGATCGCTTACGCTTTACGACTAGCCACCCAATTGAATTTACTGATGATATTATTGAAGTGTATGCAGATACGCCTGAATTAGTCAGTTTCTTACATTTGCCTGTGCAAAGTGGCTCAGATCGTGTGCTAAATATGATGAAACGTGGTCATACTGCTATTGAGTATAAATCGATTATTCGTAAATTACGAAAAGTTCGACCGCACATTCAAATTAGTTCTGATTTCATCGTCGGCTTCCCTGGAGAAACGGATCAAGATTTTGAAGATACAATGAATTTAATTGCTCAAGTCAACTTTGATATGAGTTTTAGTTTTGTTTATTCTGCTCGTCCTGGCACACCAGCAGCAGACATGCCTGATGATGTAACGGAAGACGAGAAAAAACAACGTTTATATATTCTACAACAGCGAATTAACAATCAAGCGGCACAATTTAGTCGTGCGATGCTCGGCACTGAACAACGTGTATTAGTTGAAGGTCCGTCCAAAAAAGACATTATGGAATTAACAGGTCGAACAGAAACGAACCGCATTGTAAACTTTGTTGGAACGCCTGATATGATCGGTAAGTTTGTCGATATTAAAATCACTGATGTATTTACCAATTCTCTTCGTGGTGATGTGGTGCGTACTGAAGATGAAATGGGATTACGCATATCACAATCGCCACAAGCTATCATCAATCGCACTCGTAAAGAAGATGAACTGGGTGTTGGTCGCTATGTTGCGTAATAGAAAATGTGAGTGTTAAACATAAAAAAGAGCGGAAAAAATACCGCTCTTTTTAATAGATGTTTTTAATAGGTGCTTACTCTAAACTAAACTGCAATATCACCAACAATACTGCGGGTGTTCTCTCGTACTTCAATCAATTTTATGCGAATTAAATCACCTAATTGATAGACTTTTTCACCTTGAATATACATAGCAATTTGCTCAGCGTTATATTGCATTTCCTCTTTATTATTGTGCAACATTGGGGCTGGAATAAACACAAATGCTCCATTTTCAAGCAATTGAACTCTCAATCCACCTCGCATAATATCCACAATTTCTGCTTCAAAGTGCGGTTGTTTTGCCATATTTTCTGCAAGATAACGGCAATACAACCAATCTGCAATATCACGTTCTACAAGGCGATTTTGGCGGCGAGCTTCTTGCAACCGTTTCAACGTTTCTGGCTGAGGTTTGTCGTATTGTTGATCTATAATAGTTGCTTTGATCAAGCGGTGATTGACCATATCCGAATACTTGCGAATTGGTGAAGTCCAAGTTGCATAACCATTTAATCCCATGCCAAAGTGCGGTGCGATTTCACTGCTAAATTCAGCAGGTTGCAATAAACGACGCAACCGTAACTGAACATAGTTATTTTGTTGTTGTTCAAGATCGCGTTGCATATCGCAATAACCTGTTAGAGTAGATAAATTTTCTACTGAATAGCGTTCTGCTAACGCTTCTTGACTTTGATCATTCGCTATATGAGTCAGTAAAAATTCATTTGCAAGAGACAGATGTTTCGGATCAAATCCCAAATGTTTGCTAAAAATACCGCATTTTACTTTTTCAGCTAAATATTCAGCTGCACAAATATTTGCAATGACCATTGCTTCTTCCACTATTTTGTGTGCAATTCGGCGATGTTCAGCTTTAATATTAATGATGTTACCATTTTCTGCGAGTTCAAAAGCGTAATCAGGTTTTTCTTTAAATAATAATGCGTTATTTTTTCGCCATTGAATGCGAGCTAAAGCAAACTGATGTAAATTCTCAATTTGTTGCTTAATTTCTGTATTTTCAGGTTGCCATGAATTTTCCACGTTGTCTAAATAATCCGAGACTCCATCATAGGTGAGTTTCGCTTTCGATTGCACATAAGCAGAGACAAAATAAGGGGAATGAATAATATTTCCTGCTAAATCTGTTTCAATATAGCATACCAATGCAGGGCGTTTTTCATTTGGCATTAAAGAACAAAGATCATCAGATAATTCACGAGGCAACATCGGCACGTTGAAACCTGGTAAATAATGAGTAAAACAACGCTGAGCCGCATCTTTTTCAATTTGTGAATCTATCGCAATATAAGCGGTTGGATCGGCAATTGCGACGACTAATTTCCAACCTGTTTGTTCGCTATCTTGTTTTATTGGCTCGATATATAAGGCATCATCCATATCTTGCGTATTGGCACTGTCGATAGTCACAAAAAAAAGTGCGGTCAGATCTTGACGAGATTGCTGATCCAACATCTGATAACTTTCTGCCCCCTGCACAGGATAGCGAGATTGTTGATGACGAGCGAGCGTTACCCACCAAGGTGCGAACTGATCTTCAGCAGAACAAATAAATTCTATTACTTGGGCAAAAAACAAACGATCATCACGCAATGGATGTGTTTTTAGGATCGCTACTACCCAATCCCCATCTTTCAATTTTTGCTCAACTGACTTATGCAAATTTGCCATAATTGGTTGGCTAATCAATGGATGATCTACTAAAAGTGTTAATTTTCGGTCTTTATTCCACCGCACTTTTGCCACAAAACGACTTAGCATTGGTTCAACTAATTCTTTTGGTTCGGCTTGTTCTCTATCTTCAGCTACAGTTTCGATCACTGCTTTGATTTTATCGCCGTGCATCACTTTTTTCATCGCTGTAGGTGGAATGAAGTAACTTTTTTTATCACTGTCTAAAAAGCCATAAGCTTTGTCTGTACCTTTAACAGTGCCTTCTACCCACACTTGGCTATCTCTAATTTGTTGTTTTAATTGAGATAATATCGGGTTATTTTGAAACATAAATAGTTCTCAATAATAAATTGACTAAACAAAAAGGCAGATCAACTCTGCCTTATTAAAAATAAAATTATTCGCCACCTAATTCGCCCATTGCAGTAATACTGAAACCTGCATCCACATGTAATACTTCACCTGTTACACCTGAGGCTAAATTTGAACATAAAAATGCAGCAGAATTACCGACATCCTCTATTGTCACAGTACGGCGTAACGGTGCGGTATGTTCAAAAGCTGCCAACATTTTTTTGAAGTTTTTAATTCCAGAAGCCGCTAAAGTTCGAATAGGTCCCGCAGAAATTGCATTCACACGAATACCATCTTTACCTAAATCGGCAGCCATTACACGAGTAGCAGCCTCAAGAGAAGCTTTAGCTAAGCACATCACGTTGTAATTTGGAATAGCACGCTCTGCACCTAAATAAGTTAACGTGAGCAACGCAGAATTTGGGTTTAGCATTGGGCGAGCTGCTTGAGCCATCGCAACAAAACTATAAGCACTGATGTCATGTGCAATGCGAAAACCTTCTCGAGTTGCGGCATTAACATAATCACCATCGAGTTGGTCTCCTGGTGCAAACGCTATTGCATGGACAAATCCATCAAACTTTTCCCAATGTTTTGCTAAGGCTGAAAAACATTGTGCGATATTCTCATCAGCTGAAACATCTAAAGGTAAGACAATATCGGAATCAAATTCTTTAGCAAATTCTTCAACTCGTCCTTTCAATTTGTCATTTAAATAAGTGAACGCCAGTTCCGCTCCTTGTTCTTTAAATGATTTTGCAATACCGTAAGCAATTGAGCGATTACTTGCTAAACCTGTCACTAAAATTCGTTTACCTGTTAAAAATCCCATTTTCATATCCTATTCTAGTTATTAAAAATTGCACGTAGTATAAGCTAAAAACGATTTTTACACAAAGCAGACCTGAAATTTCACGCTTTGTGATTTAAGCGGGGTTATTTATATCTTTAAATTCAACATCTAACTTATATTCATTTGACAGCCACTCACCTAGTGCTTTGATACCATAACGTTCAGTAGCATGATGACCTGCTGCAAAAAAATGAATACCTTGTTCTCTTGCCGAATGGATAGTTTGTTCAGAAACTTCTCCCGTAATAAAGGCATCTAAGCCTTGACTTGCGGCTAAATCAATATACCCCTGACCGCCTCCTGTACAAATACCAATAGTGCGAATCAAGTGCGGTGCATTTTCACTGCAAACTAAAGGCTTACGTTGTAGCACTTGCTCAATACGATTTGAAAATTCTAAGGCTGTCATTGCTGTTTTAAGCCTGCCCCACACAGGAATACTTACTGTACTTTGCTCCATCGGTTGGAGATTTTCGATTCCAAGCAACGCCGCTAACTGTGCGTTATTACCTAATTCTGCATGAATATCTAGAGGTAAATGATACCCATACATATTGATGTCATGGGATAGCAACGTTTTAATCCGCTTGCCTTTCATACCACGAATACACGGATTTTCACTTTTCCAAAAATAACCATGATGTACTAAAATTGCATCAGCTTGTTGAGTTACTGCATAGTCAATTAATGCTTGTGAAGCAGTCACGCCTGTAATAATTTTGTGAATTTCAGGTTTTCCTTCTACTTGTAAACCATTTGGTGCATAATCTGCAATTTTACTTATTTCCAGCTTGCTATTTAAAATACGTTCTAATTCAATGTGATTCATAAATTTATCTCCCAAGTTGAATTGAATTTTAAACATCAGATAAAAAGATCTCAAGAAAATCGACCGCACTTTTTCTCTCTGTTATAATCTGCCTACCATTAAAATCATGAGAGCTATTTATGAACACACTTTTTGCAACAACTTCTAGAGGATTTGAAGAATTATTAAAAACTGAATTAACTGAACTGGGAGCAATCTCATGCAAAGTTGTGCAAGGCGGCGTTCATTTTAACGGAGACGATGAAACGCTATATCGAGCCTTATTATGGTCAAGACTAGCCTCTCGTATTTTATTACCAATTGCAAGCGGTAAAATCTACAGCGATTTAGATTTATATAGTTTAGTCACTGCTCAAAATTGGACCGCATTTTTTGATGAGAAATCTCGTTTTTTAGTCGATTTTAATGGTACAAATCGTGAAATTCGTCATAGTCAATTTGGAGCAATGCGAGTAAAAGATGGCATAGTAGATCATTTTGAGCGACAAGGTAAAGCGCGTCCTGATGTTGATAAACAAGATCCTGATATACGTATTCACGCTTATTTACATCGTGAAGATCTTATTCTCTCTCTTGATTTAAGCGGAGAGGCATTACACATGCGAGGCTATCGTGAAGATACGGGGAAAGCTCCTCTACGTGAAACTTTAGCGGCAGCTATCGTATTACGTTCAGGCTGGAAAAAAGGCACACCTTTGGTCGATCCTATGTGTGGTTCAGGTACATTGCTCATTGAGGCTGCCCAAATGGAAGCAAAAATTGCACCTCAATTGCATCGTCTTCGTTGGGGATTTGATTTTTGGAAAGGGCATAATCAAATTGCATGGGAAAAAGTTAAAACTGAAGCAATACAATTAGCAGAACAAACTGTAGTAGAAATCCAACCGCACTTTTATGGCTATGATGTCGATAGCTATGTTATACAAAAAGCTAAACGTAATGCTAAAAATGCAGGTGTAGCACACTTAATTCAATTCAAACCTCTTGATGTTGCCGCACTAGATAATCCCGTAAACACGCTAGGGACTGTAATTTGTAATCCTCCTTACGGTGAAAGACTGGGTTCAACCCCCGAATTAGTCGCTCTTTATTCTGTACTTGGCTACCGCTTGAAAAATCGATTTATGGGTTGGAATGTATCTATATTTAGTAGTGATTCGGCGTTACTTGATTGTCTTCGTTTACGTTCTCACCGTCAGTTTAAAGCGAAAAATGGACCGCTAGACTGTGTACAAAAAAATTATCACATTAGCGACAAATTAAAAGCTAACGATAACAAAAATGAAGAATTGCCTGAAAGTGCGGTGGAAATTGCAACTAGTCCACAAGTTGCAATAGATTTTGCTAACCGTTTGCAAAAAAATATAAAGAAAATTGAAAAATGGGCGACACAACAAGGGCTAGATGCTTATCGCTTATACGATGCCGATTTACCTGAATATAATTTAGCAGTAGATCGCTACGCCGATCATATTGTAATACAAGAATATGCAGCTCCAAAAAATATTGATGAAAATAAAGCTCGTCAACGCCTACTTGATGCAGTCAATGCTACTTTATCAGTTACGGGTATAAAAACCGATAAGTTGATTTTGAAAGTACGTCAAAAACAAAAGGGTACAAATCAATATGAAAAGCTAGCTAATAAAGGTGATTATTTTTATGTGAATGAATACGGTGCTAAATTATGGGTAAACTTAACAGATTATTTGGATACAGGGTTGTTTTTAGATCACCGTTTGACTCGCAAAATGCTTGGTGAAATGGCTGCAAACAAAGATTTTCTAAATTTGTTTGCTTACACGGGTTCAGCGACTGTTCACGCCGCTTTAGGCGGAGCAAAATCAACTACAACTGTAGATATGTCAAATACTTACCTCAACTGGGTTGAGCAAAATTTATTGCTCAATGATATTACAGGAAAACAACATAAACTTATCCAAGCGGATTGTTTGCAATGGCTTGCGGAATGTACTGAACAATTTGATTTGATTTTTGTTGATCCCCCAACATTTTCTAATTCTAAACGGATGAAAGACAATTGGGATGTACAACGAGATCACATTGATTTAATGACATCTCTGAAAAAGATTTTACGATCAGATGGCGTAATCGTATTTTCTAATAACAAACGTGGTTTTAAAATGAATCTTGATAGTCTAACCGAGTTAAAATTAAGTGCGGTGGAAATTTCACACAAAACTATCCCTCTTGATTTTGAACGGAATAAACAAATCCATAATTGTTGGTTGATCCGTCATCAATAATGTTTTAGTGACTATCAACCTTTTGTTCTAAATACAGACCAAAAGTGCGGTGAGTTATTTAAATTTTTACTAACTACTTGTTATCCTCTTGGGTGATAACGCTGGTGCATAATTTTTAACCGCTCTTTTGCAACATGAGTGTATATTTGAGTAGTAGAAAGATCGCTATGTCCAAGTAACATTTGTACAACTCGTAAATCTGCACCATGATTAACTAAATGAGTAGCAAAAGCGTGGCGTAGTACGTGAGGGGAAAGTTTATCACTATCAATATCAGCTAAAATTCCATAATATTTTATTCGATGCCAAAAAGTTTGCCTTGTCATCTTACTATTACGGCGACTTGGAAACAAAAAATCAGAAGATTGTCCATTTAATAACGCCCTGCGTCCATAGGATACAAATTGCTTAATCCAATATGTTGCTTCCTCACCTATTGGTACAATACGTTCTTTATTACCTTTACCAATAACTCGCACGACTCCCTGTTGCAAATTTATGCTATCCAGAGTCAACGATACTAACTCTGTTACTCGCAAACCCGTCGCATAAAGTAGCTCCATCATTGCTTTATCTCTCAGTTCTAACGGAACATCAATATTCGGTGCATTCAGCAAATCCGTAACTTGTTGCTCCGTTAAATATTTTGGTAAACGAGTAGGTAATTTAGGTGAACTTAATACCGCACTAGGATCATCAACTCGGTATTTTTCTTGGTATAAGTATTGAAATAGATGCCGTAAAGCACTCAATAAACGTGCTGTACTAGTTGCTTTATAGCCTTGCTCTAAACGAATCCCAAGAAAATGTTGCAAATCTACCGAATCAAGAGTTATCAAGTTCATATTCTGACTCTCAAGCCAATTTGCTAGTGCGATTAAGTCTAAGCGATAAGATTGAATCGTATTAGCTGAGAGATGCTTTTGTAACCAAATTTCATTCAAAAATAAATCAATAAGTGCGGTATCTTTCATCGTATTTATTCAACTTTTCTAATTAAGAAGGCATCTACTTTACGAGGGATCACAAAAATGGCAATAAAAGCAAAAATATTCATTGTAATAAATGCTGTTGCTGGTGAAATTGGATATAGCACTCCAGCCAATGCAGTGAATAATGCAATTGCAGCACAAGCCGAAAAGCCACTATAAAGCCCTTGTAATTTTGCCATCGTATTTTGTGGCTGAGTACTGATATAGCGAATAAT
This sequence comes from Seminibacterium arietis, assembly GCF_042675725.1. NCBI lineage: Bacteria > Pseudomonadati > Pseudomonadota > Gammaproteobacteria > Pasteurellales > Pasteurellaceae > Seminibacterium > Seminibacterium arietis. The sequence goes on from NZ_JBHTJN010000004.1 coordinate 300,211, forward strand.
AGCGTAATGACTTAACGCATAAGTTAAACAATGTAAGAGTTGAGTAACTGCTATTACGCTAACACTTTCCACATAACTTAATATTGTCCAACGGATTATTGCAGCAATCGCAGAATAATAAAACAAAGTGCTAACTTTTGAAAATTTAAATAATTTAGTAGAAAAGAAAAACAACAGTATTTCGGCTATAACACTTAGTCCCCATAGCAAACTTGTCGTCTGAACCGAAATGCCAATACTTTTCCAATATAGTACGCTATATGAATAATAAGCTGCATGAGAGCCTTGAATAAGAGAAACTGCAATTAATAATCTTAAAGTAGTTTTATTTTTTAATAATTGCATAAAAGAAATGTTAACTTGCTCTACACTTTCCTGCCGATCTTGTGGCAAGGTAGTAGGGGTCCCTATTTGCATAACGGCATAAAGGAAAAGTAATCCTGTCAGCACCCAAACAACAGAATAATCACCAATAAATCCGATAATATTACCAAAAACAACTACGCCCACGACGAAAGCTAGAGAACCAATCAAACGTACTTTTCCGTAGTCTAAATTAATTTGCTGCTGCCACGTAGTGGCAAGTGTGTCACCTAAAGGCATACCAGCCGCATTAATCATAGAAAATAACCAAATAGCAATGCAAAGTAACCAAAAATGTTCTGCAACAACGCTAACAACTAACATTGCAACAGCACCAGCCCATGACAAATATCGTAGTGCATTTAATAAATAAGTAGATTTTTTAACTAATGAAGAAAACAGCAATCCACCTACAAAACGAAACAAATAAGAAGATGCGATAATAAGCCCTATTGTTTCTTCACTATAAGCCTGAGATTTTAACCAAGCAGGAAGAAAAGGCATAAAAACACCGTAAGCACAGTAATAACCCAAAAAACTGAGCGCTAACCAATTAAAAGGAGAGAGTTTCATTAAAATAATTTTTCCATTTGTTGTGAACGAGCAACGCAAGCACTCATTGCTTGTTTAATAGTTTCAGATAGCTGTGCTTGATCAAATACTTCTAATGCTGCCGCCGTTGTACCGCCTTTTGAAGTCACATTTTGTCGTAATAAAGAAATCTCTGTTCGTGGATTTTCAATTACCATTTTTGCAGCACCTAATGCTGATTGCTGTACTAGCAAACGAGCAGTTTCAAAATCTAACCCCATATCCAATAACGCTTTCTGCATGCTTTCCATCAATAAAAAGAAATAGGCTGGACTACTACCTGAACCGGCTGTAACAGCGTGCATTTTTTCTTCATCATCAACCCAACAACTTTCACCTACAGAATTCAATAAATCTTGAGCAAAATTTTTCATTTCTACAGTCACATTCGCTTTAGCAAATAAACCAGCCATACCTGAAGAGACTAATGCTGGCGTATTTGGCATTACTCGAACAATATTTTTTGCTGTTGGCAAAAGAAAACTGAATCTATCAACGGAAATGGCCGCTACAATAGAAATTAGCAATTTATTAGAAAAGTCAACCGCACTTAATTGTTCACAAACTGTAGCTATAATTTGTGGCTTCACTGCTAATAAAACGACTTCAGCACATTCTGCTGCTTTTTTATTATTTTCTGTAATTTCAATACCTTGTTCTGCATAAATAGCTAATTTTTCACGATCTGGATCAGAAACAATAATTCTATTAGCAGGGTAACCTTTCTTTAATAGCCCAAAGATTATCGCTTTAGCCATATTACCACCGCCGATAAAACCTATTAATTTATGCTGCATTTTTTTCTCCAAAATGGGTTACAATAAACGAGATAACATCATTTTACCTGAATAAAAAAAAGGATCTACTATGTGGTTCAAAAACCTGATGATTTACCGTTTAACTAAATCTTTAGATTGGATGAACGAAGACTTCCAATTACAATTGCAACAATGTGCTTTTTCGCCTTGTCATCAATCAGACATGAGCAAATTCGGCTGGACGCCTCCACTACGTGATAGTGAAATGTTACACTTTTCTGTAAATAAACAAATATTATTATTAGCTAAAAAAGAAGAAAAAATTCTTCCTGCACAAGTGATTAAACGTGAGTTAGAAAATCGCATTATAGAGCTTGAACAAAAAGAAAATCGACAATTGAAAAAAGTAGAAAAACAAGCGTTAAAAGATGATGTAATTGCGACATTATTACCCCGTGCATTTAGCAAACTAAAACAGACTGCACTTTGGATTGATACTGCAAATAACCTAATTTACGTAGACGCTGCTTCAAATAAAGTAGCAGAAGATGCTTTAGGACTATTGCGTAAAACGCTAGGTTCATTGCCCGTTGTCCCATTAACGTTTGCTAATAATCCAAGCTTAGTAATGAGTGATTGGATCTGTAATGATACTATTCCTCAATGGCTCATCACTTTAGATGATGCTGAACTTCGTGGCAACGATAATAATTCTGTTATCCGTTGTAAACAGCAAAATTTAAATTCTGAAGAAATCATTTCGATGCTAAAAACAGATAAGCAAATTACTAAATTAAGTTTGGAATGGGAAGAGAATTTAAGTTTTATGTTACAAGAAGATTGTTCTTTAAAACGGTTAAAATTTGCTGATGAAATTAAAGAAAAAAATGATGATATTTTAAAAGAAGATATTGCTCAGCGTTTCGATGCGGATTTTATTTTAATGACAGCTACGCTAAGTAAACTAATAGAAAATCTGCTCAATGACTTTGGCGGAGAAAAAGAGCGGTTTTAAATAGAAATAAAAATAAAAAATATTGATAAATAAAAACTGCGGTTAATTGCCGCAGTTTTTACATAATATGATTCATTCAAATGCTATTTCTTAAATATATAACTACCGTTAGCTTGTCTAATAAAACGGCTACCATTAAGCAAATGAAGCTCCGTTACCCGACCTTCTGAGTTCACTACAACTTTCACTTTATCGCCCGCTTTAAAACTACTTAATATATTGCCTGCGTTTTTTGCTTTTGTCATCGCATTCACATCCGCAATATTTAAATTATTATTCCGAAAAACCTGCATTAGTGAATTACCTTGTGGTATGTTGAGCGTTTTTACATTTGCCTTACTGTTTACTTTAGTTTTTTCTCTTTTTTCTTTATTTTTTGGAATAGGCTTAGCTTCTATTACTGGAGCGGTTACTTTTTCTTCTTTATTCACTTTACTATGCTGTGATGTTGTAGCTTTCACTTCCGTTTTTTGTTTTTGCTCTAATGATTTGTTCGTTACCGTTTTAGTTGCAGGCATTGGAGCTGGTGCTATTACCTGTTTATGAGCTGATGTATTTTCTTCAACTATTGGGCTTTGTTGTACTGGTGTTTCAACTTTTTCTGTGATAACAGCTTGTTGTTGAACACTATTTTCATCAGTTTTATTATCAACCAAACTATCATTAGGAAGATCCGTTTTATCTTCAATATGCTTTGTTAGTAGTAAATTGTTCTGGCTATGTGTTATCTCTAACACATTTTTTGTTGAATCAGTATCATCCAAAGATTGAAATTGCGTTGGAATACTGTGATCAGCTTGCTCAAAATAATGTACAGTTTCTGTATCAGGTTTTAACCATGACATAATTAATAAAATGATGACAATCAGCAATAACACAATGAATACACGACGATATTTTGGTGGTAATTTTTGCAAGATCACCCAATTCTCAGGGCTTTTCAACATTGTTGTTGAGATTTTAGGCTCTTTTTTCTCTCCATTCAGAACAGACGAAGAATTTTCACTCGATGCTGCCTCATTCTCTGCTGTCACAGTAGCAATAACAGGCTCTGTCACATCTTCTTTTTCATTTTCAATTTCAGTAGAGTCAGCTAGATTTGATTTTTTAGTTTTCTCAAGATTGGATTGGTTGTTACTTTTTTTGACAAAACGAAACAAAAGTGAGTTTATTTTTTCCCCAAAAGAATTTGTTGATTCAATAGGTTTTTTCCGAGTAATAGGTTCAATCTGACTGAAACCTAAATCTAATTCCTTTTGTGCTGGCTGATTTTCTGATATTAATTCATTCTCATTTTGCCCGTTCATTATGAAATACCCCAATAATATTAATAAAAAATGTATTTTAACACTATATTCAAAGCACTGTGAGTTTCATTTTAAAGGATCTTCAAGTATTTGACTATAGCACGCCTATTTATTGTTTCGTGCTACTTCTGTCCGTCTCGTTTATTTCAGTAATTCTTCATTTTTCTTATGAATCCATTTACCATATTTTTTATCAATATATTGGAAATATTCATTACTAAAAGTCCCTTGAGAACATGTCAATTTATCAATACGACTATTCACTTGCTGGTCTTGCAAAGCTTGATTCAGTGTCACAGGTCCCGTTAAATAAAAAACACCGCCGTCAATGCGTTTTGCTTCAATATTATCTACAATAATATCTAACGTTCGTTTTAAAAACGGATTACCTTTCTCTGAAGCTAAAAAGAAATTAGTGTATTTATCACGACGAGTGATCACTACTTCTGTATCATCAGGGTGAATAATTGACGACAAACTCCATACTAACTGCCCGTCAATATCCATATACACTCCACCTTCAGAATATAAAACAAAAACTCGCCAAAAATCAGCTTGGGCTGCACCATCTGTTAACTGGCTATAAGCTTTTACAACGCGTTCATCCGCATTCGCTTTTATATATTCCAAACGTTCTTCTGTACTCACATAACGATAATCATAACTCAATGACATTAATCGATTAAACAAATAATTACAGTAAATTGGCAATGTTACTTTATTACTATAATTAGTTTGCCAAATCGTTTTATTAATTTTATTTATCGTCTTTGATTGACATTTTGCAGGGCTAAATTTAGGAATAGTGAACCGTTTTTTAGGAAAAACAAAGTGAAAAGGATAACTAAGAATCTTCACAATGTTACCCAATAATCTAGTTAAACCGTTCGAAATTAGAATTAGAGATTGATATTTTACTTTGTTTTGCATTGACTAACCTCAAAATAAAAAATAACTCTACTAAAATTTATCAAGTTATTAATAATCGCTTATAAAGAAAAATGTGGTTAAATTCAACGTTTATTGATTATTCTTCACTAGTATCTTCGTTAAAATAAAACCTATGACTTTTCTTTCAATAATGTGTTAGCACATAGAGTAGCACAATTAAAAAACAAACTCAGCTTAAAAATTTGATAAAACACACCGCACTTTTACTATCAGTATCTAGCAAAAATGCGGTCATTTTTCTAATTTATCCTAAAAAATACTGATAGGCTGGGCTTGTGCTTACATCTTGATAAGTGTAACCCAACTCTTCTAAGTGTTGGTTGAAACGCAGCTCATCATGTTCATCTAATTGAAACCCTGCAAGCACATTACCATAGTCTGCACCATGAGCACGATAATGGAAAAGTGAAATATTCCAATGAGTACCGAGCATCTCTAAGAACTTCAGTAAAGCACCTTTTTGTTCAGGAAATTCAAAACTATATAACCGCTCTTTGGCTTCACTAGATGAGCGTCCACCAATCATGTAACGAATGTGAGTTTTTGCCACATCATCATCAGATAAATCTATTACCGTATAACTATTTTGTTGCAACATTTTGATAATATCTATCTTTTCTAATTCACCGCTCACTCTAACACCGACGAAAATACAAGCCTGTTTTTGATCTGCATAACGATAATTAAATTCCGTTACTGCACGATCACCTAACAAATAACAAAAACGTAAGAAACTGCCTTTTTCCTCTGGAATAGTTACTGCCAACATTGCTTCATGCTTCTCGCCAATTTCACACCGCTCTGATACATAACGCAGAGTATGAAAATTCAAATTTGCACCTGATAATACATTAATCAAAGTTTCACCTTTGATGTTATGTTCTTTAACATATTTTTTTAACCCAGCAAGAGATAAAGCACCTGACGGCTCAGCTACTGCACGTACGTTTTCAAACATATCTTTCATTGCCGCACAGATTTCATCACTGCTCACTAGTACTACATCATCAACATATTTTTGACATAACCTGAATGTTTCATCGCCAATACGTTTTACTGCTACCCCATCAGCAAACAAGCCAACTCGCTCTAAATTAATAGGCTTTCCTGCTTTAAGTGCTTCATACAAACAAGCCGAATCCTTGCTTTCCACACCTATCACTTTAATTTCTGGAATCAGCTGTTTGATCAATACAGCAATTCCCGCGATCAAGCCACCTCCACCTACAGGCACAAAAATACGATCAATATGAGTATTTTGCTGTAACAGCTCCATGGCTAATGAGCCTTGTCCTGCAATCACGGCTGGATGATCAAAGGGCGGTATAAAAATCATTTTTTTAGTTTCTGCTAATTCAATCGCTTTCGCTTTAGCTTCATCAAAATTTATACCGTGCAATAAGACTTCGCCACCAAAAGATTTTACTGCTTCCACTTTTATAGCGGGTGTATTTTTCGGCATGACAATTAAGGCTTTAAAACCGAGTTTTTTTGCCGATAATGCAACACCTTGAGCATGATTCCCAGCAGATGCGGCAATAACTCCAGCACTTTTTTGCTGTTGGGTTAAACCTGAAATCATTGCGTATGCTCCACGTAATTTAAAACTGTGTACGGGTTGGTGATCTTCACGTTTTACAAAAATTTGATTTTCTAAACGCTCTGATAACTTTGGCATTCCTTGAAGTGGAGTAATTCTAGCCAAATCATAAACTTTTGAACTCAACACTGCTTTTAAATATTCAGCACTCGTTGGCTGATTGGATAAATGGTATGTCATATTTCCTTCCAATTAAAGTGCGGTCATTTTATACCGCACTTTTTGTTAATTATTAAATTTTGCTTTTATCACGAACCGCTCCTTTATCTGCGGAAGTAGCAAAATGACCATAGACTTTTAATGCAAAAGAAACTTCACGTTGACGATGAACTGGCTTCCAGCCTTTTTTATCTTGTTCTACACGACGTTGAGCCAACTCATCATCAGATACTGCCAGCTGAATGCTACGATTTGGAATATCAATATCAATAATGTCACCATCTCTAACCAAACCGATAATCCCTCCTGCTGCCGCTTCAGGAGAGCAATGACCAATAGAAAGCCCTGATGTACCACCTGAAAAACGACCATCTGTTAATAATGCACAGGCTTTACCTAGTCCCATTGACTTCAAATAACTGGTTGGATAAAGCATTTCTTGCATGCCAGGTCCACCTTTTGGACCTTCATAGCGGATAACAACTACATCTCCAGCTTGTACCCGACCACCTAAAATCCCTGCTACCGCGTCTTCTTGGCTTTCAAACACAATCGCTTTGCCTCTAAACTTTAAGATAGACTCATCAACTCCAGCAGTTTTTACAATACAGCCATCTAGAGCAATATTACCTGACAGCATTGCTAACCCACCATCTTGACTATAAGCAAACTTCTTACTGCGAATACAACCGTTTTGTCGATCATTATCTACAGTATCCCAACGACATTCTTGTGAAAAAGCTTGTGTAGTTCGAATACCTGCAGGACCTGCACGGAAAAATTTGTGTACTTCCTCATCTTGCGTAAGTGTAATATCGTATTTTTGAATTTGCTCCGCCATAGATAAACCTAAAACGGTACGAGCATCAACATTTAGCAAATCCGCACGGTGTAATTCACCTAAAATAGCCATAATCCCACCTGCTCGGTGTACATCTTCCATATGATATTTAGTAGTATTAGGAGCGACTTTACTTAAGCAAGGTACTTTACGAGATAAACGATCAATATCTGCCATAGTAAAATCCACATCGGCTTCTTGGGCCGCTGCCAACAAATGTAGCACGGTATTAGTTGATCCCCCCATCGCAATATCTAAACTCATCGCATTCTCAAATGCTGCTTTAGTCGCAATAGAACGTGGTAATACAGAATAGTCATCTTGTTGATAAAATTTACGACATAACTCAACTATTTGTGTTCCTGCATTTAAAAATAATTGTTTTCGGTCAACATGAGTAGCTAAACAGGAACCATTACCTGGTAAACTTAAACCTAGAGCTTCCGTTAAACAATTCATCGAATTTGCAGTAAACATGCCTGAACAAGAGCCACAGGTTGGACATGCAGACCGTTCTACGGATTGAACATCTAAATCCGATACATTTTTATCCGCACTTTTAATCATTGCATCAATTAAATCCAATTTAATTAGTTGATCAGACAATTTAGTTTTGCCTGCTTCCATAGGTCCACCTGACACAAATACTGTTGGAATATTTAATCGCATCGCTGCCATTAACATACCAGGGGTAATTTTATCGCAGTTAGAAATACAGACCATTGCATCTGCACAATGTGCATTCACCATATATTCAACGCTATCAGCTATAAGATCTCGAGATGGCAAAGAATACAACATGCCACCATGCCCCATCGCAATACCGTCATCAACAGCAATCGTATTAAATTCTTTTGCCACACCACCAGCTTGCTCAATTTGAGCCACAACTAATTGCCCAATATCTTTTAAATGTACATGGCCAGGTACAAATTGAGTGAATGAATTTACTACTGCAATAATCGGCTTACCGAAATCATTTTCTTTCATTCCCGTAGCTCGCCATAAAGCTCTTGCCCCCGCCATATTGCGACCTTGTGTACTAGTCGCCGATCTTAATTTAGGCATAATCTCTCCAAGTAAAAAACATAAATTCAAAAATAGTTAAAAAGTATGATGATTAAATCTGTTTTAACTTTACCATGTCTGGCAACTTAATTAGTTGATTTACTAACAATTCCACCGCTCTTTTACTCTGAATACGAAGCTGTAAATCAATTTGATTTTCATCAGTTTTACTTTTTAAATCAATCACATCATAACCACGATGCCGCACAACGCGTAAAATTCGCTCTAACGTTTCTGGACGTTTATTAAATATCATAGACAATTCATATTGCTTCATTTTTTACTCCTTTCTAACCTTCTAACATATCTGTATTACACGCATTTGGTGGCACAAGTGGCCATACATTTTCTTCTGCTGGAATACAAACATGCAGCAAATAACTTTCTTGTGCTGCAAATAAACGGTCCAATGCTCCATCGACATCATTTCCTATTTCTATGCGTTCACCTTGTATTCCAAAAGCAGAAGCAAGTGTAATGAAATCAGGGTTATCATCTAAAATTGTATTACTGTGACGAGCTTGGAAAAACAGCGTTTGCCATTGTCTTACCATGCCTAAACGTTGATTATCCAACAAAATTATTTTGATCGGTGTTTTTGCTCGTTTGATCGTTCCAAGCTCTTGAATATTCATCATAATTGAGCCATCTCCTGTGATCAAAATAACTTCATCATTTGACCGCACTTTTTTCGCCCCAATAGCAGCAGGCAAACCAAATCCCATCGTGCCAAAACCTGCTGAAGTAATGTAATTTTCAGGTGCATAATGACGCATATGCTGTGCTGACCACATCTGATGCTGCCCTACATCTGTTACGACAATCGAATTATTATCTTTTCGATTAGAAACCGTATTCAACAACCACCAAGGATTGATAGGTTTATAGCCTTCATTCGCTGTATAACAAAAATCAAATTGAGCTTTTAATTGAACAATTTTTTTCTGCCATTCCGCAATTTCTAGTGGAATTGTAAGTGCATAAAAAATTTCATTTAAATCTCCACGTAATGCCACATCAGGTTGGCGTAATTTACCAAGTTCAGCAATATCAATATCACAATGCACGACTTTCGCATTAGGGGCAAAAGTGTCTAAATTTCCTGTTACACGGTCATCAAATCTCGCACCGAATACCAATAACAAATCAGCCTCTTGCATAGCAAGATTTGCTGCTTTTGTTCCATGCATACCAATCATTCCCATATAATAAGGACTGTCAGGAGATACTGTTCCTAAACCTTTCAAAGTAGAAACTGCTGGAATCTGAGTTACGCTTAGAAAATTTCGCAAAGCAGGCACCGCGTTTGCCATACCGACACCACCACCAACATAGGCAATTGGATGTTTTGCTTGCTTCAACAGTTCTACTGCTTGCTGTACTTTTTCTGCTGGAAGTGCGGTTGGTTTTTCTATTGGAAATGTGAATGGCTGCAAATTTGTTTCGGCAAATTGAATATCTTTAGGAATATCAATTAGTACAGGACCAGGACGTCCACTTCGTGCGATTTGAAAAGCTTTAGCGAAGATTTCAGGTAGTTCATCAATGCTTTGTACAATAAAACTATGTTTCGTACAAGCTAAAGATAAACCTAATACGTCAGCTTCTTGAAAAGCATCTGTTCCAATAAAGGAGGAGGCTACTTGTCCAGTAATCGCAACAATTGGAATTGAATCCATTAAAGCATCACCTAATCCTGTAATCAAATTTGTTGCACCAGGACCCGATGTAGCAATACAAACGCCCACGTTACCACTTGCTCTAGCATAACCAATTGCCGCCATCGTTGCCCCTTGCTCATTACGACAAAGTAAATGATCTAAACCTGAGTCATAAATTGCATCATATACTGGCATAATCGCTCCACCAGGATAACCAAAAACAGTTCTAACATCATGTGCTTTTAAACATTCCGTGACTAATCTCGCTCCATTCATTTCACTCACCTTATTATTTATTTTTCAAATACAAAAAGCCCCTCGATAATTGCGAGGGGCTACAAATATTAAGAATTTAACTACATTCTAGATACCAGCAAGCACCTCGCAGTGATAATAATCACCACGAGGTTAATAATAATACTGAATACTGAAAGTAGATTTTTCATCATATTGTAAAAAAAATTGCTAAATAGAAATTCAAAACTTCACTGATGTCTATATAAATAACACATATTAGCTATAAAAGAAATATTTTTTTAAAATTTATCCGTGATAAAAAATTTTCAAAGAAAAAGCAAAGCACGATAATTTAGATTATAATTCAAAGTAGATTGCAAATTTATATCAGGAAAAAATAATGTTTTCACTTCCTTTTCGTGCCGTAATATCAGACTTAGATGGCACATTACTAAATGCAAATCATATGATTGGTCAGTTCACTATTGAGACGTTAGAAAAACTAGCCAAGCACAATATTGATATTATTCTTGCAACGGGTCGAAATTACATTGATGTATCGTCTATTTTAACTAAAATTAATACAAATCATGCTGTTATGATCACTTCTAATGGAGCTAGAGTACATAATTTGCAAGGAGAACGGCTACTTGCAAATAACGTCCCCGAACAAATAGCACTTGAAATTATGCAATTGCCTTTTGATCAAGAGAACGTTTGCTTTAACACTTATCAAGATGATGGCTGGTTTATCAATAAAGATGTACCACAGTTATCAAAATTCCATCAGGATTCTGGATTTCAATACCAAGTAGTTGATTTTAAAAAACATCATGCAAGTGGCGTAGAAAAATTATTTTTTATTGGACGTACACCACAAGATTTGTTAGCTATTGAACATCAGCTTGAAAATCAATTTCATGATCAAATCACGTTAACTTATTCTCTGCCTAATTGTCTTGAAATCATGAACAAAAATGTATCGAAAGCAACCGCACTTTTAGAAGTACTCGCTAAACGTGACTATGGAGTAGAACAATGTATTGCTTTCGGTGATGGCATGAATGATTTAGAAATGCTCAGCATAGTGAAAAAAGGTTGTATCATGCACAACGCAGATCAACGTTTAAAATCTCACTTACCGCAATTAGAACAAATTGGTAGCAATCAACATGAAGCAGTAGCAAGCTATTTACGAGCAATTTTTGCTATTAATTAAAAAGGAAGTAAAAATGTGGCAATCTGTTAGTTTAGTCGCTTGTGGAGCAATATTAGGTGCAACCGCTCGCTGGGGACTTAATTTAATATTGGATCCTCTACTTGAATTTTTATCGCTTGGAACATTAGTTGCTAACCTTCTAGGTTGTTTCATTATTGGCATGTTATTAGCAATTTTCTGGCAATTCCCACAAATATCAAATGAATGGCGATTGTTTTTAATGACTGGTTTTCTTGGTAGCTTTACTACATTTTCCTCTTTTTCTGCTGAAGTAATCGAAAATTTTCTCTCTGAAAAATGGTTAACTGTTTTCAGTTTGATCTCAATTCATTTAGTGGGCGGTATCTTTTTCACAATGTTTGGTTTATTCTTTTGTCGTATCTTGTTGAAATGATAGGATAAAAAAGGAAATAATTTGTGCTAATACTTTGTTACGAATACTATCTCGTTCAAATAAAATTTCATGCTTTGCATTAGGAACAACTTGCACTTTGCTCTGTGGTAAAAATGTAGCTAATTGATCAAGGTTTTCATTTTTCACAATTTTTTCTTTTTCCGCACGCAAAATTAATACTGGAATTTCAATACGCGGTAAGATGCTAGGCAATTGTTTAATTGCAATTAAGCATAGATGAATCCAGCGAAAAGTTGGACTACCTAAACGTAATTCTGGATTATGGCGATTAATTCGATTCATCCACCGCATTCGAGTCTTACAAAAACTTAGTTCGTTCACTTTTAAATCTGCTGGTTTATATTCTGTTTTACCGAACACATAACGCTGCCCTTGCCCAAACAACATCATTAAATTAATGATAAGTTCATCACGCAAAGGATGTTCTGTAGGTAAGCCAAAAAATGGGGCTGAAAATACCGCACTTTTTATTTGATGATCAAAATTAGCCAAATAATAAGATGAAATCAACGCCCCCATTGAATGAGCAATAACGTATTGATTTTTATAATTATATTTAGAATTCACATAACTTATTAGTGAATCCATATCTTCTACATAAAATCGAAATTCATCAATATAACCTTTATATTGATCTTTCAACAGACGATCTGAATAACCTTGTCCTCGATGATCAAATTGCAACACATCGAAACCTTGTTGATAAAAATCATAAGCAACTTCAGACCATTTAAGTAAATTTTCTGAACGCCCATTAACTAAAACTATTAGTTGACGTTTGCTTGGATTAAGATGAACAAAATGGCGATACGCAATAGCACAATTTCTTTTTCCATTGATGTATTGGATAGGAAATTGTGAAATAAAAGGTGCTATTTTTGTCAACACAAAGCGGTGAAAGTGCGGTTCTCTTTCCATAAGTTTTATAAAACTAAGGATTATCCGAAGACAATCCCTATTAAATTAAGCTACTAATTGTTTTAAAATACGACGAACTGGTTCTGCTGCGCCCCACAATAATTGGTCTCCAACAGTGAAAGCGGCCAAATACTCAGGTCCCATTGCTAATTTACGCAAACGTCCAACAGGTACACTTAATGTCCCCGTCACTTTCGCAGGGGTTAATTCACGCAAAGTAGCTTCTTTATCATTTGGAATCACTTTTACCCATTCATTATGACCTGCTAAAATTTGTTCAATTTCTGCTAACGGCAAATCTTTTTTCATTTTGATAGTAAAAGCTTGACTGTGACAACGCAAAGCACCTATACGTACACATAAACCGTCAACTGCGATCGGATTATCGCTTAAACCGAGTATTTTATTGGTTTCTGCGTATCCTTTCCATTCCTCTTTAGTTTGCCCTGTTTCAGGTAACAATTTATCAATCCAAGGGATTAAGCTACCACCTAATGCCGCACCGAAATTATCTGTTGGAAAATCTGTTGCACGCATTTTAGCAGTTACTTTACGTTCAATATCTAAAATTGATGACGCAGGACTAGACAATTCATCAGCAACACTGTCTTCAAGTTGTCCCATTTGCACTAATAGTTCCCGCATATTTTTTGCACCAGCTCCAGAGGCAGCTTGATAAGTAGCAACAGAAATCCACTCGACTAAATCACGCTCAAATAATCCACCTAATGCCATTAACATCAAACTTACTGTGCAATTACCTCCCACAAACGTTTTCACTCCAGCCTTTACACCTTCGCTAATTACATGCTGATTAACAGGATCTAATACGATAATAGCTTCATCTTTCATACGTAGAGCAGAAGCAGCATCAATCCAGTAACCATTCCAACCCGCAGCACGCAATTTTGGATACACCTCGTTAGTGTAATCGCCACCTTGGCAAGTAACTACAATATCTAGTTGTTTTAGTGCATCAATATCAAAAGCATCTTTTAGTTCTCCAGCATCCTTACTACCGAATACAGGTGCTTTTTGTCCTGATTGTGAAGTAGTAAAAAAAACTGGATTTAAATTAGTGAAATCATTTTCCTGCTCCATACGATCCATTAGAACAGATCCCACCATACCACGCCAACCGACAAAACCGACATTTTGCATAATAATTTTCCTTTTCTGATGTTGTGTTTTAAATTCAAAGTAGATCTAATTTATTACAAGATTTATTAAATAAAATCAAGCTTTTTATCCAAAACGATGAAAATTTCAAAAAATCATACCGCAGTTTTATGCAGTTAAAATTAAAAACTGAGTTATTTGAAGGGCATGATCAACAGAAGTATGAAAATAGACAAACGTTATTTAAATCATATTACGTTGTTTTTCCATTTGACTAATCGTGCTACTAGCAAAACACCACGCTGCTATATAACCAATTAGAGCTGTACTAATGAGTAAAAACGCAACCTCTCCCAACGAAAATAACTGTAATTCAAAATCCGCAGCAAAAATTGCTGTGATCTTTTGTACTAGTTGATTGAAATAATAAAGTAATGAAACACTCAATCCACAAGCTAATAATCCACCTAATAAAGCGTAAATTAAGCCTGTATAAAGATAAAACCGTAATACAAAATAATCTGTTGCACCTAATAATTTCAGTACTGCAATTTTTGCTTGACTAGCATAAAGATCAGCTCGAATAGCATTACCAATAACTAAACAAACACAAATTAGCATTACAGCTACACAAAACAAAACTATATGTCCCGCTAATCCAGAAAGTGCGGTCAGTTTTTCTAATTTTTCAGAATCTAATTGGACCTCTTGCACGCCTTTGAATTTACTCAAACTTTCTGCTAATGTTTTGATTTCAGTGAGATCTTTTTGTGGTGTAACAATAATTACAGCAGGCAATGGATTATCCTCTAAAATGTTCAAACTGTCCCGTAAACCTGACCATTGGCGAAACTCATCAAGGCTAGCTTGCCGTGAAATATAATGTACGTTTTCTACACCATTTTGCTTACGAATTTTCTCTGCAAGATGTTTACTGTCTTTCTCAGATAAATTTTTATGTAGATATAAAGTTAATTCTGAAGTGAGAGAAAACTGCATCATAGAAAAATTTAAATTTTTCCATAGCAGATAACTAAGTGTCGGCGTACTAAGAGAAACGGCAATAGCTAAAACTGTCAAAAAAGTATTCAGTTTTTTTTTCCATAAATTTAGTATCACTTTAGCAAAAATATATTTCATTTGTACCCATGAAGAAAATTTAAATTGAGTCATTGTAAATCCTTAGCGTAAATGCCCTTGCTCTAACACAAAGCAGGTACTAGGTTCTTGTTGCACCAAATTTAAATCGTGAGTTGCAATTAATACCGTAATTCCCAATGCGTTCATTTCTTTAAATAAATTGAAAATATCTCGAGATAAATCGTTATCCAAATTTCCTGTTGGCTCATCTGCTAATAGAAGTTGGGGCTTATGTACAATCGCACGGGCAATGTCCACACGTTGTTGCTCTCCCCCTGATAAATAAACAGGTAAGTGATTTGCATAATCTCGTAATCCAACTCGATCTAATGCAGCCAAAGCCCTTGGTAATGCTTCTTTCATTGACATACCAGCAATAATCAAAGGTAAAGATACATTTTCTACAATAGGAAGATGAGGAAGTAATCGATAATCTTGATGAACCATGCCGATTTGTCGACGTAAAAAAGAAATTTCTATCGAAGAAAGACGAGTAATATCGTGGCCATTAAACCAAATCCGTCCACCATTTGCTTTTTCCATCCCCATAATCAGTTTTAATAATGTACTTTTTCCAGCTCCAGAATGCCCAGTCAAATATCCCATACTCCCTACGGGTAAATGTAAACTTATTCCTTGTAAGGCAGTTTTACCACCTAAATATGCTTTACTTACATTTTCAAAACGAATCATAGGACAATCCTTAGCACAATAGAAAATATTAAAACTTTCACCGCACTTTATCAGTTATTATTCCATTACATAGCAAAATAAATTACTCACTGCTGAATAATGCGTCAATAAATTCTTTAGCTTGAAAAGGGCGAAGATCTTCTATTTTTTCACCTATACCGATATAACGAATAGGAAGTTTAAATTGATCTGCAATAGCAAAAATCACTCCCCCTTTAGCTGTTCCATCAAGTTTTGTTAAACTAATCCCTGTTAATCCAACAGCCTCATTAAATAATTGAGTTTGACTAATTGCATTTTGACCCGTGCCTGCATCTAGCGTCAACATAATTTCATGCGGAGCAGAATCATCGTATTTTTTCATTACTCTAACAATTTTTTTCAACTCATCCATTAAATTTACTTTATTCTGTAGCCTTCCTGCTGTGTCAGCAATTAAAATATCAATATCTTTCGCAGCTGCTGACTGCATTGCATCAAAAATCACTGAAGCAGAATCTGCACCTGTACTTTGTGCCACTACAGGGATATGATTGCGTTCTCCCCAAACTTGAAGCTGTTCAACAGCAGCTGCTCGGAAAGTGTCACCTGCTGCCAACATCACTGACTTGCCTTGAGATTGAAATTGCCGAGCCAGCTTACCAATCGTTGTGGTTTTACCTACTCCATTTACGCCTACCATTAAAATCACATAAGGTTTTTTATTATTGTCAATTTTTAATGGTTGCTCGACTGGAAGCAAAATATCCGCTAACTCTGTTTTAAGTTGTTGATATAATAGATCTGCATCTTGTAACTGTTTTCGACTAGCGTGCTGAGTTAAATTATTGATGATTTTTGTAGCAGTCGGCATACCAATATCTGCGATTATCAATTGTTCTTCTAACTGTTCAAATAATTCGTCATCAATTTTCTTACCTGTAAATAAATGACGAAACCCTACGCCAATATTTTGTTTAGTTTTCAGTAATCCTTTTACTAAACGACTAAAAAAACCACCCTGTGACGGTTTCTCCTGCTCTTGAATAAAGAAATTTTGCTCACCATCTTCTATTTCATTGCTTTGTTCTTGTTCCACAAGAACGTCTTCTGTAGTTTTAACCGCAATTTCAGTTAAATTTTGTTGTTCATTTTGTACTTGCTGTAATTCTACCGTTGTATTCTGTTGTTCACTTTCAATAGATTCATTTTCTATAGATTGTTGTATCTGGTCTTTATTTTTAGAGCGTCCTAACCAAGACCAAAACCCACTTTTTTTATTTTGTTCCGACATAATTTTCTACCATCAAATTTGCTTGCTGAGTTTTTAGAGAAAATAAAGTAAAATTTTGCATAGTCTATCATAATTTAAAGATCAAATATGAAAAAAAATCTTCATAAAAATACTCAACATAATCAATTAAAATCTAATAATTTCAAAGGTGAAGTGCGAATTATTGCGGGACTCTGGCGTGGTCGAAAACTCCCTGTACTAAATGCAAATGGACTACGACCAACAGGTGACCGTGTCAAAGAAACATTATTTAATTGGCTAGCACATGATATTGTAGACGCATGTTGCTTAGATTGTTTTGCTGGCAGTGGTTCACTGGGATTTGAAGCACTTTCTCGCCAAGCAAAACAAGTTATTTTTTTGGAGAAGGAAAAATCTGTAGCAACACAATTGAAAAAAAATTTACATAAACTACAGTGTCAAAATGCACAAGTATTGCATCAAGACAGCTTGAAATTTCTCGAACAACGACAAAACACACCGCTCTTTGATGTAATTTTTCTTGATCCGCCTTTCCATTTCAATCTAGTCGAACAAGCTATTGAGAGTTTAATAAAAAATAATTGGTTAAAAGATCAGTCTTTGATTTATATAGAAACAGAAAAAAATAAACCGCTCTTTACACCTCAAAACTGGCAACTGTTAAAGGAAAAAATAACTGGACAAGTCTGTTATCGTTTGTACCAACATCACAGCAAAACTGAATTGAACGCTTAATTACAATCAAAGAATAGTACAATTTAACACTGATTAACTGCCACTAAAAGATCAAAAAGTAAATGATTTAAATAAGGTTAGCTAAAACAAACTACGTTAACTCTTTGTATTATAATTACTTTAATTGTAGAATAGCGAGTTCTGTAAACTTGTGGTTCGTAAACCTCCCACATTAAAAAACTAGGAAAAAGATAATGAACAATTTAAATAAAAATCAACGCCGTGCAATAGTGATTTTTTCAGGCGGACAAGACTCAACAACTTGCCTAATTCAAGCTATTAAGCAATACGGTAACCAAAATGTCGAAGCATTGACTTTTCAATATGGACAACGTCATGAAATTGAATTGACAAAATCTAAATGGATTGCTCAAGATCTAGGTGTAAAACAAACTATGATTGATACATCTGTGATCAAATCTATTACTCATAATGCACTGATGGATGATAATGCGACTATCAAAACTATGGATAATGGTTTACCAAACACTTTTGTAGATGGTCGTAATGCTCTTTTCCTACTCTATGCTGCTATTTATGCTAAATCACAAGGTATTCATGACATCATTATCGGGGTATGTGAAACTGATTTTAGTGGCTATCCTGACTGTCGTGATGTATTTATTAAATCAATGAATGTTACTATCAATCTAGCACTGGATTTTAATTTTAATATTATCACTCCGTTAATGTATCTTACAAAAGCACAAACTTGGGAATTAGCTGATCAACTGGATGCTTTAGATTATGTACGTGAACATACTCATACGTGTTATATCGGTATCGAAGGAGGATGTGGCAGTTGCCCAAGTTGCTTGTTACGAGAAAAAGGACTATCTGAGTATTTACAACAAAAAAGTGCGGTCAAAAATGTTTAAAGTTTCTAAAGAATTTACTTTCGATATTGCCCACTTATTAGATGGACACGATGGCAAATGTAAAAATTTACACGGTCATACTTATCGTTTACAAGTAGAAATCACGGGGAATCTATATAAATGCGGTCCCAAAAAAGGAATGGTCATTGATTTTAGTGACTTAAAAACTATAGTGCAAAATCTTATCTTAGACCCAATGGATCACGCTTTTTTATACGATTGTAACAGTGAAAGAAAATCTAAAATAGCAAAACTGCTTGATGAGTTAGCCTCAAAGACTTTTGCTATGAACCATCGAACAACTGCTGAAGAAATAGCTCGCTTTATTTTCAACACACTACAAGCAGAAGGGTTAAATATATCTGCCATTCGTTTATGGGAAACTCCTACATCATTCTGTGAGTACTGCTCATGAATAATAATGATCCTATTTATGCGATTGTAGAAATTTTTCAAAGCTTACAAGGAGAAGGCAGCAATACAGGAATGCCTGCAATATTCATTCGTTTTGGGAAATGTAATTTAGCTTGCGTATGGTGTAATACTGATTATAAACATTTTAAAAAAATGCCATTGTCGGAAATCATGCAAAAAGTGCGGTCATTTTCAGCAAAAAATATCATCATTACAGGAGGAGAACCCAGTATTCAGCCACAAATAGATAAACTATTAATCGCTTTAAAGGCAGAAAATTACTTTATTGCAATTGAGAGCAACGGATTAAAACCTATACCTCAAGCTATTGATTATATTGCAGTAAGTCCAAAATGCTATTACTGGAATAAATATCGCCAAGAATGTATATCAAAGGCTGATGAAGTACGAATTGTAGTTGATGAGGGTGAAGACATATTTGCTTTTTGTGAGTTCATTGAACAAAAAATCAACGCAAAATACTATTATTTATCTCCTTGTGAAATTCGCCTACAAATGAATCTATTGGAGACAATCACCTTGTTAGGAAGATTAAATCAACGACAAAGCAAACTTAAATGGCAACTCAGCATCCAATCTCATAAGTTGATTGGAATTGAATAATACATTTTTGTTTGCAATACTTAACAGGGGACTGCTGAAAGCTAAGACCCTGAGTTAAAGCCCGAATCTTCGAACTGAGGATTTTCAGCACCTTGTTTTGCTAGTTGATCACAAATTTCATTTTCACGATGACCACTATGTCCTTTCACCCAACGCCAATTAATTTTATGTCTATGCACAAGACGGTCTAAAAGAATCCATAAATCTTGATTTTTAACAGGTTTTCCAGTTGAAGCCTTCCAATTATTTTTCTTCCACGCAAAAATCCATTGTGTAATTCCTTTCTTCATATACTGACTATCACTATATAAAGTAACTGAGCAAGGTTCTTTTAACATTTGTAATGCCTCTATCACCGCACTTAACTCCATGCGATTGTTAGTTGTACAAAAATAGCCTTTACTAAATGACTTTTCATGTTTTCTATAGCGAAGTAATACACCTATTCCACCAGCACCAGGATTTCCTAAACAGGAACCATCAGTAAATATTTCTACTTGTTTTTGCATCTTTCTAAATATCAAAAAATTATCAGAAAATAGACCGAACTCTAGCAAAAAAAAGTTGCAATCTCAATCTATTAAGCCTAACCAAACTATAAAATTCTATTTTACACTATCCATTTTTTTTAAAAATAGAGATAATAGAAACTATGCTTAATGAATAGTCCACTGCAATAAAGAATGAATTACATGATTCCCACTCGTCAAATTATTTTAGATACAGAAACTACAGGTATTAACAATTACGGTGTTCATTACGAAGGACATTGCATTATTGAGATTGGTGCGGTTGAAATGGTCAATCGACAATACACAGGTAGAAAATTACACCTCTATATTAAACCTGATAGGTCAGTTGATCCCGAAGCGGTAAAAATTCACGGCATCACAGACGAATTTCTAAAAGATAAACCAAATTTTTTAACTATTGCTACAGAATTTATCGAATTTATTCGAGGTGCTGAGTTAATTATTCATAATGCACCGTTCGATGTCGGTTTTATTGATTACGAGTTTCAAAAACATAATATCAACATTAAAACAAATGATATTTGTGTAGTTACTGATACATTACAAATGGCTCGCCAAACTTACCCTGGAAAGCGTAACAGCTTAGATGCACTTTGCGACCGTTTGCATATTGATAACAGTAAACGCACTTTGCACGGTGCATTATTGGATGCTGAAATACTCGGTGATGTCTATTTAGCAATGACTGGTGGACAAACTAGTTTATTTGATCACCAAGAATCTGAGCTGACTGAAATAGAAACTCCAAATAAAATAGACTCAAGTGCGGTAACCTTTTCCAAAAATCTAAAACTAATACCACCTAACGAAGATGAGTTAAAAGACCATATTGAATATCTCAAATTAATCAATAAAAAAAGTAAAGAAAATTGCTTATGGTATAAACAAGTCGAGGAAAAAATAAAACATTAACGCTATTAACGTTCATGGATTAAACAAATAAAACATAAATACTAAAAATATCTTGACGAATTTAGCATTCGCTATTATTATTCGTTTCGGTCTTACGGAGTGGTAGTTCAGCTGGTTAGAATACCTGCCTGTCACGCAGGGGGTCGCGGGTTCGAGTCCCGTCCATTCCGCCAATTTTTATATTCTAATACGGAGCGGTAGTTCAGCTGGTTAGAATACCTGCCTGTCACGCAGGGGGTCGCGGGTTCGAGTCCCGTCCGTTCCGCCAATTTTCCTAGCATCTATAAAAATATCTAAATGAATTCTAATCGTCATAAGAACTCAGTTTTAATTTATCTATTTGTGACTAGAAACAAAATAAAAGACATATTCTACTCTAGGTTTAAAATATGTCTTTCTTAATAACTAATTCTTAAAACTTATAATTTACATTCAAGATAAAAGTACGACCTTTTGCGTAATTGTTTAAGGTTTTGTTATATCCATCACCCACTCCCATAGCATAAGTCATTTGACTTGAAGAATCATTATTCGCTTCTAATGGGTTAATATATTTTTTATCAAATAAATTTTGAATCTCACCTTTGATTGTCAAGTTCTCTGTTGGTTGATAAATAGCATAAACATCAAAAATCATTGGTTGAGCTTTGACTTCTTCCGTACCGCTTATACGCACGTAAGTGAGATATACTTTACCATCTCTAGATTCAAAAGTCCCTGGTAAAATAACATCGCCATCTACTTTATCAAGTCTAGATCTTTTGCTTTTACCATAGTATTTTGCAATACTGCCTAGCGTTAATTTACCATCAAATAAGCGAGTACCAATATCAAGGGAGCCATAATCTCTCGGTAGAACTGATATTTTACTTAAACCAAAACCTTGTAAATATTTTCCATTCTCGCTTTCAGTATTAACTCTATAACTAGAGTCAGAAAACGAACTTGGTTGATTAGTTTTTTGTCTTGCATAAGATAAATTTGCATAGAACCAACCAATATCATAATTTAACTCCAGTTCTAGTCCTTGAATCTTGACAACTGGAGATGAATCAACAGGAATAAGCTGATGCTCGTCAACCCAGAAATCACCCGTATATTTTTTTCCTGATTTAAGAATTGTTTTACCGCCATTATAGTTAATATGACTAATATGCTCAATACAATCATAAGCAGTCGGAGGATTATCGCCACCTCGATAACTATTAGTACTACACTCTTGTTTTACATTTAAAATGTAGTCTTTAATTTTTGTTTGGTAAGCCAATATTTTAAATCCTAGCACATCATACTCTGAGAAAATTCTATCTTTATAGCCATTAATACCAAATTGAATAGTTTTTGCTTTTTCTGATTTTAAGTCTGTATTCACTGCTAAAGTACCGAACTCAGAAAAATACATTTCTTTGATATTTGGAACCCTGTGTGTTTTTGCGTAGCTGACAAATGGTGAAAAGAGCGGATGAAAATCTGCTGAGAAAGATAAAGAGTAATTATCATGAGATCTTGAACTCCCTTTTTTGACTGAATAGTCTGTAGGGCAATTATAAATATCTACATAACCCTTACTTTCATTACGGTAAATGTTACATCCTTGTTTTATTGCTTCTTCAACACCATACTTATTAACTATTTCTTCTGAATTAGCGTTTACCCAAACTTTTAAACCATCTTTTGTTTCTAACTCTGTTTCATGATATTCACCAGAAAATTTATCTCTAGGATCACGAGGGAAAGTTGTGCCACTATACTTATACATTTGACGATTAACATTTAATTTTAAACTATAAATATCGTATTTAAAGGTTTGATCAAAATAAAATGTTTTAAAGCGTTGTTGACCATCAGGTTGAAATGTATTAGATCTTATACCGTGATACTTACACGCATTTTTATAGTCACCAACTTTATCACATCCATCACTAGAGTTAGGTTCACCACCTTCGAAATAATAAGCTAACTCTCTTGGGTGTCGATTTTTGCTGTATTTATTCTCAAGAAAGTTTCCGCCTAATGTTGCTTCATAAGAGAATTTTTCTGTCAATGGAACAGAAAAATGTACATTTAGATCCATCGTTTTTGAACGGTTTTTAGTTTCTAGCACATTCTCTAATTCTTTATGATTAAATAACGTCCCTTTTTGATAAGTTTGTGTGGAAGTATTGTCAGCTAAGATTAATTCTAATTGTAAATTTTCCTTTGGTTTCAACTGATAATTTAGTTGGTAGTTTTTATTACCTAACTTTCTGCCTGAAAGTGCGGTTGCTAAAGTTCGGTATGAAAGCACTGCTTTATTGTGTTCATCATTATACTCAAGTTTTACTAAATGGCTTTCAGGATAATTCAACAACTTGCTTGGTTCATAAGGTTCTAATCCATATTTTTTGCGAGCTTCTTCTCTATTACAAAATATTTCACCACTACAGGCTTTATCAACCAATCTTTCGACTTCTTCGTCATCAACATCTTTTATGTTTAGCCCCCCCCCGACTTTAAAATCCTGAGAAATTTTACGCCAGCTATAAGCATACATAAAACCGAGTGAAGCGGTATCAGATAAAGGATAGCGATATGCTAATGCACCTAGATAATTAGGACCTGTTGCATTTGTTCCTCCACCTACATTCAATAATGCACCTACATTTTTACCTTCTATTAGAACATCATCAACCCCAATTGTTCTAAAATTCGCTGAGCCAACTAATGCATTAACACCTGCTCTTCCTCCTATACCACCTCGTTGAATATCAACACCTGTAATAAAAGAAGGATCAATTGTTGCTCCAAATTGAGATGTACCACCTGCCTTTTCACTATTATCGCCAGAAGTAGCAAAAAATGTTTGAGACACTCCGTCAACCATTGTATTAACACGTCCGAAGCCCGTTAAACCACGTACATTAACAGACACTGTGCCAGAACTTTTATCTAAATTTGTAAATGCACCTGGCACTGTTCTGATAATATCATCAATAGACTGAGTTGAAGCTGAAATATTCTCACGAGTACTAACCGCACTCGCTTTTTTAAATACTTGTTCCTTAGGTGGAATAGATGCTTCAACATTAATTTGTTCAAGCTGTTCCGCATACGCAGTTGCACTAAATATAGCTAATGTAGCTATACTAAGTTTAAATTGGTTAAACATACATTCCTCTAATGTAAAAAATAAAAAATTTTCATGTTATAGACAAACTAACCATCTTTTACCAATAGAATAAAAGATGGTTGACAGTATATAAAAACAACACTCTATGTCAATAAATGATAATTATTTTTATTCTAAAATTAAGTTAATGAAACTGTTTTCAATATTTTTATAGTTTAACGAGTTGATAAAAATAAAAAAAATCGGCACTATCTTGAGTACCGATTTTCTATAAAATAAATGTTTTTATCCCACAACTGATGGCAAATAGCCCGCTTTCATGACAAATGGGATCATAGTAATCAATATACCTAAGAGTGCAGAAATTATTAGCAATGCTGAACCACCTAACACTCGATAAGGTAAATTAGGATGCAATTTTCTCACTCTCCATACTAACGCCGCAGGTAACACTACTGCATAGAAAGCAAACATCTGTCCTGCATACCCTAAAGCTAAAATAAAACCTTTTGGATAAAACAAAGCAAATAATAACGGCGGAATAAATGTTAACAATCCAAGTGTAATACGTCCTGCTTTCAATTTAAAAACTCGGCTCAATAGATCATCAATACACTCAAATAATCCTAAAGCAACGCCTAAAAATGAAGTAATCAAAGCTAAAGCGGAAAACAATTTGACTGTACCTGAAATGACATCACTTCCTGTTACTTGTTTAGTAGCTGCCACAAGTCCATTCAAAGTTGGTTCATCTTGTAAAATTTGTAAAAAAACAGATTGAGTTAATACACCATGCGTACCTAATTGCCATAAGATATAAACACAGAGTGTGATAAACGAACCAATTAAAATCGAGATACGTAATGCCTTAATATTACCACCAAGATATCTATTCAAACTTGGTATTGAACCGTGAAAGCCAAAAGAAGTAAAGAAAACAGGGCTAGCAGAAATTAAGAGCGCTTTATCAATTGGCATAGCCATTAAGTTATCCATTTTTACTTCGGGAACTAACAAAAATAACACTGCACCTAATGCGACTAACATAGTAAAAAGTAAAATACGATTTAATCCATCAACTGTCTGTGTGCCAAGTATAATAAAAGCACCAAAAACTACAGTGAAAATAATGATACTAATTTGAGAAGTTATTTCAGCAGATTGAATTGTTGGCACCATAACAGATAATAGATTACCGCCTCCTGTTACATATGCGGCTAACAAGGCATATAAAAAGATCATTAACGCTGCTGTAGAAATAAATCGACCAAAACCACCAAAATAAACCGCACTTAGAGATCCAATCCCAGCATCACTTTCTACAGTTTGATAAGCCTCGACAAATAGCAATGCACTGTATGTCAACAAGAACCAAAGCACAAATAACAAAACTACAGTAAAAGTAAAGCCAATTCCAGCTGAGGTTAATGGCATTGCCAGCATACCTGCACCAATCATGGTTCCTGAAACAAGAAAAGTAGTTCCTAATGTTTTATTCATAGTATATCCTTTTTCTTTTAAAGAAATAAAAATGCGATCACAATAAGCAGAGACCTGCCCTAAACAATCCCCTAAGGAACAATTACGCTTTCGATTTAATCAATAATCCTTGCTTATCGGAAAGCAAATGTACCAAATATATTACGGATTGTAAACTATAATTTACAATTATTGCGATGTAATTATTGTTTTTACAACTAAAAAAACAAAAAAATCGAGTTTATTGCTAAACTCGATTTTTAATAGATTATTAAATTAATTTAAACTAATGAAGTTATAAAATGAAACGACTCAAATCTTCATTTTCGACAATATCACCTAAAGCTTCAGTCACATACTCTCCATCAATAATAATTTTTTGACCACTCATATCACTAGCGTTAAAAGAAATTTTATCCATTAAACGCTCCATGACTGTATGCAAACGTCTAGCACCTATATTTTCTGTCTTTTCATTAACACGAAATGCTGCTTCAGCAATTTTTTTGACCGCACTTTCCGTAAACTCAATATTAACCCCTTCTGTTGCCATCAGTGCTTGATATTGCTCTGTTAAGGAAGCATTAGGTTCCGTTAAAATACACTCAAAATCGGTTGTCGTTAATGCAGAAAGCTCAACTCGAATCGGTAAACGACCTTGCAATTCAGGAATTAAATCTGAAGGGCGAGCTATTTGAAATGCTCCAGATGCAATAAATAAAATATGATCGGTTTTTACCATTCCGTGTTTAGTATTCACTGTTGAACCTTCTACTAAAGGAAGTAGATCACGCTGTACTCCTTCACGAGAAACATCAGCTCCACTATATTCCCCTTTTTTGCAAATTTTATCAATTTCATCAATAAATACGATTCCATTTTGCTCAACAGCTTCAATCGCTTTATCTTTTAATTCTTCTAAATTAATCAATTTAGCTGCCTCATCGTCAATCAAAGTTTTTAAGGCATCTTTAATTTTCATCTTGCGTTTTTTAGTTTTTCCAGACGATAAATTTTGAAATATAGATTGCAATTGGTTAGTCATTTCTTCCATGCCAGGAGGTGCCATAATTTCAACTCCCATAGTTGGCGCAATAACATCTATTTCGATTTCTTTATCGTTCAACTGCCCTTCTCGCAATTTCTTACGAAACAGTTGTCGAGTATTGTTATTATCACAACTTTCTGTTTCTCCCCATTGATTTTTAGGTGGTGGGAGTAAAGCATCTAAAATACGCTCCTCAGCCATTTCCTCGGCTTTATAGCGGTTTTTCTCTATTTCCGTTTGACGTACTAACTTCATTGCACTGTCAGTTAAATCACGAATTATAGAATCCACCTCTTTACCAACATACCCCACTTCAGTAAATTTTGTTGCTTCTACTTTGATAAAAGGAGCATTGGCCAGCTTCGCCAAACGACGAGCAATTTCTGTTTTTCCTACGCCTGTCGGTCCAATCATTAAAATATTTTTAGGAGTCACTTCATGACGTAAAGGATCCTGTAGCTGCATTCTTCTCCAGCGATTACGTAAAGCAATAGCAACCGCTCTTTTCGCTTCTGACTGTCCAATAATATGACGATCTAATTCAGATACAATTTCACGTGGTGTCATTTCAGACATAATTAATTCCTTCAAATTTTGATTAAGGTAATTCTTCGATAGTGTGATTTAAGTTAGTAAATACACAAATATCTCCAGCAATTTTCAAAGATTTTTCTACAATTTCTCGTGCAGAAAGTTCTGTATTTTCAACTAATGCACGAGCCGCAGATAATGCGTAATTACCACCTGAACCAATCGCTAAAATTTGATCTTCTTCTGGTTGTACAACATCACCAATTCCAGTAATAATTAAACTTTCTTTTTCATCAACAACAATCAACATGGCTTCTAACTTGCGTAAAACTCGGTCGGTTCTCCAATCTTTTGCTAATTCAACCGCACTTTTTAGCAAATGTCCTTGATGCATTTCTAATTTTCTTTCAAATAACTCAAATAATGTAAAAGCATCAGCTGTACCACCTGCAAAGCCTGCTAACACTTTACCGTTATACAAACGGCGAACTTTGCGTGCATTCCCTTTCATTATGGTATTACCAAGAGATACCTGACCATCTCCACCTACTACAACTTTTCCATTACGACGAACGCTAACTATTGTTGTCATATATTTTCCTTTTTTATCTAATGACTGTAGTCAAATATGAGGACTGAAACTGGTTTTTCAAGTTAAATAAGGCAAATTTTATTGTACAGATAATTTATCATCAAGCTAAACTCAAATAAAAATGCCAGCCAAAAACGCAATAAAAACAGTCATTCCAAAGTAGTTATTATTTAAAAATGCTTTGAAACAATTCTCTCTAAAACGAGTTTTCGTTAACTTAGATTGGTAAATAAAGAAAAATGAAGCAATAAAGAGCAAAATAAAATAACTGTCATTTAATTCAGATAAATAACCAATAATCATCAAAACAATTAGTGCGATAAATTGCAATAATGCGACGATCTTATTGTCATATTGAGCAAATAAAATAGCTGTAGATTTTACGCCTATACGCAAATCATCATCACGATCTACCATTGCATATTGTGTATCGTAGGCAACTGTCCAAGACAAATTTGCAATAAAAAGTAGCCAGCACTCAAGAGGAAGCTGTTCAATTAATGCTCCATAAACCATTGGGATTGACCACCCAAACGCGATGCCAAGGAAAAATTGTGGTAAATGAGTATAACGTTTCATAAATGGATAAATAAAAGCCAGTAATACAGCGATAAAAGAAAGTAAAACAGCATAATAATTTAAGAATAACACTAAAATAAAAGCACAAAAGATCAATACTATGAATAGCACTTTTGCTTCTTTTGGACTCACCTTTCCCGTGGCTAATGGCCGTAATGATGTACGTTTCACATTACCATCAATATTTCGGTCAGCATAATCATTTATCACGCAGCCAGCTGCACGCATTAAAATAACACCTAAAATAAATATCAGTAAAGTGAAAAAATCAGGCATAGTTTTTTTTACTAATACCAATGCCCAAAGAGTTGGCCAAAGTAATAATAGCGTGCCAATCGGCTTATCAAAACGCATTAATTGCACATAAGCGATCAATTTTTCTTTTGATAGAAACATGTTTTTTATATTTAAGTTAATCGTTAAGTTATTTTACTGTAAATTTTGTTAAATTTCTTTAACAAAATAAGTTAAATTGATAATATACTCATCATTTATAATTTTGGATTGAAAAATGACCTCATTTAGTGAAATAACTGCACGGCAAGCATGGAAAATGCAAATTGAAAAAAATGCTATTTTAGTAGATATTCGAGACTCAACTCAATTTAATCTTTCTCACCCTAAAAATGCTTTTCATTTAACGAACCAAAGTTACAACACCTTTCAACAACAATGTGATTATGATCGTCCTGTCATTGTCGTTTGCTATCACGGTGTCAGTAGCCTTAATACTGCGGCGTTTTTAATCGAACAAGGTTATGAGCGAGTATATAGTTTAATTGGTGGATTCGACAGTTGGGTTAAAAACAACCTTCCTACAGAAAATGAAAGCAAATTTAATCCCCAAATGACTTAGGGATTAATTTTGCTTTACGCTGTAGTCAACCGCAACTTACGTTTCAACAATGCCATACTAATATGCAATAAAATTAGTAATAGGCTCAATAAATAAAGCGGGATATTTCCTACGATAGAATAAGGTGTGCGTCCTGTTGTTGGTGCGATTTTCTGAGTTAAAGTAGTTTCCCTAAACTGTGGAGCCTGAGCGATAATTTTTCCTTTAGCATTAATAAAAACGCTGATCCCTGTGTTAGTTGCTCGAATCACAGGTTTGCCTAATTCTAATGCTCGCATGCGTGCTATTTGTAAATGTTGCCATGGACCAATACTATTCCCAAACCAAGCATCATTAGAAATAGTTAATATAAAATCACTGTCTGAACGAATATTCTGTTGTAATTGTGAACCAAAAATAATTTCATAACAAATTGCTGGAGTAAAATACCGTTTTTTAGCTAATAAAGGCGGTTGAACAGTTTCTCCACTGTGAAATGCTGACATAGGTAAATTAAATACATTTCCGAGAGGTCGTAGCAAGGATTCCAAAGGAACATATTCACCAAAAGGAACAAGATGATACTTGTTATATCGATTTGATGTATTCATTTCATAAGGCAAATCTAAATTTCCAACATTAATAATTGAGTTAAATTGTTTACTTTGATTTTCATCATAGTATATCGTCCCCATGATAATCTCAGTGTTATTTTGCTGGGCAGTGTGCTGAAGTGCGGTGAAAAATGGCTGAATATTATTTTCCCAAATAGGCAATGCAGATTCGGGTAAAATAATCAGATCAGTTTTTCCTAAATGGCGATAAATTAATTTTTGATAAGTATTAAGAGTATCAAATAAATATTTAGGATCCCATTTTAAATTTTGAGCAATATTTCCTTGTATTAAAGTGATATTAATCGCTTTATTTTCAACTTCCTCTGTATAATTTATTGTAGAGGAAAATGTAGCTAATCCACTAATAAGACAAAGAGAACATAATTGAACAAAAACTGAAGATAACATTTTTGGTTTACAAGTAAATCTAGAAATAACACTAAAAAGCACCGCACTTACCCAGACAACGAAGAAAGTTAAACTTTCTACTCCAAACAATGGTGCTAAACCTAAAAAAGGACTATCGATCTGAGTATAACCAAATTGTAGCCACGGAAACCCTGTAAATAGTGTTCCTCGTAAGTATTCACAAAATGTCCAAATAATAGAAAAAATGACTGGGCTAGTAACGTTAAATCGTCTTATAAGATAAGCAAATAATAAAGGGTATAAAGCTAAATAAGAAGCTAATAGTATAACTAATATGTAGCTAACTATTAATGAAGCTCCACCAAACTGGTAGATACTAATATGAACCCAATTTATTCCAAAACCAAAAAAGGCTATTCCCCATAAAAAGGCACTATAAAGGGCTATTTTTTTCGGTGCCGTTTTAATAACCCAAATTAAAGAAAGCAAAGAAAAATAACTTACTTGCCAAAAATCAAAAGGCGAAAAAGCGAAAACACCAACTCCCCCACTAAATATAGCAATTAAATAAAACAAGTAATTTTTCACAAATATTATTCCACTACAGTTTCTATTTTTTCAGTCACAGTAACTCGCAGTTGAATAATCCGCCTGCTATCTGCTGATGTAACTTTAAATATAAGATTTTCCAGTGTGATTTCTTCCCCTCTTTTTGGTAAATAACCAAAAGCTTGCATGATCACACCACCAATAGTATCAACTTCCTCATCAGCAAAATGAGTATTAAATTGATGATTAAAATCTTCTATATCAGTCAAAGCTCGCACATAATAAGTGTGACGAGAAATCTGTCTAATGTCAGCAATATCTTCTTCATCAAATTCATCTTCTATATCACCAACAATTTGTTCTAATATATCTTCAATAGTAATTAAACCTGACACTGCTCCGAATTCATCAACTACAATTGCCATATGAAAACGCTCTGAACGAAAGTCTTTTAGCATGCGATCCACTCGCTTACTTTCAGGTACAATAACTGCTGGACGCAGCAATGAAAGCAGGTTGAATTCTTGTTGTTGAGGACGTAAAAATTTCAATAAATCTTTAGCATGTAAAATTCCCGCAACATTATCACGCCCATCTGTAATAACAGGGAAACGAGAATGGGCTGTATCAATAATAGTTTGCAAACAAGAATCTAGATCTTGTTCCGTTTCAATAAAAGTAATTTGGGAACGCGGTATCATGATGTCACGTACTCTCAACTCAGCAATTTCCATCACCCCTTCAATCATTTCTCGAGTATCTGTATCAATCAGGGAGTTCTGTTCTGAATCACGAATAACTTCCACTAATTCCTCTCGATTTTTAAGATCGTTTTGGAAAAATAGGCCCAACAAAGATTGAAAAAAATTTTTTTTAGATGAGGGTATTGATTGGTTCTGTGTCTGGTGATTATTCATAGTTCGTTCTAATAGTTACCGTCGAATTGACTCAAAGCAAATTACCATATTTTATCTAGGATCGCAAAATTAAAACATAGAATCCCTATTTACGAATTTAAACAGAGATTTTAACAATGTAATAAGCGTGATCACTCAAAACGGTATTCTGTCCATTGTGAATAAACACTATCTGCTTTAGCCATTCCACCAAATTTATGCCACTCTAAATGGTTCGGAGTATCAGGAAGGCTTTCAGTTTCCAGAGCAATCCCTGCATAATTATTATAAGTACTTCCCCACCTATTTGGCGTTCCTGCTAAATAATTACCCGTATAAACTTGTAACGCAGGTTGAGAAGTTGAAACTTTCATGGTCAGTTTTTTATCTGCTGAATAAAGTGTTGCACAAGGCTGATTACTACTATTCTTATGAAGTAGAAACGCATGATCATAACCTTTTGTCGAGCATTGCTCACCTTGCATAAAATCTCTTGCTATTTGTTTAGTTGACTCAAAATCAAAGCTAGTATTTTTAACTGAGCTTAATATGTTATTAGGTATTCCGTGTTGATCAACTGGTAAAAAATAATCAGCCTTAATTTGTAAATAATGCTGACGAACATCTGTACCAATTTCTGCATTATCTAAATTAAAATAAGCATGATTAGTTAAATTTAATGGGCCGTTCTGATCAGTTATACCATTGAATCTAATCAATACAGCATTATCTTCTGTCAGTTGATAAGTGGCTTGAACTTGCAAATTTCCTATAAATCCTTGATCACCATCTGCTGAAAATAAACTAAAAGTGACAAAATTATCACCGCACTTTTCTACATTCCAACGACGTTTATCAAATCCTTTGCCGCCATGTAATTGATGTTTACCTTGATTTGCTACCAAGCAAACTGTTTTACCTTGCAAACGAAAACGAGCGTTCGCAATACGATTGGCATAGCGTCCTATTGTTGCACCTAAATAGACCGTTTGTTTCGGATAGTCTTCTATTCGGCAACCTAGTAGCACTTCTCTCAATTGTTGTTCAACAGGTACTCTACAAGATACCCAAGTAGCTCCCCAATCCATAATACTGATAGTCATTCCTCTATTATTTGTTATATCAAAACATCGAAATGGCTTTCCATCAGGTGCTATGCCTTGTGAATGAATTCTTAGCATACATTTACTCCTTGAGAAGCAGTACAAACATAAAAATCCTCTTTCAAACCTGTTCGTCTTTCATAATTATCCGCTATCATTTTTCGTACTTGTTCCACTTTATTAATTGGCGAAATTGCGACAATGCAACCGCCAAATCCACCTCCCGTCATTCTTGCTCCACCTTCCTCACCAATAGCTTTTTGTGCCAATTCAACTAAATAATCAATCTCTGGTACTGTGTTCTCAAAATCTTCTTTCATTGATTGATGAGACTGTGACATCAATTTACCTAAACGTCGCAAATCACCTTGTTGTAAAGCTTCCATCGCATCAAGTACCCGCTGGTTTTCTGTGATAACATGTTTCGCTCTTTTTGCTATTTCAGCATTAAGTGCGGTCAATTCTGATAGTTTTTCAGTAAATTTTGCAATAGATACATCTCGTAGCGATTTAACTCCAAAAAATTTTGCTGCACTTTCACATTGACGACGAAGATTGTTATATTCTCCTGACACTAAATCATGCTTAATGTGGGAATTCACAATAATAACTGCAACATTTGATGGAATTGGCGTCGGAAACGTTTCCAGCGTACGACAGTCAATTATAAGCAGATGATCTTGCTGACCTAAAGCAGAAATCAGCTGATCCATATTGCCACATTGACAACCAACAAATTGATTTTCTGCTTTCTGCCCAATTAGAGCAATATCAGTGTCAGTAAGTGGCAAATCAGCTAATTGTTGACAAAATTTACCTATTGCAACTTCTAAAGATGCTGAAGAACTAAGTCCTGCAGAAAGAGGCACATTTCCTGTAATGACTAAATCTGCACCTTGTGTAAAATTTGGGCATCGTTCTTGGATAAATTTAATGACACCTCGCACATAACCTGTCCATTTATATTGAGTATTAGGTTCAATAGGTTGATCTAAACGAAATTTATCATACTGCCCCAATTGTGCTGCATAGACATGAAATATTTTATCTTCTCGCTTCGCACCACTAACTGCAGTACCATAGTTAATAGCACAAGGCATAACAAAACCTTCATTATAATCTGTGTGTTCACCAATAATATTGACTCTTCCAGGTGCATAAGTTGTCAGTGTTGAAGTGCGGTGGAATTTTTCAATAAATAATTTTTTCGCCAATTGTTGAGGATTCATAATATTCTCCAGAATTTCGTCATAAATGATAATGAATATCGCTTAAATCTCTTAACCGAGCAGCAGCCTGTTCAGCAGTCAAATCTCGCTGAGTTTCCCCCAACATCTCATAACCAACCATAAATTTTCGCACAGTAGCTGAACGCAATAATGGTGGATAGAAATGTCCATGCAACTGCCAATGTAAATTATCCTCACCATTGAAAGGAGCAAAATGAAATCCCATAGAATAAGGGAAGGAAGTATTAAATAAATTATCGTACTTTGTTGTGAGTTTTTTTAATATTAAGGCAAAATCAGCGACTTGTGGTTCTGTGAGTTGCATCATACATTTAACGTGGAATTTCGGTAACAAAAGTGTCTCAAATGGCCACGCTGCCCAATAAGGTACAACTGCAAGCCAATGCTGAGTTTCTACAACAACACGTTCTTTTAGCTCAAGTTCCCTCTGTACATAATCAAGTAACAAAACTGAACCATGCTTCTGGAAATAATTTCTCTGGGACTGATCAGCTTTAGCAACTTCATTAGGTAAAAAACTATTTGCCCAAATTTGACCATGAGGATGAGGATTAGAACAGCCCATTGCTGCACCTTTATTTTCAAAAATTTGCACCCAAAGGTATTTTTGACTCAATTCTGCTAATTGTGCTTGCCACACATGAATAATATCTATTATTTCTTCAATACTAAGTAAAGGAAGTGTTTTACTGTGATCTGGTGAAAAGCAAATGACCCGGCTTTCTCCTCTTGCCTGCGACATTTTAAATAAAGGATCACAGGATTGAGGCGGAGAAGGTGTATTTTCCATTAATGCGGAAAAGTCATTACTAAACACAAAAGGTTTATGATAGTTAGGATTTTTTTCCCCCGTAATACGGACATTATTTGGACAAAGATAACAATCTGGATCATAAACTATATTATGTTGCTTAGCTGGCTTTTCTTGTTGCCCTTGCCAAGGACGTTTTGCTCTATGAGGTGAAACCAATACCCACTGCTCAGTAAGCGGATTGTAACGGCGATGTGGATGTTCTGTTGGAATAAATAAATCAACCATGATCAAACCCTAAAATGAAAGCGATTACAAAATAATATCGCTATAAGATAGCAGATTTAAAAAAATAAACTATTAACTAGATCACAAAATTGATTAAAAAATAAAAATTTTAGCTACTATAAAAATCACTTGAACAATTTATTACAGTAATATACGTATTTATTTTTATTATTAGCTCTTTAAATTTACTGAATATCCGTTATCATAAGGATCAAAAGTTTGCTCTTATAAAGGTGTCTTATGATTACTATTCGTGATGTAGCAAAACAAGCAGGTGTTTCTGTTGCAACCGTTTCCAGAGTATTAAACTCCCATCGATCTTCTAGTGAAAAAGCTCGTTTAGCAGTGCAAAGTGCGGTTGAAAAATTGGGTTATTATCCAAATGCTAATGCCAAAGCACTAGCAATGCAACATAATGATACTATTGGCGTAGTTGTTACTGATGTAGCAGATCCTTTTTTTGCTATTTTAGTGAAAGCTGTAGATAAAGTTGCGGAACAACACCATAAAACTATTTTGATTGGCATCGGTTATCACAACGAAGAAAAAGAACGTAAAGCAATAGATACGCTGTTGTGTAAACGTTGTAGTTGTTTAGTTGTTCATGCAAAAGCACTGAGCGATATTGAATTACAACAGTATTTAACTAGAGTACCAGGTATGGTAATTATTAATCGTGTTGTACCAAAATTTGAGAATCGCTGTGTCAGTCTAGACAACATCAAAGGCACATTTTACGCAACAGAAACTCTAATTCATTTAGGTCACCAACACATTGGCTATATTGGTTCAAATCATCAAATTACTGATGCTAAAGAAAGAATGGATGGTTATTTGACCGCACTTAAACACTATAATATACATCTAAATCAATATGTTATTGCTAATAGCTCACCTGATTTCGAAGGAGGAGAAAAAGCAATGATTGATTTATTAAGTTATAACTCTAACCTCACCGCTGTAGTTGCTTACAATGATAGCATGGCGGCTGGAGCAATTTCAGTTTTAAATGAAAATAACATCAATGTACCAACACAATTTTCTATTATTGGTTTCGATGATATGCCTATTGCTCGCTATCTTATCCCAAAACTCACAACTATACGCTATCCTATTGATTTAATGGCAACATATGCCGCAAATTTAGCATTAAGTTTAGTTGATGATGGTGTAAGTCCACCTAATCACATGCACTTTAATCCAACTTTAGTTAAGCGTTTTTCGACAAAAAGTCTTGTTTAACTGACACGCCACTAACACTCTATGTTTTTATTTTTTGTAATCGTTTTCATAAATGTGAGAATGATCACAGTATTTAAACAGATTTTAGTATATTCTCTAATCTCACAAATCTGATATTACTTTTACGTAACATCAATTATTAATGCACTAAAGGAGCGTTTTATGAAAAAACAAGGGTTAAGTATAATCGCATTAGCTGTAGGTTTAGGTACAGTAGTAACTTCAGCACAAGCTGCTAATCGTATTGGTGTAACTATTTACAAATATGATGACAATTTTATGGCATTAATGCGTCAAGAAATCGATAAAGAAGCGAAAAAAGTCGCAGATATTGAACTATTGATGAATGACTCTCAAAATGCTCAATCTATACAAAATGATCAAGTTGATGTGCTTATTTCAAAAGGAGTTAAAACATTAGCAATTAACTTAGTTGACCCTGCTGCCGCTCCAACAATTATCAGTAAAGCAAAAGTGGAAGATATACCTGTTATTTTCTTTAATAAAGATCCTGGTGAAAAGGCAATTGCTAGCTACGAAAATGCTTACTACGTTGGTACTGAGCCAAAAGAATCAGGACTGATTCAAGGAGATTTAATTGCAAAACATTGGAAAGCAAACCCTGCATTTGATTTAAACAAAGACGGTAAAATTCAATATGTATTATTAAAAGGTGAGCCAGGACACCCTGATGCAGAAGCTCGCACAAAATATGTTATTGAAGGTTTAAATGCAAAAGGTATACAAACTGAACAAATTTTCATTGATACTGGAATGTGGGATGCTGCTTTAGCAAAAGACAAAATGGATGCATGGTTATCAAGTTCTAAAGCCAATGAAATTGAAGTAATCATTGCAAATAACGATGGTATGGCAATGGGCGCATTAGAAGCAAGTAAAGCACACGGTAAAAAGCTCCCTATTTTTGGTGTTGATGCACTACCAGAAGTATTGCAGTTAGTGAAAAAAGGTGAAATAGCAGGAACAGTACTAAATGATGGTGTAACACAAGGAAAAGCGATTGTCCAACTATCGAATAACTTAGCAAAAGGTAAACCAGCAACAGAAGGAACGAATTGGTCATTAGAAAAACGAGTCTTACGCATTCCTTACGTTGGTATTGATGCTGATAATTTAAATCAATTCTTAAAATAATATTGCTATTTAGGGAGAGAACCGTCTCTCCCTTTTATAAATGAGGTTGGATATGACGGTACAAACTGAAGGACATCAGGGTGAAATATTGCTCGCTATGACAAATGTCAGTAAATCTTTTCCTGGAGTAAAGGCGTTAGATCGTGCGAATTTGACAGTTAAATCCTATTCTGTTCATGCTTTAATGGGAGAAAATGGAGCAGGTAAATCAACATTATTAAAGTGTTTGTTCGGAATTTATGCAAAAGATGAAGGAGAAATTTTGTTTTTAAACAAAACAGTTAATTTCAAAGCATCAAAAGAAGCATTAGAAAATGGCATTTCAATGGTTCACCAAGAATTAAATTTAGTTAGGCAACGCAGTGTAATGGAAAACTTATGGCTGGGACGCTACCCTTTAAAAGCGGGTGTCTTCGTTGACCATGCAAAAATGTACAATGATACTAAGAACATATTCAAAGAATTAGAAATCGACATCGATCCAAAAGAAAAAGTAGCAAACTTATCTGTTTCACAAATGCAGATGATAGAAATTGCAAAAGCGTTTTCTTACAATGCTAAAATAGTCATTATGGATGAGCCAACTTCTTCATTATCAGAAAAAGAAGTGGATCATCTCTTTAAAATCATCGAGAAGCTAAAAAATAAAGGCTGTGGAATTATTTATATTTCTCATAAGATGGATGAGATATTTAGAATTTGTGACGAAATTACTATTTTACGCGATGGGAAATGGATTAACACTGTACCAGTTAAAGGAGCGACGATGGATAGTATTATAGCTATGATGGTTGGTCGTGAATTAACTCAGCGTTTTCCAGAAAAAATAAACAGTCCGAAAGAAATAATACTACAAGTGCAAAACCTAACTGCTCTCAACCAACCTTCAATTAAAGACGTTAGTTTTGAACTGAGGAAAGGAGAAATATTTGGTATTGCAGGGCTTGTAGGAGCAAAGCGTACTGATATAGTTGAAACTATTTTTGGCGTACGTGAAAGGAAAGAAGGTAGGATTATTTTAAATGGAAAAAACTTAAAAAATCATACCGCACTTGAAGCAATTAATAACGGGTTCGCTTTAGTAACTGAAGAACGTAGATCCACAGGGATTTATTCCAACCTTAGTATCGAATTTAACTCATTAATCTCAAATATAAAATCTTACATCAGCCGCTTTGGTTTACTCAGCAATAAAAAAATGAAGAGTGATACTCAATGGGTAATTGATGCCATGAATGTGAAAACTCCTTCACATAAAACAAATATAGGCTCTCTTTCAGGCGGTAATCAACAAAAAGTAGTAATTGGTCGCTGGTTACTTACTCAACCTGAAATCCTCATGCTTGATGAGCCGACAAGAGGGATTGACGTTGGTGCTAAATATGAAATTTATCAATTAATTATGCAACTTGCACAAAAAGATAAAGGAATCATTATGATTTCTTCTGAAATGCCTGAATTACTTGGTATCACCGACAGAATTTTAGTTATGAGCAATGGTCGAGTTGCGGGAATTGTCGAAACCGCAAAAACGACTCAGGAAGAAATTTTACAACTTGCCGCCAAGTATTTATAACAAATTAAACAAGAAGGAAGTTATAACTATGAATCAAAATAAAACTTGGGATTTTTTTAAACAAAATGCAATTTATTTCGTTTTATTAATTTTATTGCTAATTATCATTGCACAAGATCCTAGCTTTCTCAGCTTAAGAAATTTTAGTAACATTTTGACTCAATCGTCAGTACGTCTCATCATCGCACTAGGTATCGCTGGATTATTAGTAGTACAGGGAACGGATTTGTCTGCTGGTCGTCAAGTGGGCTTAGCTGCTGTAGTTTCTGCGACAATGTTACAAGGAATGGACAACATGAATAGGGTTTTCCCAGATCTACCAGAAATGCCTATTATTGCGGTTGTAATTTTAGTATGTGCTATCGGTGCAATCATTGGTTTACTCAATGGATTTGTTATAGCTGTTTTAAATGTAACTCCTTTCATTGCTACAATGGGTACGATGATCATCGTGTATGGTATTAATTCTCTTTATTATGATGCTGTAGGCTCATCACCTATAGCAGGTTTCACAGAAAATTTCTCAAATTTTGCACAAGGATTTTATCGAATAGGGGCATTTAAACTATCCTACATCACTATATACGCTATTATTGCGACAATAATTATGTGGATATTGTGGAATAAAACTCGTTTTGGAAAGAATATATTTGCTATTGGAGGCAATCCTGAAGCTGCTAAAGTATCGGGTGTCAATGTTATTAGTAATTTATTAATCATCTACACTCTAGCGGGTGTTTTTTATGCCTTTGGTGGTATGTTAGAAGCTGGACGTATCGGCAGTGCGACCAATAACTTAGGTTTTATGTATGAAATGGATGCAATTGCTGCTTGCGTAGTAGGCGGCGTTTCTTTTGCTGGTGGTGTAGGTACAATTATTGGCGTAGTAACAGGGGTATTAATTTTCACGGTAATAAACTATGGTTTAACTTATATTGGTGTGAACCCTTACTGGCAATATATCATTAAAGGTAGCATAATCATTCTAGCTGTAGCTATTGATTCACTAAAATATGCGAAGAAAAAATAACGATTAATTTTTTAAAAAAAAGACCGCTCTTTTAGCAGTAACCTCTACTTAAAGTGAGACATAAATAGTGAACGAGCTGTTCGTGCCGACACTTACTATTATTCAAAGAGCGGTTCAAAACTTGCTAAATTTATCATCTAACTCTCTACAATCTAACTATTATCGTAATTAGAATAGCATATCGACATAGACATGATTCTTTGTCGGCTACGTTTTTAATCAGCATAAAAATGCTCACTTTTATTGCTATACGAATAACACTTTTACTTAAAAAGTAATCAAATAGAGGAGTTCACATAGGTTTGGTGGGCGATACCGGTCTCGAACCAGTGCCCCCCTCCTTGTAAGGGAGGTGCTCTCCCAACTGAGCTAATCGCCCGACACTAAAAAAGTAAAAAATTTACTTTAATTATCGGCTTTGATTTAAAAATCAAATGGGAACTTAAACTAGCGTGGTGGGCGATACTGGTCTCGAACCAGTGACCCCCTCCTTGTAAGGGAGGTGCTCTCCCAACTGAGCTAATCGCCCGTTAGTTTAAGCATTCAACGTAAGTCTTTTCAAGTCATCGTGAAAATTGGTGGGCGATACCGGTCTCGAACCAGTGACCCCCTCCTTGTAAGGGAGGTGCTCTCCCAACTGAGCTAATCGCCCTTACGTTGTGGGGTGCATTATAATTGCTGATAGATTTGAGTCAACACATTTTTATATTTTCTTGCTTGTTTGTTGTAAAAATAGGCAAGATTGCATATTTTTGTCGTTCATTAATCAAAGTCATAGTACAATAAATAAAATTTTTAATAATCAAAGGTTACGTAATGAAAATTCAGTCTCTATTTAACTTAGATCCTAATATTAAGGTTCGTACTCGTTTTGCTCCAAGTCCAACAGGTTATTTACACGTAGGAGGAGCAAGAACCGCTCTTTATTCATGGCTTTATGCAAAACACAATAATGGTGAGTTTGTGTTACGCATCGAAGATACTGATTTAGAACGTTCAACACCTGAAGCAACACAAGCAATTTTAGAAAGTATGGAATGGTTAAATTTACGTTGGGAACACGGTCCTTTCTACCAAACAAAACGCTTTGAACGCTACAATCAAGTAATTGATCAAATGCTTGAACAGGGCTTAGCATATCGTTGCTACTGTAGCAAAGAGCGGTTAGAAAATTTACGTAATGAACAAGAATCAAGAAAAGAGAAGCCTCGTTATGATCGGGCTTGTTTAAAGCATTGCCACGAAGATCCAACTAAACCACATGTAGTAAGATTTAAAAATCCACAGACAGGTTCTGTAGTATTTGAAGATGCTGTAAGAGGACGTATCGAAATCAGCAATAGCGAATTAGATGATCTAATTATCCGCCGTTCAGATAATTCTCCGACTTACAATTTTTGTGTGGTGATCGATGATTGGGATATGGGCATAACTCATGTTGTACGTGGTGAAGATCATATTAATAATACACCTCGTCAAATCAATATCTTAAAGGCACTTAATGCTCCTGTTCCAACTTATGCCCATGTTTCGATGATTTTGGGAGATGATGGTCAAAAATTGTCGAAACGACATGGTGCGGTCAGCGTAATGCAATATCGTGATGAGGGCTATTTACCAGAAGCTTTGTTAAATTATTTAGTCAGATTAGGTTGGGGGCATGGTGACCAAGAAATTTTTTCTATCGAAGAAATGATCAAACTATTTGAATTAGAACAAGTAAGTAAGTCAGCTAGTGCATTTAATACAGAAAAATTGTTATGGCTAAATCACCACTATATCCGTACTCTACCTGCTGATTATGTAGCTAAACATCTGGCGTGGCATTATCAAAATCAAGGAGTCAATACATCAAATGGACCTGCGTTAGCTGAAATTGTAACCATGCTAGCTGAACGTTGTAAAACACTTAAAGAAATGGCTGAAACTAGTCGTTATTTCTTTGAAGATTTTGATAATTTTGATGAAAGTGCGGTTAAAAAACATTTTAAAATTACAGCTATTGAAGCACTATGTAAAGTAAAAGAAAAACTTACCGCAGTTAGCAGTTGGAACTTACAAAACACTCATCAAGCTATCGAAGATACAGCCAAAGAATTAGGACTAGGTATGGGGAAAGTAGGAATGCCATTACGAGTTGCAGTTACAGGTGTTGGGCAGTCACCTTCAATGGATGTAACTTTAGTAGGCATTGGTCGTGAACGTGTATTAGCTCGTATACAAAAAGCAATTGATTTTATTCAGTCACAGAACGCTTAATATTTAGTCGACTAAGTAAATCGTCACAATTTTATATTGACAGTCAATGTGGTGGAATTTATTATGACCACCACGAATGGGGATATAGCTCAGTTGGGAGAGCGCTTGAATGGCATTCAAGAGGTCGTCGGTTCGATCCCGATTATCTCCACCAATAACTGTTTTAGTTTATAGTTTAACTATGTCAATCCTAAATAATGCCTTGAACTTAGATAAGTTAAGTTTTTACTCCCCCTCAAACCAAGCCTAAATTAACTTTCTAAATCCTCTTTTTCTATTGTAAAGATTGAAAATATTAACCGCTCTTATATTGCTTATAAAGAATCCAGATATTTTCTCCAATCAAAATATTGTCCAGGATCGAGCTTACGTTCAGGTGCAATATGACAATGTCCAACAATCCGCTCTTTCGTAATTTGTGGATAAGCTGACATAATACTTTTAGTTAACATAGTTAAAGCTACATATTGGTGCATGGTGAAAGGTGATTCGTTACATCCCTCTAACTCAATACCAATAGAAAAATCATTACACTTTTGTCGCCCTTGAAATTCAGATAATCCCGCATGCCAGGCTCGATGATTAAAATTAACAAACTGAGTAATCTGTCCTAAGCGATCAATAAAGCAATGGGCAGAAACACGCATTTGATAAATATCAGCAAAGTAAGAATGAACTGTCGGATTAAGCTTTCCAAGAAAAAAATCTTTAATATAACCACCACCAAACTGTTGTGGAGGTAAACTAATATAATGAATAACCAAAAGAGAAATATCCATTGGATCTGGACGTTGATCAAAATGCGGAGATAGAAGTCTATCAGCATTTTCTAGCCAACCTTGTTTAATATATAGTCTTTTTTCTGTCATAAATAATATTTTTGCGATCTAGATCGATAAAAAAGAGTAAGCTATTTTTTCTATTTATTCTTTTATTGCACACTTCTAATGTCATTTCTGACAGATGAATTTATCAATAAAAGGAAAATCTCATGAAGACATTATCTCATTTTTCATTTCCCCAAAAAGGCTTTACTTTGATCGAATTAATGATAGTTATTGCAATAGTCGCTATCTTAGCCACTATAGCTATTCCATCTTATCAAAATTATACTAAAAAAGCGGCTATTTCTGAATTATTACAGGCATCAGCACCATATCGCTCAGAAGTAGAACTTTGTATTTATAATAAAGGCAGTAAAGATAGCTGTAACGCTGGAAGCAATGGTATTCAAAATAAATTATCAAATAAAGGACGTGTCAGCTCAATCGATGTACAAGGCGGCGTAATCACTGTAATAGGAAAAGATAGTCTCGCTAATACCCAATACACATTAACTCCAGAGGGCGATGTTTCAAGCGGCATCACTTGGACTGTCGTTTGCAATCCTGCTGATATTTTCCCTGCGGGTTTTTGTAATAAATAATATGAAGGTGGAAAGATGATAGACCGCACTTTTAGCTTGCCACCACTTGTTTTATCTATAGATGGTAATAGTTTCGAAATAACACCGCAGTTATGGCAAAAAAATCAGCAGCAAAAAGATCTTTTACTGCGATACTTCGCTTTACCTCTACAAGAAAATGAAACAACATTATGGCTAGGTATTGATGATTTAACTAATCTTTCCGCCTGTGAAACTTTTTCTTTTTTAACAGGAAAAGTCGTAGAGCCTGTAGTATTAGAAGGAGAACATTTAAAATTCTTATTACAATCACTTTCACCTCAATCTTCTCTCTATGAACAAGATTCTCAAAATTTTTACAACATAGAAGATAAGATTATTTATGAACCGATAGTCAATAAAACAGATGAACCTGTTATCCAACT
Organism: Seminibacterium arietis; assembly: GCF_042675725.1. Classification (NCBI taxonomy): domain Bacteria; kingdom Pseudomonadati; phylum Pseudomonadota; class Gammaproteobacteria; order Pasteurellales; family Pasteurellaceae; genus Seminibacterium; species Seminibacterium arietis. The sequence goes on from NZ_JBHTJN010000004.1 coordinate 344,705, forward strand.
ATTAGATCAAATTTTTGAGTATGCACTAAAGAAAAAAGCTTCGGATATTCATTTTGAACCACAAGCAAATTATTTACAAGTGCGATTTAGAGTTGATGGAGTTTTACAATTACAACCTGCTATTACTACTACATTAACAAATAGAGTGATTTCTCGTTTAAAATTATTAGCTAAATTAGATATTAGTGAAACTCGCTTACCACAAGATGGACGGTTTCATTTTAAAACGACATTCTCTGATGTACTAGATTTTCGTTTGTCTACATTACCAACTCATTTTGGAGAAAAAGCAGTACTACGATTACAACAAAATAAGCCTATTCAACTAAACTTTGCCGAATTAGGTATGACAGACGATCAGCAAAACGTATTACAACAAGCTCTATCTCAACCACAAGGACTAATTCTAGTAACTGGTCCAACGGGTAGCGGAAAAACAATTACTCTTTATACCGCACTTCAATGGCTAAACGATATATCAAAACATATTTTAACAGCAGAAGACCCAATAGAAATAGAGTTGCCAGGTATCATTCAAACGCAAGTGAATAACCAAATTGGACTGGACTTTAGTCGCTTATTACGCACGTTTTTAAGGCAAGATCCAGATATTATTATGTTAGGTGAAATTCGTGATAATGAAACTGCGTCTATTGCTCTAAGAGCAGCTCAAACTGGACATTTAGTACTTTCAACATTACACACTAATGATGCGATGTCGGCACTATCTCGATTACAACAGCTAGGGATAAAATCTTATGAAATCGAAAACACTTTATTACTTGTAATCGCTCAACGATTAGTTCGTAAAAGTCTTGCTAATAGTGAAGAATACAAGGGAAGAATTGGTATTTATCAATTTTTACAACCGCACTTTATTGATAATCAAATTTCATACCAAACAGATTTTTCTAACTTAAGAGAAAGTGCCTTAGAAAAAATTAAAGTTGGTATTACTAATATAACAGAAGTAGAACGTGTACTAGGGAAAGCAAATGATGAAGCTTAGTCTATTTTATTGGAAGGGTAAAAATCACTTACAACAGAAACAACGAGGTCTAATCGTTGCAGAAAACCAAGCTATTGCTCAAAGAGAATTATTTCAACGAGGACTACGACAAGTCACTTTACAAAAAAATTGGCAATTTCCAACCAAGCCAAAACCATATGAAATATGTGACCTTGTTATGCAACTATCTGTTCTATTACAAGCTTCTGTTACATTAAAACAGAGTTTACAAATTTTATTACAAAACTGTATTAATCTATCACTAAATCGTTGGTTACGTTTATTAATTCAAGATCTTGAAGCAGGACTTAGCTTTTCCCAAGCGTTAGAAAAACAGGAACGTTATTTCACTTATCAAGAACAACAACTTATTAAAGCAGGAGAAATGAGTGGTAACTTACCATTAGTATGTGAACAAATTGCACTACATAGGCAGCAATCACTTCAATTACAACGTAAAATCCAAAAAATTTTATTCTACCCTGCTATCGTATTAACCATTTCACTAATCTTGACCACTTTATTATTAATTTTCATCGTACCTCAATTTGCAGAAATGTATGGTGAGCAAACAAAACTTCCCTTTTTTACTACGCTATTATTAAATTTATCAACAGGATTACAAAAATATTTTATTCAGTTTTTTTTATTATTCTTCCTTATATTTTTATTCATTCAATTACAGTTGAAAAAATCATATTTATTAAATAAATGGAAAAATACGCTAATATCAGCAGCTCCAGTATTAAAAAATATTGTACGACTATCACGTCTAGTTAATTTTAGTAGCAGCTTAAGTTTAATGCTACGTTCAGGCATTCCTCTAAATCAAGCATTACAATCGTTTTTACCTAAAACTAAAAGCTGGCAAGTTTCACAAAAATTACAAGGAGATATACAGCTAATTGAAGAAATTAAGTCTATTTTATATTGGATTAATCAAGGATATTCTTTTTCAGAAAGCGTAAGTTCAAATTTATTTTCTATACAGGCTCAACAAATGCTACAAATAGGAGAAAAAAGTGGAAAACTAGCTACAATGCTACAGCATATTGCTGAAAATAATCAACAACGACTTAATCATCAAGCCGATTTATTATCACAAATGTTAGAGCCTATACTAATGTTATTAATTGGCAGTATTATAGGTTTAATTATGTTAGGAATGTATTTACCAATTTTTAATATGGGTGCAATAATACAATGAATTATTTTTTATTCTTCATATTAGGAAGTATAACTGGAATCGCAGTTTTTCGTTATATTTCAACGTTCATTGAAAATATAAAATTATCCATATATCAAAGCTATACTGAACTATTTCCTCATAATTTACTTCCATTTTCATCTGAACAATCGATATTACAGCCCAAAAAGTGCGGTCATTCGTTTGTTTATTTATTGGGATTCGCACTATTCTTTATTTATTGCTTAATAGTCAATCAATCCATCTTACTTTCATTATGGTGGGCATACTATGGTACGTTATTATTCACTATTTCATTAGTTGACTGGCAATATCAATTAATTTCTCCAAATCTTTGTAGAGCTATATTTGTATTAAATATTATCGGTAGTTATTTCAATTTAAATGAGCTGAGCCTAGAAGAAAGCATTTTAAGTTCTTTTTCTGCCTTCAGCATATTCTATGTTATTTACTACATTGCAAAATGGATCTACAAAAAAGAAGTTTTGGGACGTGGTGATTATTGGTTAATGTTAGGACTAGGTGGCATCATTTACTGGGAAAACTTACCACTTTTGATTTTTATTGCTAGCTTCACTGCATCATTATACGGTTTATACCAAAAAATCAAACTCAAATCAGGAAAATTTTTACCTTTTGCACCATTCTTATGTTGTGCAAATTTAATAATGCTTTATATACAATTCAATTATCTTATGGCAAGATGATAAAATTCTTAATATTAAATAAGGAAACATAAATGCCCTATATTGTAGGATTAACAGGTGGAATTGGTAGCGGAAAAAGTCTTATCGCAGCGTTATTTTCTAAATTAGGCGTTCCAATTGTTGATGCTGATGTTGTTGCTCATAATATTGTTTCAAAAGGATCACCATTGTTGCAACAAATTGTTAAGCGTTTCGGCGTGAACATATTATTAGAAAATGGGGATTTAAATCGATCATTATTACGAGAGTTAATTTTTAATAATGATAATGAAAAACAATGGCTAAATAATCTACTGCATCCCGCCATAAGAGAGGAAATGTTACACCAATTAAACGCAGTAAATTATCCTTATGTACTATGGGTAGTACCACTTTTAATTGAAAATAATTTAAATGAATTCTGTGATCGTATATTAGTTGTTGACGTAAGCACTGAAACTCAAATAAAGCGAGCTACCAAACGAGATAAAAACACACAAGAGTTAATTAAAAGTATTATAGCATCTCAAGTTAAACGAGAAACTCGCTTAAGCTTTGCTGATGACATCATTGATAATGATCCAAATTTAACAGAAAATTACTCTGACTTAGAAAAAAAAGTGTTAGAATTGCACAAATTTTACTTAAATTTAGCAAAAAAATGATAGATGATATTTTTGAAGTATCTTGCCCTATGTGTAAGAAACCAGTTGAATGGTCAATAAAAAGCCCATTTCGTCCATTTTGTAGTAAGCGTTGTCAATTAATTGATCTAGGAGAATGGGCGGCAGAAGAAAAAGCTATTCCTGGGCAAGAAATGACTTTCACTGTTGACACATCCGATGATATTCCTCAAGATTAAAATGAAAAAACTATCGAATTGAGGATATTATTTAAATTATAAAATAAATAATCGCCCTAATTTTTAAATTGCATGTTGTGAATTTAAATTTATCTTGTTAGAATTCTTTCGCTTTAAAAAGCATGTTCGGATGAAGGTAGCTGGAGAGTAGGGAATTAACTCTACACCGACGAGGTAAAATCTTTCAGGTGCTAAATAATTAGCGAGGACTGTTACCAGACGAACCCTTGGAGAGATCCAATGTTGCAAGATTGCACAAAATGGACGCCGAAGGCGCAAAAGTACGTGGTTTTCACCGCACTTCAAACGCTCAGGCAAAAGGACAGGGGCAGAAGAAACTCAAGATTTATAAGCATAAGTACGTTCTGTACGTAGGCTTATTTATTTTTTACTACTCTTTTAGCCTCCTTGTAATTTGTTTTTTACGGGGAATTCTCATATGTCATTGGAAACAATTTTATCATCAATAAACTCATTTGTTTGGGGACCAATTCTTCTTATTTTATTATCTGGTACGAGTATTTATTTAACTATCCGACTTGGTTTTATTCAAATTATCCATTTACCAAAAGCTTTAAGCTATTTATTTAAAAAAGAAAATGGGAAAAATCAAAAAGGCGATGTATCAGCATTTGCAGCACTTTGTACCGCACTTGCAGCAACAATAGGCACGGGTAATATAGTTGGTGTAGCAACCGCCGTGCAAGCTGGTGGACCTGGTGCTATTTTTTGGATGTGGCTAATTGCCTTGTTAGGAATGGCAACAAAATATGCTGAATGTTTACTTGCTGTAAAATATCGAGTACGTGATAAGCAAGGTTTCATGGTCGGTGGACCAATGTACTATATTGAACGAGGATTGGGATTAAAATGGCTAGCAAAATTATTTGCTTTATTTGGTTTGCTAGTTGCATTTTTTGGTATAGGAACATTCCCACAAATTCAAGCTATTACTCATGCAATGCAAGATACCTTTAATATTCCAGTCATCATTACTTCCGTGATTATGACCGCACTTGTTGGTTTAATTATTTTAGGAGGTGTAAAACGAATTGCCAATGTCGCATCTGTTATTGTTCCTTTTATGGCGATACTATATGTGCTAACTTCAACTATCATCATTTTACTGAACTGGCAACTCGTCCCTGAAGCAATCGGACTAATTTTCAATAGTGCTTTTAATCCTGAATCTGCATTAGGTGGTACTTTAGGCTATACTGTGATGAAAGCAATTCAATCAGGTGCAGCTCGAGGGATTTTCTCTAATGAATCAGGTTTAGGTAGTGCCCCTATTGCTGCCGCGGCTGCACAGACGAAAGAACCTGTTCGTCAAGGATTAATTTCCATGACAGGAACTTTTTTTGACACTATCATCATCTGTGCAATGACTGGACTAGTATTAGTAATTACTGGCTCATGGCAATCTGATGTAGCAGGTGTATCTGTTACTAATTTAGCCTTTTCTAAAGGTTTGGGGCATGCGGCTGGTGGAACTATTGTCACTATTGGATTGCTATTTTTTGCGTTCACTACTATTTTAGGTTGGTGCTACTACGGTGAGCGATGTTTTGTATATCTCACTGGTGTACGTGGTATACGCATTTATCGTATATTCTTTATCGCACTCGTCAGTTGTGGTGCATTCATTCATCTTAATACTATTTGGATCTTAGCAGATATTGTGAATGGATTGATGGCATTTCCAAATCTTATCGCATTGATCGGTTTACGCCATATAGTAATTGAAGAAACTAAAAATTATTTTGTTCGTTTGAAAAATGAAAATGTAGAGAAAGTCCTAGAAATAGCATAAATTCAACACAAAACCCAAAATAAAAAGGCTACTTAAAGTGGCCTTTAATAATTTATCTTCACAATCATAACAATTTTTTATTAAAAAAATAAGCGAATTTTTGTAAAACTTCTACCTAGATCATAATTTTTAAAAATTAATATAAATTTATGCATGAACCCCTTGAAAACTTTCTCTAACAAGGCTATTTTGATACTAAGAATTTTTCATAAAGGGTAGCGATACTCATCATTACATATCTTAAAAGAGGGAAATGCTATGACACTAAATATCACAAGTAAACAAATGGAAATCACCCCTGCAATCCGTACCCATATAGAAGAAAAACTTGCCAAGTTAGGCAAATGGCAAACTCAGTTAATTAATCCTCATTTTATCTTAAATAAAACACCAAAAGGTTTCTCAGTAGAGGCTTCTATCCATACTCCACTAGGAAATCTATTTGCTAGTAGTGAATGTGATGACATGTACAAAGCTATTGGAGAAGTAGAGGAAAAATTAGAACGCCAACTTAATAAATTACAACATAAAGGAGAATCACGGCGGGCTGACGAAAGTTTAAAAGATTCATTTAAATAGCCGTATAATCTGATAGATCATACAACAACGTTAGCAATGCCAATAGTTTTTTGAGTTTTATGCACAACGAGGAATAGATACTATCATTAAATACTACCAATGTGCTGACACTTTTTCATATTTCATCTGATTTTTAGGGTACATTGGTAGTCAAATTTCGATCTAGAGTTTAAAGAATTAATGCTAATCTTATAAAAAATTAAATTAAAAAATAAATAAAAACATTTTATTATTCATGTTATCACTTGATAATTTTAATTTAAGCACGCCGATACAGTCCATTTTCACAAATCAAAAGTTCTTGTAGCTCTAGTTCAAGTAGTTGAATTAACAATAGATCTACAGTCAATCCTGTTTCTGTAGCAAGATCGTCTAGCGTCACTGGCGTATAACTAATTTTTTCGTAAAGCTCAGGGTAAGAAGGAGTTGGCAGTAGCTTTGGCTCAACGGGTATTGGAACTGTTTTAGAATTCGGTAATACAGGGCTTTGGTTAAAAGAAAAGTGCGGTAGATTTTCCACAATATCTTGCACATTTTCTACTAATAACGCACCTTGCTTGATCAATTTATGACAACCTTGACTAAACTTATTTTGAATATTGCCAGGTAAAGCAAAAACTTCTCTATTCTGCTCTAAAGCGTATCGTGCAGTAATAAGTGATCCACTTTTATCTGTTGCTTCAATTACTAATGTTCCTATTGATAACCCGCTAATAATACGATTACGACGAGGGAAATTTTCTGCTATTGGTGGTTGATCTGGCAAAAATTCCGAAATTATCGCCCCATTGTTCTCTACAATTTGATTGGCTAAATTTCGATGTTTAGCAGGATACATTCGATCTATACCACCCCCCAAAACAGCTATTGTCTGTCCCTTTATATCAACTATTGCCTGATGACAAAACCCGTCTATTCCTAATGCCAAACCGCTAGTAATTACAAAACCAGCAAGGCAAAGTTCTGTCGCAAAGTATTTTGCCCAACATTCTCCATAGTGCGAACAATGACGACTCCCCACTATAGCAATTTGATTACTGGAAAGAATGCTTGCGTTGCCTTTTACAAATAAAATAGGTGGTGCAGTTGCAATTTCTTTTAATAAAAATGGATACTCGGGATCATAAAAATTAATAATTCTATTACCGCTCTTTGTAGCCCATTCTAACGCAGGATCAATATATTTATGCTGAGGATTAAACCATCGGTTTATTTGTATCGAATTCCAACCCATTTGTGAAAAGATCTCAGAATCATAATTGACTAATTCTGTGATAGAGGTTTGTGTTAGAATCTTTTGGATACTACTTGCTCCAAGTTTTGGAATTTGTAGTAGTCTCATCAAAATTTCATTTTCTCCCATGAGATTTACTCCATATTTTTCTAACTAGCCTACCGCAAAATCATTATGTGATAAAAAATTCTTTTCTTTTTTGCGATTCTGATCGCAAACTTAATAATATTTTTCCAAATAATTTGGTGTAATAGTGTCAAACATTGCTTTTTATTTTAAGAATATAAACTCTAAATACAGACGATTAGATAGAGTAAAACTTTACTTCAAAATAGACCGCACTTTAACATTTTAAAGTTAAAATTATTAAAGCAAACGTTTACTATTTAATAATTTAGGGTAAAATACGGTAATTTTTTATTTATTTATTATTTTTCAATTAATCAAAAGGTAATTTATGTCTTTAGAAAATCATTTCGAACTAACTCAACGTGGCTCTAATTGGCGCCAAGAAATTATTGCTGGATTAACTACATTTTTGGCAATGGTCTATTCTATTATTGTTGTTCCAAACATGTTAGGTTCGGCTGGATTCTCAGTGGAAAGTGTTTTTATTGCTACTTGCTTGGTTTCAGGATTTGGATCAATTTTAATTGGGTTATGGGCAAACGCTCCTATGGGGATTGGCTGTGCTATTTCTCTTACTGCTTTCACTGCATTTAGTTTGGTTTTAGGACAAAATGTTAGCGTGCCTGTTGCCTTAGGTGCAGTATTCTTTATGGGGATTGTATTCACTCTTATCTCCGCTACAGGAATTCGGTCCTGGATTTTAAAAAATCTACCTTCTAGTATTGCTCATGGAGCTGGAATCGGTATCGGTTTATTTTTATTATTAATCGCTACTAATGGTGTTGGAATTGTAGTAAGTAATCAAGCTGGCATGCCCGTAAAATTAGGTAATTTTGTTTCTTTTCCTGTGTTAATTTCACTTTTTGGATTAGCTGTTATTATAGGGTTAGAAAAGATGCGTGTTAAAGGGGCAATTCTATGGGTGATCATCGCCATTACTATTATAGGCTTAATATTCGATCCTAATGTCAAATTTAACGGCCAAATTTTTAAAATGCCAACTTTTGGAGAAAAATCCCTATTTTTAGAAATGGATTTAATCGGAGCATTACAGCCAGCCATTTTACCTGTAGTATTCGCATTAGTAATGACTGCTGTTTTTGATGCTACTGGTACAATTAGTGCAGTTGCAAGTCAAGCTAATTTATTAGATAAAGATGGTCAAATTATTAATGGTGGAAAAGCCTTAACTTCTGATTCCGTAAGTAGCTTACTTTCAGGTATTTTCGGTACAGCTCCTGCAGCCGTATATATCGAATCAGCAGCAGGTACAGCAGCGGGTGGAAAAACTGGTATAACGGCAGTAATAGTCGGAATATTGTTCTTACTAATGCTATTCTTTCAACCTCTGGCTGGTCTTGTACCAGTTTATGCTACAGCACCTGCTTTAATGTATGTCGGTTTATTAATGCTAAGCAATGTAAGTAAATTAGATTTTTCCGACTTTGTTGGCTCAATGAGTGGCTTAATCTGTGCAGTATTTATTGTTCTTACTGCTAATATAGTGACTGGTATCATGCTAGGATTTGCATCTTTAGTAATAGGACGGATAATTAGTGGTGAATTTAAAAAGCTCAATATAGGTACTATTATCATTGCTATTGCCTTAATTCTCTTTTATTTAGGTGGTTGGGCAATTTAATTATTTAGTGTAACAAGAACTTAATAATTGTGAACGCTCCGTGCCTTTAGTCCTTTCAGGACTAAAGGTATGTTTTAGATAAAGTTCTCCGCCTCAGAGACAATATTGTTTCTATCTACAGCATTCATTATACTGATCTAGCTATTTTGCTGCACAACCTGGTAAATTTCTATCAATAACAAGATTACCTTCTACAATAGCTGTAACTGTTATAAAACTAGGTTTTGCATAAGTTTCTACATCGGATAATGCAACAGCACATTTATTAGTTTGAATAGTTCGATCTGTTGCTTCATCAAATCTAGCATAATTTAAATTAGTATGTACTTCTCTCACTCGTTCCATGGTCGTCATTAATTTACCTGTATTAAGATTAACATTCTTTGAACTCATTAAAGTATATCCACCCACTCTATGAGTAACGCATCCAGCTAAAATAATAGACATAAGTACTATACTCGAAAGTTTTAATTTCATTTTTTCCTCCAAGCTACAATATTATTAATATTCAGTAATTGATTTATCTTTCTTGCTTTACAAGAAAGATAATAGCATAATGCTATTAATTGATTATTTTTTATTCTACTTTAGATGATAGCAAGTAACATAATAAATGCTAGTGATA
>NZ_JBHTJN010000005.1:0-1060 GCF_042675725.1 Seminibacterium arietis
GGGGGAACGCGGGGAAGTGAAACATCTCAGTACCCGCAGGAAGAGAAAACAATAGTGATTCCGTTAGTAGTGGCGAGCGAACGCGGATCAGGCTAAACCGTTCCATGTGTGATAGCCGGCGGGCGTTGCATGGTCGGGGTTGTGGGACTTTCCGTATTGGTTCTGCCGGACCAGTGGGGTGTGATGTGCAGGCATAGGTGAACGGTCTTGAAAGGCCGGCCAGAGAGGGTGTGAGCCCCGTAACCGTAATGTTTTGTGCCGCCCGGATGAGTATCCCAAGTAGCACGGGGCCCGAGAAATCCCGTGTGAATCTGTCAGGACCACCTGATAAGCCTAAATACTCCCTAATGACCGATAGCGGACCAGTACCGTGAGGGAAAGGTGAAAAGTACCCCGGGAGGGGAGTGAAACAGTACCTGAAACCGTGTGCTTACAATCCGTCGGAGCATCTGCGGCCCTTGTGGTCGTATGGGTGTGACGGCGTGCCTTTTGAAGAATGAGCCTGCGAGTTAGTGTTACGTCGCGAGGTTANGCGAGGTTAACCCGTGTGGGGAAGCCGTAGCGAAAGCGAGTCTGAATAGGGCGTTGCAGTGGCGTGATCTAGACCCGAAGCGAAGTGATCTACCCATGGCCAGGTTGAAGCGACGGTAAGACGTCGTGGAGGACCGAACCCACTTCAGTTGAAAATGGAGGGGATGAGCTGTGGGTAGGGGTGAAAGGCCAATCAAACTTCGTGATAGCTGGTTCTCCCCGAAATGCATTTAGGTGCAGCGTTGCGTGTTTCTTGCTGGAGGTAGAGCTACTGGATGGCTAATGGGCCCTACAAGGTTACTGACGTCAGCCAAACTCCGAATGCCGGTAAGTGAGAGCGTAGCAGTGAGACTGTGGGGGATAAGCTTCATAGTCGAGAGGGAAACAGCCCAGACCACCAACTAAGGCCCCTAAGCGTGTGCTAAGTGGGAAAGGATGTGGAGTTGCGAAGACAACCAGGAGGTTGGCTTAGAAGCAGCCATCCTTAAAAGAGTGCGTAATAGCTCACTGGTCAAGTGATTCCGCGCCG
>NZ_JBHTJN010000006.1:0-1361 GCF_042675725.1 Seminibacterium arietis
CAGGTGTGACGCAGGAAGGTAGCCAAGCCGGGCGATGGTTGTCCCGGTCTAAGGATGTAGGGCGAACGGTAGGCAAATCCGCTGTTCATGATGCCTGAGATCTGATGGGACCCCCGTTTGGGGGGATTTGGTGATCCTATGCTGCCGAGAAAAGCATCGACGCGAGGTTTTAGCCGCCCGTACCCCAAACCGACACAGGTGATCAGGTAGAGAATACTAAGGCGATCGAGAGAATTATGGTTAAGGAACTCGGCAAAATGCCCCCGTAACTTCGGGAGAAGGGGGGCCCCAACCTTGAACACCACACGCTGGTGGGAGGGGATCGGGGCCGCAGAGACCAGGGGGAAGCGACTGTTTACTAAAAACACAGGTCCGTGCGAAGTCGCAAGACGATGTATACGGACTGACTCCTGCCCGGTGCTGGAAGGTTAAGAGGACCGGTTAGCCTGTTATGGGCGAAGCTGAGAATTTAAGCCCCAGTAAACGGCGGTGGTAACTATAACCATCCTAAGGTAGCGAAATTCCTTGTCGGGTAAGTTCCGACCTGCACGAATGGAGTAACGACTTCCCCGCTGTCTCAACCATAAACTCGGCGAAATTGCAGTACGAGTAAAGATGCTCGTTACGCGCAGCAGGACGGAAAGACCCCGAGACCTTTACTATAGTTTGGTATTGGTGTTCGGAGTGGCTTGTGTANACTTCGGCCCGTAATCCGGGTCAGGGACAGTGCCTGATGGGTAGTTTAACTGGGGCGGTTGCCTCCTAAAAAGTAACGGAGGCGCCCAAAGGTTCCCTCAGCCTGGTTGGCAATCAGGTGTCGAGTGTAAGTGCACAAGGGAGCTTGACTGTGAGAGAGACATCTCGAGCAGGGACGAAAGTCGGGACTAGTGATCCGGCGGTACATTGTGGAATGGCCGTCGCTCAACGGATAAAAGGTACCTCGGGGATAACAGGCTGATCTTGCCCAAGAGTCCATATCGACGGCATGGTTTGGCACCTCGATGTCGGCTCGTCGCATCCTGGGGCTGGAGTAGGTCCCAAGGGTTGGGCTGTTCGCCCATTAAAGCGGTACGCGAGCTGGGTTTAGAACGTCGTGAGACAGTTCGGTCCCTATCCGCTGCGCGCGCAGGAAATTTGAGAAGGGCTGTCCTTAGTACGAGAGGACCGGGACGGACGAACCTCTGGTGTGTCAGTTGTACTGCCAAGTGCACCGCTGATTAGCTACGTTCGGATGGGATAACCGCTGAAAGCATCTAAGCGGGAAGCTCGCTTCAAGATGAGATTTCCATACACCATTGTGTGTGAGAGGCCCCCAGCCAGACCACTGGGTTGATAGGCCGGATGTGGAAGCGAGGACTAAC
>NZ_JBHTJN010000007.1:0-1537 GCF_042675725.1 Seminibacterium arietis
CACCCACCAGAAGCGACGCTTTCCAGGAACCCAACCCCCACAAGGAGGATCAGTCCGTACTCACACCACCACCAGCACCAGCAGGCACCTATCCGTTGATATTCCACCCATGAGCAGTCCGCCGCAGAACTTTCGTCTGCGCAACGAACTATCCTCCTGACAAACCCCACCCACCACATACATGATGACCAGGCTTTGTAGGCGCTCCTTAGAAAGGAGGTGATCCAGCCGCACCTTCCGGTACGGCTACCTTGTTACGACTTAGTCCCAATCGCCAGTCCCACCTTCGACAGCTCCCTCCCACAAGGGGTTAGGCCACCGGCTTCGGGTGTTACCAACTTTCGTGACTTGACGGGCGGTGTGTACAAGGCCCGGGAACGTATTCACCGCAGCGTTGCTGATCTGCGATTACTAGCGACTCCGACTTCATGGGGTCGAGTTGCAGACCCCAATCCGAACTGAGACCGGCTTTTTGGGATTAGCTCCACCTCACAGTATCGCAACCCTTTGTACCGGCCATTGTAGCATGCGTGAAGCCCAAGACATAAGGGGCATGATGATTTGACGTCGTCCCCACCTTCCTCCGAGTTGACCCCGGCAGTCTCCTATGAGTCCCCACCATCACGTGCTGGCAACATAGAACGAGGGTTGCGCTCGTTGCGGGACTTAACCCAACATCTCACGNACCCAACATCTCACGACACGAGCTGACGACAACCATGCACCACCTGTAAACCAGCCACAAAGTGGGGGACGCATCTCTGCGCCTTACTAGTTCATGTCAAGCCTTGGTAAGGTTCTTCGCGTTGCATCGAATTAATCCGCATGCTCCGCCGCTTGTGCGGGCCCCCGTCAATTCCTTTGAGTTTTAGCCTTGCGGCCGTACTCCCCAGGCGGGGCACTTAATGCGTTAGCTACGGCGCGGAAAACGTGGAATGTCCCCCACACCTAGTGCCCAACGTTTACGGCATGGACTACCAGGGTATCTAATCCTGTTCGCTCCCCATGCTTTCGCTCCTCAGCGTCAGTTAATGCCCAGAGACCTGCCTTCGCCATCGGTGTTCCTCCTGATATCTGCGCATTTCACCGCTACACCAGGAATTCCAGTCTCCCCTACATCACTCTAGTCTGCCCGTACCCACCGCAGATCCGGAGTTGAGCCCCGGACTTTCACGGCAGACGCGACAAACCGCCTACGAGCTCTTTACGCCCAATAATTCCGGATAACGCTTGCGCCCTACGTATTACCGCGGCTGCTGGCACGTAGTTAGCCGGCGCTTCTTCTGCAGGTACCGTCACTTTCGCTTCTTCCCTACTGAAAGAGGTTTACAACCCGAAGGCCGTCATCCCTCACGCGGCGTCGCTGCATCAGGCTTGCGCCCATTGTGCAATATTCCCCACTGCTGCCTCCCGTAGGAGTCTGGGCCGTGTCTCAGTCCCAGTGTGGCCGGTCACCCTCTCAGGCCGGCTACCCGTCGTCGCCTTGGTAGGCCATTACCCCACCAACAAGCTGATAGGCCGCGAGTCCATCCAAAAC